>NZ_JBEXWC010000041.1:0-35635 GCF_040629635.1 Streptomyces sp. NPDC005898 | reverse complement strand
GGGCGACCGGGTCCAGCAGGTGGTTGCGCAGGAACTTCAGGATGAGCGCGAGGTTGACGTGGACCGTGCCCTCCAGCTTGGGCGGCCCGAGCCGCGGGTCAGCGCGTATCCGCCGACCCCGGCGAGGGCCGCGAGGACGCCGCCGGCCGCCGTCCACAGCCAGCGCGAGGACCACCAGCCCGAGGACCAGCCGTCCTCCGGCTCGCTCAGGGCGGCGGGCTCGTCCCGGTCCGAACCGGAGCCCGGCACGAGCGGTTCGCCGAGCGACCCGTCGACGGCCTGCGCGCCCCCCGCGTCGGTCGTGGTGACCTTCGCCTCGGCCCGCACCGGCAGCCCCAGGTCGTCGGCCTTCAGGTCGGTGACCGTGAGCCGCAGGTAGTACGTGCCCGGCAGCGGGTCGTTCGCCCACTGCTCCGACCAGGCCCGGACGGTCCGCAGCGTGCAGGACAGCGAGACCGACCCCGCGTCGGGCCCGGCCGTCCGCTTCGGCGTGCCGAGCCGGCAGGCCTGGCGGCGCCGCAGTCCGTCGTACACGTCGACCTGCCAGGTGGACGCGGCGTGCCGGGCGGCGGCGTCCGGCAGCTTCACCGTGGCGTGCACGGTGGCGCGCTGCCCGGAGTCCACCGGGAACGCCCAGTACAGGTAGTCGCCCGTGGACGCCTCCGCGGTGGCCTCCTGGTCGGGGCGGATCGCGGTGGCGGTACGGAAGGAGGTGCCCGCCTCGGCAGGGGCGGCATCGTCGCTGTCGGCGGCGGCGGCTCCGGGGAAGGCCAGCAGGGCGGCCGCGGCCAGCAGGGCCGCCCGTCCCCACGCTCGGGTCGCATGCATCAGTTGGTCCTCCAGACCGCGAAGCGCCAGCGCGAGAGCCAGCCCCAGACCAGACCGGCGAGGAAGCCCACCAGCACGAGCAGACCGAGCAGCCACCAGCCGTGGCCGAGCCCGAAGGCGGCGACGTCCGAGGCCTCGTCGGGGGAGTCCACCAGGTCGACGGCCAACTCGACGGGCAGGCCCGGCGTCTTCTTCACCGAGGCGGGGGCGGAGAAGGAATTGCTGACGCGCAGACAGACCGTCTCGGTGGCGCCGTACTTGTCCTCCTCGTCCATGTCGTCGGCCTCGGGCCTCGGGTAGCGCAGGCCGGTCGAGATGACGTCGGTGCGGCCGTCGCCGGACTCCTGGCCGCGTACGATCTCGCGCCCGCCCTCGGTCTCGGCGCGCAGCAGCACGCCGTAGTCCTGATGGACGGCACGGTCGGCCGCCACGCTCACGGAGGCCCGCAGCTCCTTGCCCGCGGGGACGTCCACCCGGTACCAGCGGTGCTCGCCGAACTCCTCGCGGTCGGTGTACAGGCCCGACTTCAGCCGGGGCGCGTCCGTGCATTGCGCGGCGCCCTTCGCCGCCACGGGGGTGACCACCGGGTCGGCGGCGCGGTCCACCAACTGCTTGACGCGGCCCGCGAGTTCGTCGGTGTGCCGGATCGAGGTGTAGGTGCCGCCGGTGGCCTCCGCGATGCAGCTCAGCTGGTCGCGGGTCTTGGCGTCCGGCACCAGGCCGAGGGTGTCGATGGTGAGGTGGATGCCCTTGGCGGAGATCTCCCGGGCCACCACGCACGGGTCGAGCGGCTGGCAGGTGTCCTCGCCGTCGGATATCAGCACGATGCGGCGGCTGCGCTCGGCCGTGTCGTCCGTCAGGTCGTCGGCGGCCTTCAGCAGCGTCGGGCCGATCGGGGTCCAGCCGGTCGGCGCGAGCGTCGCCACGGCGGTCTTCGCGTCGGTGCGGCCCGCCTTGTCGAGGCGCTCCACGGGGTAGAGCAGCTCGGTGTCCTTGCAGCCGGCCTTGCGGTCGTCGCCGCGGTAGTTGGCGCCGAGGGTACGGATGCCGAGCGCGACCTCGTCGGGGGTGGCGTCCAGGACCTCGCCGAACGCCTGCTTGGCCGCCGCCATGCGGGACTTGCCGTCGATGTCGCGGGCCCGCATGGAGCCGCTGACGTCGAGCACCAGCTCGACCTTGGGGGAGGGCTGCGCCGGTTCGTCGTCGTCATCGGCGGCGGCGGGGCCTGCCGTGACGATCCCGGCGGTCAGGGCGGCGAGCAGGGCGATGACCCAGGCCGCCGGCCGTTGTCTTGTGATCATCGCCGGATACTATTGATCTTGCCCCACATCCCCCAAAACGCCGACGTCGCGACGCCCGCGAGCAGCGCCGGGGAGACTGCCCCCGGGCCATTCCAGAGCGCCGCCAGCGTGGCGCGAGCAACCACAACGCACCCGCAGGTCCGTGGCCGGCCCTGGCCGGGACGTCAGGGGCGCGGGGAACTGCGCGAGCAACCACAACGCACCCGCAGGTCCGTGGCCGGCCCTGGCCGGGACGTCAGGGGCGCGGGGAACTGCGCGAACAACCACGACGCGCCCGCAGGCCCGGGGCCGGCCCTGGCCGGGACGTCAGGGGCGCGGGGAACGGCGCGAACAACCACGACGCACCCGCAGGTCCGAGGCCGGCCCCGGCCGGGAGGGTAGGGGCGCGGGGAACTGCGCAAACAACCACGACGCACCCGCAGGTCCGAGGCCGGCCCCGACCGGGAGAGCCAGGGGCGCGGGGAACTGCGCAAACAACCACGACGCACCCGCAGGTCCGGGGCCGCCCCCAGCCGGGAGGCCAGGGGCGCGGGGAACGGCGCGAACAACCACGACGTACCCGCAGGTCCGGGGCCGGCCCCGGCCGGGAGGCCAGGGGCGCGGGGAACGGCGCGAGTTCTACGCGATGGGCCCGGCCGGTGTCACTGACGGTAGCCGCTCAGGAAGCGGCCGATGCGGCTGATCGCCGCGTCGAGGTCGTCGGCGTGGGGGAGGGTGAGGATGCGGAAGTGGTCGGGGCGGGGCCAGTTGAAGCCGGTGCCCTGGACCACCTGGATCTTCTCCTGGAGCAGGAGGTCGAGGACGAACTTCTCGTCGTCGTGGATCGCATGCACCTTCGGGTCCAGGCGCGGGAACGCGTACAGCGCGCCCTTCGGCTTGACGCAGGAGACGCCGGGGATCTCGTTCAGCTTCTCCCAGGCACGGTCGCGCTGCTCGTGCAACCGCCCGCCGGGCGCGGTCAGTTCATGGATCGACTGGCGGCCGCCGAGCGCCGCCTGGATGGCGTACTGCGCCGGGGCGTTGGGGCACAGCCGCATGGAGGCGAGCATGGTGAGCCCCTCCAGGTAGTTCTTCGCGTGCTGGCGCGGCCCGGTGACGACCAGCCAGCCGGAGCGGAAGCCCGCCACGCGGTGGGTCTTGGACAGACCGCAGAAGGTCAGGACCACGAGGTCGGGCGCGAGCACGGCGACACTGTGGTGCACGGCGTCGTCGTACAGGATCTGGTCGTAGATCTCGTCGGCGAAGACCATCAGGCCGTGTCGCCGGGCGAGGTCGAGGATGCCCTCCAGGATCTCCTTCGGATAGACCGCGCCCGTCGGGTTGTTGGGGTTGATGATCACGACCGCCTTGGTGCGGTCGGTGATCTTCGCGGCCATGTCGTCCAGGTCGGGGTACCAGTCGGCGGACTCGTCGCACACGTAGTGCACGGCCCTGCCCCCGGAGAGGGTCGTCACGGCCGTCCACAGGGGGAAGTCGGGTGCGGGGACGAGGACTTCGTCGCCGTCCTCCAGGAGCGCCTGGACGGCCATCGTGACCAGTTCGGAGACGCCGTTGCCGAGGAAGACGTCGTCCACGGAGACCTCGTCGAGGCCGAGCGCCTGATAGCGCTGGGCGACGGCGCGGCGGGCGGACAGGACGCCGCGCGAGTCCGTGTAGCCGTGGGCCTTGGGGAGCATCCGGATCATGTCCTGGACGATCTCCTCGGGCGCCTCGAAGCCGAAGAGCGCGGGATTGCCGGTGTTGAGGCGCAGCACGCTGTGGCCCGCCTCCTCCAGGGCGTTGGCGTGCTCGATGACGGGGCCCCGGATCTCGTAACAGACCTCGCTGAGCTTGCTCGACTGCCGGAACTCCATGCGCTGCGCCTCCCGTGACGTGAGTTACTTGGTTTTACCAAGTCCCCCCTTGGAAAGTCCAACAACCTGTCTAGACTGCGTCCCATGTCACCTCGCCGAAGCTACGACCAGTACTGCGCGGCGGCCCGGGCCCTGGACGCCGTGGGCGACCGCTGGACCCTGTTGGTCGTCAGGGAGCTGCTGGTCGGCCCCCGCCGCTACACCGACCTGCACGCCGACCTGCCGGGCGTCAGCACGGACGTCCTCGCCTCGCGCCTGAAGGACATGGAGCAGCAGGGCCTGACCACGCGCCGCAGGCTGCCCCCGCCCGCCGCCGCGTACGTGTACGAACTCACCGGAAAGGGGCGGGAGTTGCTGCCCGTCCTGGAGGCCCTCGCCGCCTGGGGCGCGCACGGCCTCGAAGAGCGCAGGCCCACCGACGCCGTCCGGGCGCACTGGTTCGCGCTGCCGCTGCTGCGCCACCTCGCGCGGACCGGCGCCGAGGGAGTGGTGGAGGTACGGCTCGACGAGGGCCGCTTCCATGTGCGCCTCGGCGGCGGCGACACGGCCTACGGCGACGGACCCGCCCCGGGTGAACCCGACGCCGGCCTCGCCCTGGACGCCGCCACCTGCGTGGCCGTGGGCCGCGGCGAACTCACCGTCGGACAGGGCGCGCGCGAGGGACGGATCGAGATCACCGGCGAGGGAGTCCTCGCCAAGGCCCTGCGCGCCTCCTGAACGGGCGCCACCCGGGGCCGGGGGGCCGCCGTACGCCCGGACCGGAGTCGGAGGCGCCCCGGATTCAGCGGCCCGGCCGGTCGCGCACCCGCCGCGCCCAGCGCCGCAGCCGCCCCTCCAGGTGCGGGCACAGCGGCCCGCCGGACGGGAACGCCACCCCCGTCTCGCCGCCCATGGCCCGGAAGAAGCCCCGGCCCGCCCGGGACTGCATCGTGGTGTTCCACCGGTACCCGGGAAGTGCCGCCAGCAGCGTGTGCAGCGCCTCCCTGCCCCGGCCCTCCCGCTGGTGCGCCTCGGTGATCCAGATGTTCTGGACACGCCCGGTCCGGCACCGGTGGCAGACGCGGAACCGCAGCTGCCCGATGGTGGCGCCGGACGCTTCGGACAGGGTGATGCGCATCGCTGCTCCAGGCCGTGGGGGAGGGCCAAGCGGTGCCGCTCATGCTAGAAGCGCCGCGCCGAGCGCGTGAGGTAATGGCAGAATCACGCTCCGGAGTGGTCGAACGCACGGTCGGGAACGCATGGTCGGGAACGCAGGATCGGGCCACCGGGGCGCCGGGGAATGGGCCGGGGCCGCCGGGGGAAAGGGGTGGTTACCCGCCCGGCGGGTAAAATGGCGGGTGCATCCCCGACCCGTTCACGGCTCAGGTGTCCGGCCCGCCACGCGACGGGCGCAAGGAGAGACCGGATGATGGGTGCAGACGAGCCCGTACGAGGCGCTCCGGGCGCGAGGCACGCGCGAGGCGCCCAGGGTGCGAAGGCCCAGGGCGCGATAGCCGCGCGAGTCGCCCAGGGCGCGATGGCCCAGGGCGCGATGGCCGCGCGAGTCGCCCCGGCGGCCGTGGCGGCGCCGCCCGGCTCCGGTGGCCTGCTCGACGTCCTGAACGTGGCCGCCATCGTCCTGGACGAGGAGGGCCGGATCCGGTTGTGGAGCCCGCAGGCCGAGGAGCTGTTCGGCTACAGCGCCGCGGAGGCCCTCGGGGAGTACGCGGGCCCGCTGCTGGTCCACACGGACCACCTGGACCAGGTGCTCGAACTGTTCGCCGAGGTCATGCGGGGCGGCGGCAGCTGGGCCGGAGTCTTCCCCGTCCGGCACAAGGACGGCGGCACGCGGTGGGTGGAGTTCCGCAACATGCGCCTCCAGGACAAGAGGCAGTCGCTGTACGCCCTGGGCCTGGCCACCGACCAGGGCACACTGCGGCAGGTCGAACAGGACCTCGCGCTGTCCGCCCGGCTCATCTCCCAGTCGCCGATCGGCCTCGCGGTGCTGGACACCGGCCTGCGCTACCTCTCGGTCAACCCGGCGCAGGAGCGGATGAACGGCGTGCCGGCCGCGGAGCACGTCGGCCGGCACGTCCAGGAGGTGCTGCCCGGCCTGGACCGGTCCATCGAGAGCTGCATGCGCGACGTCCTGGCCACCGGCGTCCCGATCCTCGACCAGTACGCCATCGGCCGCACCCCGGCCGACCCGGACAACGACCACGCCTGGTCGATCTCCTTCTACCGCCTGGAGGCCCCCAACGGGAAAGTCCTCGGAGTGGCCACCTCCAGCGTGGACGTCACCGAGCGGCACCGCACCGCCGAATCGCAGCGGCACGCCGCCCTGACCCTCCAGCGCAGCCTGCTGCCCCGGCCCCTGCCGTGGCGGCCCGGACTGGAGGTCGCCACCCGCTACTGCCCCGCCGAGGCGACCATGGAGATCGGCGGCGACTGGTTCGACGTGATCCCGCTCGGCGGCGACAAGACCGCCCTGGTGGTCGGTGACGTCATGGGCAGCGGAGTGGCGGCGGCCGCCACCATGGGCCAGCTGCGCACCGCCACCCGGACGCTGGCCGACCTGGATCTCGACCCGGCCAAGGTCCTCTACCACCTGGACCGGGTCACCGACGGCCTGGAGACGCTGGCCACCTGCGTCTACGCCATCTACGACCCGTATCGCGGCCAGTGCCACATCGCCCTGGCCGGGCATCTGCCGCCGGCACTCCTGCACCCGGACGGCACCCGCGAACTCCTCGACCTGCCCACCGGCGCGCCCCTCGGCGGGTGCGGCGTCAGCTTCCACACCACCTGCCTGGAGACCAAGCCGGGCGACCAGCTCATCCTCTACACGGACGGCCTGGTCGAGACCCGCGACGAGTCGCTCGACACCCGCCTCAAGCTCCTCCTGGACGTCCTCGACGACGCCGACCGCCCGCTCGAGGAGACCTGCGACCTGCTCCTGGACACCCTGCGCCACGCGGGGGACCACGACGACGTGGCCCTGCTCATCGCACGGGCCACGTCCTGCCCGGTGCCGCACCGGGCGTGAGAACTAGGCGGACTGCACCCCGGCGATGGACCGGGGCGCCACGACCTGGTCGATCAGGCCGTACTCCTGCGCCGCCTGGGCAGTGAAGATCTTCTCCCGCTCGACGTCCTCGGCGACCCGCTCCGGCGTCTGGTGCGAGTGCTCCGCCAGCAGCCGCTCCATGAGCGTGCGCAGCCGCTCGATCTCCGCGGCCTGGATCTCCAGGTCCGACACCTGCCCCTGGGTGCCCTGGCTGGTCGGCTGGTGGATGAGCACGCGGGCGCTCGGCAGTGCCATGCGCTTGCCGCGGGTGCCCGCGGCCAGGATCACCGCGGCGGCGTTGTTCGCCTGCCCCAGGCAGACCGTCTGGATGTCGGGCTTGACGAACTGCATGGTGTCGTAGATGGCCGTGAGGGCCGTGAACGAGCCACCGGGCGAGTTGATGTAGAGGGAGATGTCCCGGTCCGGGTCCAGGGCCTCCAGGCACAGCAGTTGCGCCATGATGTCGTTGGCCGACGTGTCGTCGACCTGGCTGCCGAGGAAGATGACCCGCTCCTCGAAGAGCTTGCCGTACGGGTCCATCTCCCGGGTGCCCTGCGAGGTGCGCTCCACGAAGCTCGGCACGACATAACGACTCTGTATGTCCAGATCCCGGGCACGGGACGAGAATTCAAACCGCTTCACTGAGCGCGACACCTCCATGCGAAAAGGGGGGCAATGGTCCCACGGCCCGTCATTCGGCGGTCTTGCCGGGGAAGGAGCCGCCGCCCGGCGTCCCCGTCGCATTGGTCATGATCTCGTCGATGAGGCCGTACTCCTTGGCCTCGGTCGGGGTGAACCAGCGGTCCCGGTCGGAGTCCTGGGTGATGCGCTCCTGCGTCTGCCCCGAGTGCTGGGAGATCAGCTCGGCCATCTCCCGCTTCGTCTGGCGCAGTTGCTCCGCGTAGATCCTGATGTCGGTCGCGGAACCGGCCAGTCCGGCCGACGGCTGGTGCATGAGGATCCTGGTGTGCGGCAGCGCGAACCGCTTCCCCGGGGCGCCGGCGGTGAGCAGGAACTGCCCCATGGACGCGCAGAAGCCCATCGCGATGGTGACGACGTCGTTCTGGATGTACTGCATGGTGTCGTAGATCGCGAGGCCGGCCATGATCGAGCCGCCGGGGGAGTTGATGTACAGGTAAATGTCTCCCGGATCGGCGGCCAGCGTCAGCATTTGCGCCGTGATCTGGTTCGCGATTTCGTCATCGACTTCCTTGCCCAGGAAAATGATGCGATCGTTCAGGAGACGGTTGTAGATCTGGTCACCGAATGCGGCGCCGCCGTTCGGGCTCAAGGCGTACGGAGCGTTCGACGATGCCGGGTGGTTGAACGTCTGGTTATTCATGTCTTCCCCTGATTCTTGGCCGAGCCCCAGGCATCCCGGGGGGAGCTACGTCGGGTGAGCGAGCGCGAATTCGCCTCCCCAGCCTCGCTTGAAGCTAACACGTTCCCCTGCCACGCACCGGGGTCCGGGGGGCCTTTCTGCTGACAGCAGAGGCACGCTTCAAACCCCGCCCGGGGGTACCGAGTTGGCGCCCGGCGGCGCCTGTCGGCGCGTAGCACACGGTCTCGGACGATCAGCGATGAATTTCGGCCAGATCCGGCGGTGTGCCGCTCCGATCCGAGCGCCCGCGGATCGGAGCGGTCCCGTCACCTGTCCCTTTTGAGCGTGTGGGGAAAATGGTCCGTCTATCAACCGGTTCCTGCGCAGGTGGGTTTTCGGTCTCGTAGTCGATCAGGTTTCGGCCGCCTTTGCGTATCCGACGGCCGAAAGTGGCGGGAGCGAGAAGCGGAACACCGCATATTTCACGCCACCCGCGAAGGGGTCGGTGATCAATAAGGCCTTGTGTGACCCCTGCATTTGATGTTGCCTCTGCCGGGGCAGCCGGACGACGCCTGACTTCACCAGTACGCGGCCGAAGGTATGCACCTGAGGCCCGCGTCATCAGAAGGGGATCACCATGACCGAGCCTTCGACGACCGCCATGGACGAGCTGTGGAAGCTGGTGTACACCAGCTTCCGGTTCCCGTTCATGCACGCCGCACTCCGCCTGAAGCTGTTCACCCTGCTCAAGCAGCGGCCGGGCACCACCCTCGACGAGATCACCACCGAGCTGGGCCTGGAAGAACGCGCCGGACACACCCTGCTGTTGGGCTGCTGCGCCTTCGACCTCATACGCAAGGAGGGCGACGGCTACCACAACACGGCGGCCACCGACCTCCTGGCGGGCGACCCGGACGGCTTCATGCCCGTCATCGTCCGCTACACCCACGAGATGCTGTACCGGCCGATGGGCTGGCTCTACGAATCGCTGGTGGACAACGACAACCTGGGGCTGCACCGCGAGCTGCTCGCCGGCTCGTCGGCGACCACGCTCTACGAACTCCTCGGCCAGGACAAGAACCTGGAGCAGGTGTTCACCGCCATGATGGAGCACCAGAGCCGCTCGGTGGTCGAGGACCTGGTCAACGCCGTGGACTTCTCCGCCTACCGGCGCGTCCTGGACGTCGGCGGCGGCACCGGCACCAACGCCATCAGCTTCGCCCAGCGCTGGCCGCACCTGGAGGCCACCATCCTGGAGCTGCCCAACGTGGCGGAGATGGCCAACGAGCGGATCGCCGAGGCCAACCTGTCCGAGCGCGTCCGCGCGGTCGGGACCGACATCATGCAGGACGAGTTCCCCACGTCGTCCCACGACTGCGTCGTGTACTCCCGGTTCCTGGAGATCTGGTCCCCCGAGCAGGTCCAGAACCTCTTCGCCAAGACCTACCGCGCGCTGGAGCCGGGCGGCCACATGGTGATCGTCGCCTGCGCCGAGGACGACGACGAGACCGGCCCCGCCCACGCCGCGTTCATGTCGGCGTACGTCCACACCATCGCCTCGCCCGAGGGCCGCACCTACACGCCCCGCGAATTCGAGCAGTGGTTCACCGAGGCCGGATTCGAGCCGGTGGACCGCCAGTACCCCGGCCGGTTCGACATCATCATGCGCGCCCGCAAGCCCAAGGCCGACTGAGCCCCGCCTCGCGATCCGCCGTCCGCGCACGACCCGGGCGCCCCCCCCCGCGCGTCCCACGCCCGCGGCGCGTCCGGCGCCGGGCACGCGTCTCATGCACCGAAGCCACCAGCCGAGGAAAATGGAGCGATCGTGAATCTCCGGCCGCGCAACCCTCTCACGGCCTATCAGCAGGACATCTGGGCAGCGAACTCCCTCTTCCCGGACCTCCCGCAGTTCAACTGCTTCATCACCGACCGGTTCACCGGCGAGGTCGACGTCGACCTCCTCAAGGAGTGCCTGCGCCGTGCGGTCGACCGCAACGACGCGTTCCGGCTGCGGATCGACCCGCAGGACGGCACCCCGGGCCAGTGGGCCGAGGACGAGGCGTTCGACATCCCGACGGTCGACTTCTCCGCGGCCGACGAGCCCCGTGCGGCCTGCGAGGCGTGGATCAAGGACGCGTTCGACGTCCCGATCGAGGTGGAGCGCCGCCGGCTGTTCACGCTCGCCGTCCTCAAGGAGCGCGAGGACGTCGTCCGCACCTACGTCAAGGTGCATCACATCGTCGCCGACGCCTGGGGCCTGAACCTGTTCATGTCCCAGGTCCGCGCCGATTACGACCGGGCGCGGCGCACCGGGGAGTTCGCCGACCCGCCCGCGCCGTCCTACCTGGACTTCGCCGAGGAACAGCGCCGCTACCAGGCCTCGGACGACCACGAGCAGGACCGCGCCTTCTTCCAGGAGCGGCTCAAGGACGTCACCCCGGCCTTCTTCCGCCGCGCCGCGCCCGCGGGCTCCCGGCGCAGCGCCCGCCACAGCTTCCTCATCGAGCGCGCCCTCATCGACCGCATACGGGAGCGCGGGGACTCCGTCTTCGCGTTCGTCGCCGCTGCCTTCGCCGTCTACCTCTCCCGGATCCACGGCAGCGACGAGGTCGTCCTCGGCGTACCGCTCCTGAACCGGCCCACCGCCGGGCAGAAGCAGACCGTCGGCCACTTCGCCAACACCCTGCCGCTGCGGATCGCCCCCGGCAACGACCGCACGATGAGCGACCTGGTCGCCGACGTGCAGGCCGCCACCCGGGCGCTCAAACCCCACGAGCGGTTCGCCCTCGGCGACCTGCTGCGCTCCGTACCGCTCCAGGGCGGCGGCCCCAAGCGGCTGTTCGACACCACCATCGCCTACCTGCGCTGGCCGCCCCCGCTCGCCGTCCACGGCGTCACGTACGAGACCGTCGTGCAGGGCCGTGCCCACGACGACGACGTACTGGCGGTCGTCGTCAACGAACTGGACGACGTCAGCGACGTCCTGGTCGACATGGACTACGCCCTCGACGTCTTCGACGCGGACTTCCCCATCGAGTCGGTGGGCACCCACCTGGAGGCGATCCTCCGGGGCACCCTCGACCGCGCGGACCGCCCGCTGGCCGAGGTCCCCCTGCTCGGCGACGCCGAACGGGCCGCCCTGCTCGCCCTGGGCAGCGGCCCGGTGACCGACTTCTCCGCGCACACCACGCTCCACGCGCTCTTCGAGCAGCAGGCGGCCATTACGCCCGACCGGCCCGCCGTCCTCGCCCAGGACCCCGCCCAGTCGCTCACCTTCGCGCGCCTCGACGGATGGGCGAACCACATCGCGCGGCGGCTGCGCGACGACGGCGTGGACGTCGGCGACCGGGTGGCCGTACTGGCCGAACGCGGCCCGCAACTGGTCGCGGCCGTCCTCGGCGTACTCAAGGCGGGCGGCGCGTACGTGCCGGTCGACCCCAGCCACCCCGCCGAACGCGTCCGGTTCCTGCTCACCGACAGCGGGGCCAAGACCGTACTGCTGGGCAGCACGGTGCCCGACTCCCTGGTGGGCGACGCCGCCCCGGTGCGCCGCCTGGACGCCACCCCGCGCACCTCGCCCGCCCCGCCCGGGCCCCTCGGCGGCCCGCACGACCTCGCCTACGTCATCTACACCTCGGGCTCCACCGGGCAGCCCAAGGGCGTCCAGGTCGAACACCGCTCCGTGGTGAACCGCCTGGAGTGGATGCAGCGCGCCTACCCGGTCGGCGAGGGCGACGTCCTGCTCCAGAAGACACCGACGACCTTCGACGTCTCGGTGTGGGAGCTGTTCTGGTGGGCGATCACCGGCGCCGGACTCGCGCTGCTCCCGCCCAGGGGCGAGCGGGACCCCGCAGCCATCCTGCGGACGGTCGAGGCCCACCGGGTGAGCGTCGCCCACTTCGTGCCCTCGATGCTCGGCCCCTTCCTCGACCTGCTCGAAGAGGACCCGGCCCGGGTCGACGCCATCGCCTCGCTGCGTCTGGTGTTCTGCAGCGGCGAGGCCCTGACCCCCGCTCAGGTGACGCGTCTCAACCGGGCGTTCACGGCAGCCGGCACCAGGGCGCCGCGCCTGGTCAACCTCTACGGCCCGACCGAGGCCACCGTCGACGTCACCTGCTACGACTGCCCGGGCGACGCCGGCGAGGAAGTGCGGCGCGTACCGATCGGGCGGCCCATCGACAACATCCGGCTCTACGTCGTCGGGGCCCACGGCGACCTCCAGCCCGCCGGTGTGGCCGGCGAGCTGTGCGTCGCGGGCGTGGGCGTGGCCCGCGGCTACCTGGACCGGCCCGAACTGGACGCGGCGGCGTTCGTCGCCGACCCGTTCACCGGCGAGGGGCGGATGTACCGCACCGGCGACCGCGCGCGCTGGCTCGCCGACGGCACCCTCGAATACCTCGGCCGGCTGGACGACCAGGTCAAGATCCGCGGCAACCGGGTGGAGCTCGGCGAGGTCCGCAACCGCCTGACCGCCCTCCCGGGCGTCCGGGACGCCATCGTGGTCGACCGCAGCACACCCGCCCGCGGCCTCCACCTCGTCGGCTACTACGTCGCGGAGCAGGACATGCCGGCCGCGGAGCTGCGGGCCCGGCTCCTGGACGCGCTCCCGGAGTTCATGATCCCGGCGTTCTTCGTACGGATCGACCGGATCCCCCTCACCGCGAACGGCAAGGCCGACCGCCGCAGGCTGCCCGCGCCCGCCGCGGAGGCCGGCGCCTTGGCCGCGGCGCCCGCCAACGAGACCGAGGCGAAGATCGCGGCGGCCTGGGCGGCCGTCCTCGAGACCGACGTGATCGGCGTCGACCAGGACTACTACGCCCTGGGCGGCGACTCGATCCTCATGCTCCGCATCCAGGCCGAGGCACGCCGTGCGGGCGTGCACTTCACCCTGGCCGACATGGTCCGCAACCCCACCGTGGCGGCGCTCGCCGCGACCGCGACCACCGCGTCCGAGGACGAGCGGGACGCCCCGCTGGAGCCGTTCGCGCTCATCTCCGGCGTCGACCGCGCGCGCCTGGCCGGCCTGGACGACGCCTACCCCGCGACCCGGCTGCACCTCGGCCTGCTCTACCACAGCCGCGAACACGAGAATTCCGCCGTCTACCACGACGTCTTCTGCTACTCCCTCAAGACGGTCTGGGACGAGGCGGCGCTGCGCCGCGCCTTCGACGACCTGGTGCGGCGCCACCCCGTGTTGCGCTCCGCGTTCGACCTCGGCGGGTACTCCGAGCCCCTGCAACTGATCCACCCCGACGTCGACGGCGGCCTGGAGATCGTGGACCTGCGCGACCTCCCCGACGCACGGGCGCGGGCCGAGGTCGACCGGCACGTCCAGGAGCGGCGTTACCACGCGTACCGCCTGGACCGCCCGCCGCTCTACTTGTTCCGCGCGCACGTCCTGAAGGACTCCCTGGAGCTGGTCTTCAGCTTCCACCACGCGATCCTGGACGGCTGGAGCGTCGCCACCGTCGTCCGCGAACTCCTCCAGGACTTCGCCCACCACGCCGGACAGCCCGTCCCCGCCGTCCCCGCCGGACAGCTGCCCTCACCCGCCCTCTACGTACGCGAGGAACGCCGGGCCCTCGCCTCCGACCTCAGCAAGCGCTACTGGCAACGCCTGCTCGACGGCGCGGAACTGCTCCAGATCGACGGACTGCGGCCCTACGAACCCGCGGGCGACGAAGGTGTCATCGTCCACGAGGTGGAGTTGCCGGACGGCCTCGACGCCCGGCTGCGCGATCTGGCCAAGGATCACGGCCTGCCCGTCAAATCCCTGCTCCTGGCCGCCCACTGCCTGACCCTGCGGCTGTTCTCCGACACCCCGGACGTCACCACCGGCCTGGTCACCGGCGGACGGCCGGAGGAAGCCGGCGCCGAACGCGTCACCGGCCTCTTCCTGGAGACGCTGCCGCTGCGCCTCGACCCCCGGCCGCGCACCTGGCTCGACGCGGCCCGCGAGGTCTACCGGCAGGAGCGCGACAGCCACCCCCACCGGCGCTACCCGCTCAGCGCCATCCAGGAGGACCGCGGCGGCGACGTCATCTTCGAGACGGCCTTCAACTACGTCAACCCGCATGTCCTCACCTCGCTGTTCGAGGACACCGACATGGAGCTGACCGAGCTGCGGACCTGGGAGGAGACGAACTTCAAGCTCCTGCTCAACGCGATCACCGACCCGATCGACGAGCGCCTGTGGCTGCGGATGGACTGCGACGGCCACACCTTCTCCCGCTCGCAGGTGGAGAGCATCGGCCGGACCTACCTCGCCGTCCTGCGGCGGATGACCGAACACCCCGACACGGGCGTGGACTTCGGCTTCCTGTGCGACCCGAGGGCGACGGCGGCCCTGCGGCCCGGCGCCGACGCCGGCGGGGACACCTCCCGGAACGTCATCGCCCGCATCGCCGAACACGTCGCCCGGACCCCGGACGCGGTGGCCGTCTCCCGCGGAGCACGGCAGTGGACGTACGCCCAGCTCGACCGGGCCGCCGACCGCATCGCCCGCGGCCTGATCGCCGCGGGCGCCCGGCCCGGCTCGACCATCGGCATCGCCATGGACCGCTCGCCCGAGACGCTGGCCACCGTGCTCGGCGTCGGCAAGGCCGCCGCCACCTGCGTCCCGCTCGACGTCAGCTACCCGCCGGCCAGGCTCGCGGCGATGGTCGACCGCGCCGACCCGCTGCGGATCATCACCCACGAGAGGCACACGCACCTCTTCCAGGACTCCTCCCGGCTCCTGTCGGTGGACGACCTGCTCGCCGCGGAACCGGCGCCCGACGCCGGCCCGCTGCCCAAGATCACCGGCGAGACCGTCGCCTACCTGCTCTTCACCTCCGGGTCCACCGGTGAACCCAAGGGCGTGGAACTGCCGCACCGGGTGCTCGCCAACTACATGGAGTGGCAGATCCCCTCCGCCAGCGGCGCCGCCGGCGGCAAGACCCTCCAGTTCGCGCCGCTCAGCTTCGACGTGGCGTTCCAGGAGATCTACTCCACGCTGTGCGGCGGCGGCACCCTCCACCTGCTCGCCGAGGAGGAGCGCCGCGACATGCCGGCGTTGCTGCGGCTGCTGGACCGCGAGGAGGTCGAGCGGGTCTTCATGCCGTGCGTCGCGCTCCAACAGCTCGCCGAGACCTCCCAGATGCTGGGCATCCGGCCCCGCGCGCTGCGGGTCGTGATCTCCTCCGGCGAACAACTGCGGATCACCGACGAGATCCGGCGGTTCTGCGCCGCACTGCCGGGCACCGTCCTGGAGAACCAGTACGGGCCGACCGAGACGCACCTGCTGACCCACCACACGATGACCGGCGACCCGGCGCGCTTCCCCGACCTGCCGCCCATCGGCGTCCCGCTCCCCGGGATCCAGGTCCACCTGCTCGACGGCCTCATGCGGCCCGTGCCGCCCGGCGCCAAGGGCGAGGTCTACATCGGCGGCGTCTGCCTCGCCCACGGCTACCGCGACCGGCCCGACCTCACCGAGGAGCGCTTCGTGCCGCACCCCTCCGGGGAGCCGGGCGCCCGCCTCTACCGCACGGGGGACCTGGCCAGGGTCATGCCCGACGGCAACCTCGTCTGGCTCGGCCGCGCCGACTCCCAGGTCAAGGTGCGCGGTTACCGCGTCGAGCTGGCCGAGGTGGAGATCGCCATCGCCAAACTCGCCGAGGAGCAGCCCGGCATCCGGGAGGCCGCGGTGGTGGCCCGGCGCCGGGAGGGCGCCGACGCGTTCCTCGCGGCGTTCCTCGTGGGCGACGCGGCGGCCGTGGACCTCGACGAGGTACGCACCCGCCTGCGCGGCGCCCTGCCGGACTACATGGTGCCCTCGCACCTGGAGTGGCTGCCGCGCCTGCCCCTGACGCCCAGCGGCAAGCGGGACGACGCGCTGCTACGCCGGATGCCGCTGGCCGCGCCGGCCGCGGACGCCGCCTTGCCGGCCGACGAGCACGAGACGGCGCTGGTGGGCATCCTTGCGGAACTCCTCGAACTGCCCTCGGTCGGCGTGCGGGACAACTTCTTCGACATCGGCGGCACCTCGCTGACCGCGATGCGGCTGGTGATGACCATCGAGAAGCGCTACGGCGTCAGCGTCCCGCTCTCCGCGTTCGTCGCGGCGCCCACCGTGGCCGGGCTCGCGCAGCGGCTGCGGGCCGGCGACTCGGCGGCGGAGTTCGACCCCGTCGTGCCGATCCGCACCCAGGGCGACAAACCGCCCCTGTTCCTGGTCCACCCGCTCGGCGGCCACGTCCTGTGCTACGTACGCCTGGCCCGCCACCTGCCCGACGACCAGCCCGTCTACGCGCTCCAGGCCGCCGGGACCGTGCCCGGCACGGAACCGCTCACCTCCATCCCCGAGCTGGCCGAGACCTACCTGAAGGCGATGCGGCGGGCCTGCCCGCACGGCCCGTACGTCATCGGCGGCTGGTCGTTCGGCGGCTTCATCGCCTTCGAGATGGCGCGGCAGCTGCGGCGCACCGACCCCGGCGCCCTCCACAGCGCCGTGCTGATCGACCCGATCGCCGTCAAACAGGGGGAGCGGCCCGACGTCGAGGACCACTCGCTCCTCGAATGGTTCTTCTGGGAACTGCTGTGGATGGAGCGCGGCGGGACCGCCCCGGTGATCTCGCTGCCGGACGGCCTGGACGAGGAGGCGACGTTCGACTTCATCGTCGGACACGCCACGGAGGCGGGCGTGCTCCCGGCGGGCAGCTCCCGCGCCACCGTGCGGCGCCTGTTCACGATGTTCAAGGCGCACTGGCACGCGATCCTCTCCTACCGTCCCGAACAGGGCGACGAGGACCTGACGCTGCTCCGCGCCACCGCGGAACTGCCCCCGATCCTCCAGCCGATGCACGGAGCCGCCATGAGCCTGCACGAGGACCCCACCAACGGCTGGGGATACCTGACCACCGGACACCTCCAGGTCGTCGACGTGCCCGGAGACCACCTGGTCCTCCTGGAGGAACCGCACGTGAACGTCGTCGCCCAGAAGATCCAAGAAGCGATGGCCGGACGGCTCGACCGTCACCCGGCCGACGGGAGCGGGAAATGACCCAGCAGGAGAACTCCGGGCGCGCCACGCCCAAGGCGCTCATCATCGGAGCCGGGATCGGCGGGCTCGCCACCGCGGCCACCCTGCGCCGGGCCGGCATCGAGGTACAGATCTTCGAGAAGGCCCCCGAGCTGCGCCCCGGCACCACGGCCGTCTCCTTGATGTCCAACGCGATCCTGGCGCTGCGCACCCTGGACATCGACATCGCCCCCGGTCTCGCCAAACGCGGCGAGGTGTTCGACGAGCTGAAGTTCCGCACCCGGCGCGGCCTGCCCATCAGGGCACTGCCGTTCCGCGACCTCGCCGACCGGCTCGGCGCGGCCAACTACGCCGTGCACCGCGCCGACCTCCAGCAGACACTGCTCGACGCCATCGGCGACGACCAGGAGATCGAACTGAACGCCTCCGCCACCGGGTTCACCACCGGCGACGACGGCGTCGAGGTCACCTTCGAGGACGGCCGCACGGCCACCGGCGACATCCTGATCGGCGCCGACGGGTTCAACTCCGCGATCCGCCGCCAGGTGGCTCCCGCCGACGACGGGCCCCGGTCCGGCGGTTACGCGTGCTGGCTGGCGACGGTGCCCTTCGACCACCCGCGGCTGACCAAGGGCTACGCCGCGCACTACTGGGGGCGCGGCCAGCGCTTCGGCCTCGCCGACATCGGCCACGGCCGGGCCTACTGGTGGGCGACGAAGAACGTGCCGCCGGGCGCGTCGGGACACCTGCGGCGCGGCAAGGAAGGCCTCGCCGGCCTCTTCGCCGGCTGGGCCGACGAGGTGCGGGAGGCGATCCGCGTCACCCCCGAGGAGACGATCGTCCGCATCACCGCCCAGGACCGCCCCTTCCTCGCGCGCTGGGGCACCGGACGCATGACCCTCCTCGGGGACGCGGCGCACCCCATGCTCGTCAGCCTCGGCCAGGGCGCGGCGCTCGCCATCGAGGACGCCGTCGTCCTCGCCCAGCACCTGAAGGGGGCGACGGACCTGCCCGCGGCGCTGCGCGGCTACGAGGACGAGCGCAGGCCGCGCACCGAGGCCCTGGTCGGCGCGGCCCGCGCGCTCAGCCTCACGGAGCAGCTGGAAGGGCCGTTCTCCGCCCTGGGCCGCGACCTCTACTTCCGCTTCGCGCCCATGTCCAGGTTCACCAGCCAGAACGAAGCGGTCCTCACCTGGCCCCCGCAGGGCTGACCACGGTCCCCGCAGGGCTGACCACGGCCCGTGCCGGAGCGAGCCGTGGTCTCCGGGGAGCCGCTGATGACGCCTCGCGCCGCGCCCGCGGACCCGTGCGGGCGCGGGCGCGCAAGACCCCGATCCGATCAAGGAGTTGTCCATGCAGACGCCACTCGCCGTGGTCACCGGCGGCACGAAGGGCATCGGCCTGAGCCTCAGCCGCAGGCTGCTGTCCATGGGGTACCGGGTCGTCGCCCTGTACCGCGGCGACCAGGAGGCCGCCGCGGCCGCCGGCAAGGAACTGGGCGACGGTTTCACGGCGCTCCGGTCGGACATCGCCGAGAGCCAGGAGGCCTTCCGCACCGCCGAGCAGATTCTGGCGGAGCACGGCACCCCGCAGGTGCTCGTCAACAACGCGGGCCGCAACATCGACCGGCCCTTCCTGGAGATGACGCCCTCGGACTGGGACCAGGTCATCCAGGCCAACCTGTCGGCCCCCTTCTACCTCACCCGGGCCCTGGCGCCCGCCATGCTCGACGCCGGCGGCGGCAGCATCGTCAATGTCGCCGCCACCACCGGTATCCGGCCGCGCCTGAACGGCACCAACTACTGCGCGAGCAAAGCGGGCCTGCTCCACTTCACCAAATGCCTCGCCCTGGAACTCGCCCCCACGATCCGGGTCAATTCCCTGATCCCCGGGATGATCGACACCGAAGAGATGAACACCCGGTTCAGGACGGACGAACCGGAGTTCCGTGACCGGCTGCTGGCCGAGATCCCGCAGGGGCGCATCGGCAGCCCCGAGGCCATGGCCGACGCGCTCGAATTCCTCGTCGGCGACAAGGCCTCGTACATCACCGGACAGAAGATGATCGTCGACGGCGGCCAGTTCATGTGGTGAGGGCCCACCCGCCCGATCCGGCACCGACCCCTCAACGAAAGGCACGTCACATGCAGTCACGCATGGAACGCTACGAGAACTTCCTCACCAACGAATACCGCAAGGGCTTCCTCAAGCCCGAGGAGTACTCCCTCGCGGACATGACGGACGACCTGCGGCTCAAGATAAAGTCCGGACAGTTCAAGCGGGTCGTGTTCACCGGAATGGGATGCTCGGCCATCGTCTCCGACGTCGTGGCGGCCTTCTTCCAATCGGCGGGCAGCGAACTGGAGTTCCATGTCCTCAACGACTACGACCACCGGTACCTGCTCCCGTCCTCCGTCATGGACGACGAGGGGACCCTCATCGTCCTCAGCTCCTACAGCGGCCACTCCAACGAGCCGGTGCACGTCTTCCACCAGCTGCGGCACGCCCACGACAGGATGCTGCTGCTCACCTCGGGCGGACGCCTCGGCGCCCTCGGCGAGGAGGCCGGGGTGTCGATCGCGCGCTGGACGCTGAGTGAGCCGGACCGCGAGTACCCGCTGTTCCACGTCGGGCAGTACTTCGCCATCCTGCTGGACATGTTCCTGGAGCTGGGCCTGATCGAGCAGGACCACCGGCAGGAGGTCCGCCGGCTCCCCGGTCACCTGGAGGCCGACTTCACCGAGGCGCACCGCGAGCTGGCCCGCACGGTGGCCGAGCGCAGCCGTGACGCCAACGTCATCATGCTGGCGTCCCCGAAGTGGCACGAAAGCCTGCTGAAGCTCGGCAAGATGCACCTCAACGAGATCGCGATGGTGCCGGCGGCCCGCAACTACTTCCACGAGTTCTGCCACAGCGAGGTCGCCACGCTGTCCGACCCGACCAGGAAGCACAGCCTGATCGTCTTCCGGGACGAGGACGACGACGACTACACCAAGGCGAAGATGGAGAACCTGGTGGGGCTGCTCACCAGCGACCGCCCGGAGAACCGGAACATCGAGGTCTCCGTGGTGCCCCTCGCCGAACCCACCTTCACCCGCAAGTACTTCACCGCGCTCGAATTCATCCAGTACCTCACCCTGGACCTCGGCCGGGCCCACGAGACGCGTTCTCGCGAACTGATCTCCGAGGCCGCGGGAAACCCCTGGTACCACGGGGACACCATCCGCGCCGAGGAAGTCGCCGGCTGACGGGGCGGTACGGGGCACGGCACGAGCCGGGACGGACCTCGGGGCCACCGCCGAGGGTGGCCCCGAGGGCGCGATCAGCGATGGGCGGGCTTGACCCACCCCTTCTTGACCAGCTGGTCACAGTGCCACTTGCCGTACGCCCGGCTCTCCCCCTTCTGCGCGGTCGCCTTGAGGCAGTCCGCGTACGGGAACGGGGGCCCCTGAACGAGGGAGGCGGGGGCGGCCTGGGCGGTCACCGCCGACAGGCCGAGCCCGCCGGCGGCCACGGCCAGGGTCAGGGCGATGCTGATGCGACGCACGAGGTTCTCCTTCTTCTCACGTTCTTCCCACGCCGAAGCGGAACGCTCCGGCCGGCCACGCCGTCGTGCCGCGGCCATCGGCCGCACAAGATCGGCGACTGCTCAACGAGGAAGACCGCGGTCAGGACATCACCCATCCGCATTGCTTCTCCGGTCACGCGGGAATCCGCGAGGGTCGTCCTCGCCACTACACTTCTCCCGAGTCGGCCGTGGAGGAGAGGGGTGGCCCGGAAAGTGTTGAGAGAGGTCACCGCGACCCGTTACGTCGAGCCCCTGCGCACCGGCGGCTCCGTGCCCGGTGTCGTCGAGGCCGATGACCTCGGTACGTACGTCGTCAAGTTCACCGGGTCGGCCCAGGGCCGCAAGGCGCTCGTCGCCGAGATCGTCGTCGGCGAGCTGGCGCGCCGGCTCGGGCTGCGCTTTCCCGAGCTGGTCCTCGTCCACTTCGACCCCGCGGTCGCCGCCGACGAGCCGCACCAGGAGGTGCGGGACCTGCTGCACGCCAGCGCCGGCCTCAACCTCGGCATGGACCTGCTGCCGGGCGCGCGGGACTTCACGCCGGACGCCCTGGACGTGGACCCGCTGGAGGCCGGCAAGGTCGTGTGGCTCGACGCGCTCACCGCCAACGTCGACCGCACCGTGCACAGTTCGAACCTCATGGTGTGGCCCACCTTCGGCACGCGCCCGCCGCAGCTGTGGCTCATCGACCACGGCGCGGCCCTCGTCTTCCACCACCGCTGGGGGGCGTCCGCGCCCGACAAGGCGTACGACTTCCGCCACCACGCCCTCGGCGGATACGGGCCCGACATGGCCGCGGCCGACGCCGAACTGGCGCCGCTCGTCACGGAGTCCATGCTGCGCGAGGTCGTCGCGCTCGTGCCCGACGCGTGGCTCGCCGACGAGCCGGGGTTCGCCTCGCCGGACGCCGTGCGCGAGGCCTACGTGACTCATCTGCTGGCCCGCGCCCGCTCCTCCGCCGACTGGCTGCCGACCGACTTCCCGACCCGCGGCGAGCTGGCCGCCGCCGACGCCCGCCGCGCCGCCGCCACCGAGCAGGGCCGCCCCGACTGGCTCAAGCGCGTACCGGACCTGCACGGCAAGCCCGCGGCGGAACAGGACTGGTCGGCGCACCTCGGCTGACGGCGCGCGCCCACCGGGAGGGGAGCGCGCGCCGTCAGCCTGCCGCCCGAGGGCGGAGAGGGGGGTCAGCTCTTGGGCATCAGGACGGTGTCGATGATGTGGACCGTCGCGTTGGAGGTCTCGACGTTGCCGCAGACCACCTTGGCGGAGTCGTTCACCTTGAACGACTCACCCGAACCGGCCGTCGTCAGCTTGCTCTTCTCCAGCGTCTCGTAGGAGCCCTTCGCCAGGTCGCCGGGGGTGAGCTTCTGACCCACCACGTGGTAGGTGAGGATCTTGGTGAGCTGGGCCTTGTCGCTGAGGACCTTGTCCAGGTCCGCCTTCGGGATCTTCGCGAACGCGTCGTTCGTCGGGGCGAACACGGTGATGTCCTCGGCGCTGTTCAGCGTGTCGACGAGGCCGGCCTTCTTGACCGCCGTGACCAGGGTGGACAGCTCGGGGTTGTTCGAGGCGGCGGTGGCGACCGGGTCCTTGGCCATGCCGTCGAAGCTGCCCTTGCCACCCTCGGGCACGGCCGAACAAGCGGGGCCGAAGGGCTTCGTCATGCTCGCCATGTCCTCGGAGGGACTCTCGTCGGCCTTCTTCTCCTTGGCCGACGACTTGGACGCGTCGGACGACGAGCCGCTGTCGCCGTCGTCCGAGCAGGCCGTGAGGGCCAGCGGGAGGAATGCCACCGAGGCGACGGCGACAGCGGTACGGCGCAGACGGCGGGAAGTGGTGTTCATGATTTTTTTCTCCTGAGATATGACCTGGGACATGAGGTGTCGGGTACGACGGGGTGTGGGGTAGGAGTGGGGGCGCGGGCAAGCGCCGTGCCGTGGGGTTCAGTCGACGGTGACCACCACCGAATGCCATCCGCTCGCCCCGTCGGGGATCGTGCGGGTCCGCTCGTCGGTCTGGACCGTGCCCGTGCGGTCGGTCGCCCGCACGCTGAGGGTGTGACCGCCGGAAGCGGCCTGCCAGGGGAAGGACCACAGGCGCCAGGTGTCCCGGGTGTTCTCGGCGGCGAGGTCGGCGGGCCGCCAGGGGCCGTCGTCCACGCGCACCTCGACCTTGTCGACGCCCCGGTGCTGCGCCCAGGCGACCCCGGCCACCATGACCGTGCCCGCGCGGGGCCGGGCGAACGGCCTGGGGGTGTCGATCCGCGACTGGGTCTTGATCGGTGCCTTGCGGGCCCAGTCCCGCTTCACCCAGTACGAGTCGTAGGAGTCGAACGTGGTCAGCTCGATGTCCTTGATCCACTTGCAGGCCGACACATAGCCGTACAGCCCGGGGACCAGCATGCGTACCGGGAAACCGTGCGTGAAGGGGAGCGGTTCGCCGTTCATGCCCACGGCGAGCATCGCGTCGCGGCCGTCCAGCACGTCGTCCACGGGAGTGCCGATCGTCATGCCGTCCACGGAGCGGGACACCAGCTGGTCGGCGGGGCCGCCCCGGGACGGGGGCCGCACACCGCACTCCTCCAGCAGCTCCGCCAACGGCACCCCGAGCCAGCGGGCGTTGCCCGCGTAGGGGCCGCCGACCTCGTTCGACACGCAGGTCAGGGTGATGTCCCGCTCGTTCAGATCGCGCCGCAGCAGGTCCGCGTACGAGATCGTCCGCTCGCGCGCGACGCCCTTGCCGTGGATCCGCAGCCGCCAGGTGTCGGCGTTCACCTTCGGGACGACGAGCGCGGTGTCCACCCGGTAGAAGTCCTTGTTGGACGTGACGAAGGAGCTGAGACCGGGCACCTTCGGCCGTACGCCCCGCGGCACGGCGGCGGCCGCCGAGGCCGGGGCGGGGAGCACGACGCCCGCGCGCGAGGCGACGGCGTCCTTGCCGCTCGCGGCGTTCAGTGACTTGCCGAGGACACCGGCGCCCGTCGACGCGGCGGCGGCCGCGCTCGCGGCGAGCAGGAAGCCCCGCCGGTCCCACTCGCCCCGGGGAGCGGGGTCGAGTCCGGCCGCCGCGGGGACCGGGTGCGGGATGAGACGGCCCATCAGTACGTACAGGAGCACGGCCCCGACGGCCGCGCCCACGAGCGAGGGCATGGCGTCGAGAGGGCTCGTGGAGTCCGGGCGGGTGACGGCCGCGAGGGCGCCCACCACACCGAAGAGCAGGACGCCCGCCGAGCCCGTCCGGCGCCGGCGCAGGGCCAGCAGGCCGAGCACGAGCGCGAGAAGGGCCAGGACGGCGAGGATGCCCAACTGGAGGACGAGCTTGTCGTCCGTCCCGAACCGCTGGATCGCCCAGTCCTTGACGGCCGCGGGCGTGCGGTCGATGGCCGCCCCGCCGACCGCCACCACCGGGCCGGACTCGGGGCGCACCGCGGAGGAGATCAGCTCCGCCGCCGCGAGCGCCGCGAACCCGGCGAGTGCCCCGCTGAGGGCACCGGCCAGGAGACGCCACCAGTCGACGCGCCGCCACGAGGCCTTCCGTTCCGTCTTCACGAGGGGTATTCGGTGCCGATGGCCGCGCGGATTGGTCGATTACCCGACCGAGTGAACGATCGGACGTCAGGCCGGGAAAGCCACGAGTGCCACCGGCGCCGAGGTCGGCTCGTCCGAGCCGCCCGCGGGCTCCACCGTGACGCCCATGCCCCGCGCGTCACCGACCTCGCCCCGCATCAGCACGGCCCCGGTCGGACGGTCGGGGTCCATGAGGCCGGCCGGACGCATGGTTCCGCCGTCGTCGAACCAGAGTTGGTAGACCTTGCCCAGCGGCGGCCGCGCCATCCCGTCGGCCACGAACACGGCCTTGTCGCGGCTCTTGGACACGACGACCGTGCCCCTGGCCCCACCGTCGAACGTACCGGTGCGGGACTTGGCGTCGGGGGCGGCCAGCACCTCCGCGAGTTCCCGCGACTGCTCCCCGGCCCGCTCCTGGACCTGCTGGGCCCGCTCGCGCGCGTCCTGCGCCCGCTGGTGCTGCCAGATCGCCGTGCCGCCGAAGGTGACGGCGGCGGCGAGGCACGCGGCGAGGGCCCAGCGGGGCGCCTCCCGGGTCACACGTGCCCTGCGCGGGCCCGCGCTGCGGCCCGCGGCCCGGCCCGTGCCCGCGCCCTCGGCCGGGCTCAGGTCCGGTTCGCCGTGCGGGACGTCCTGACGGACCGTGGCGATGCGCGCGAGGACCTCCTCCTTCATGGCGCGCCGGGGGGCGACGGCCGAGGCCATCGCGAGCCGCGCGACGGTCGCGGTCAGCTCCCGCACCTCCTGGGCGCACGACGGGCACAGCGCGAGGTGTTCCTCGAACCGGTCGCGTTCGGCGTCCTCCAGGGCGTTCGCGGCGTAGGCCCCCGTGAGGGTGTGCAGATCGGCCGTGGTGCTCACGCGTTCACCCCCAGGCAGTCGCGCAGCCGGATGAGTCCGTCGCGCAAGCGGGTCTTCACCGTGCCGAGCGGCAGGGCGAGGAGTTCGGCGACCTGCCGGTAGGTCAGGCCGCGGTAGTAGGCGAGCGTCACGGACTGGCGCTGCACCTCGGTCAGGGAGCGCAGGCACCGGCGTACCTGTTCGCGCTCCAGATGGGTCTCGACCTGCTCGCTGACCTCGTCGAACTCCGGGGTGCGGGAGAGCAGGGCGGCCTTGTGCTCACGGGCCGAGGCCGCCTCCACGGAGCGGACGCGGTCCACCGCGCGCCGGTGGGCGAGGGTCAGCACCCAGTTCATCGCGGTGCCGAGGCCCGGCCGGTAGCGGGGCGCGGTGCGCCACACCTCGACCAGGACCTCCTGGGCGACCTCCTCGGACTGGGCGTGGTCGCGCAGCACCCCGCGGACGACGCCGAGGACGGGGCCCGCCACGGCGTCGTAGACACCGGGGAAGGCCTCCTGGTCGCCGCGGGCGACGCGGGCGACCAGTTCTTGCAGGTCGGGTCCAGGCGCTGACCGGGAGCCGATGCGGACGACTTCATTCACGCGGTGATCCTTCGGGACGCGGGTCGGCGTACACGACTGATACGTAGCCGAGGGCCCCGCGGATTGCCCGGTCAAACACACGATCCGCCCCCGGCTCTGTGCGGTGCCGGGGGCGGATCGGGAACGCGCGCGCGGGGAGACGTACCCGCGAGAGGTGTCAGCGGAGCTGCTCGTACGCCGGGAGCGTGAGGAAGTCCGCGTAGTCCTCGTCCAGGGAGACCTGGAGGAGGAGGTCGTGGGCCTGCTGCCACTTGCCGGCGGCGAAGGCCTCGTCGCCGATCTCGGCGCGGATGGCGTCCAGCTCCTTCGCCGCCACCTGGCGGGCCAGGTCCGCCGTGGCCCGCTCGCCGTTCTCGAAGACGACGCCCGCGTTGATCCACTGCCAGATCTGGGAGCGCGAGATCTCGGCGGTGGCGGCGTCCTCCATGAGGTTGAAGATGGCGACGGCGCCGAGACCGCGCAGCCAGGCCTCGATGTAGCGGATGCCGACCTGGACGGCGTTGACCAGACCCTCGTACGTGGGCTTCGCGTCGAGGGAGTCGATGGCGATCAGGTCGGCGGCCGCGACCCGCACGTCCTCGCGCAGCCGGTCCTTCTGGTTCGGCTTGTCGCCGAGCACCGCGTCGAAGGACTCCATGGCGATCGGGACCAGGTCCGGGTGCGCCACCCACGAGCCGTCGAAGCCGTCGGCGGCCTCACGGTCCTTGTCGTTCTTGACCTTCTCGAACGCGACCTTGTTGACCTCCGCGTCCTTGCGGGAGGGGATGAACGCCGCCATGCCGCCGATCGCGTGCGCGCCGCGCTTGTGGCAGGTGCGCACGAGCAGCTCGGTGTAGGCCCGCATGAACGGGGCGGTCATCGTCACGAGGTTGCGGTCCGGCAGGACGAACTTCTCGCCGCCGTCACGGAAGTTCTTGACGATGGAGAAGAGGTAGTCCCAGCGGCCCGCGTTCAGCCCGGAGGCGTGGTCGCGCAGCTCGTAGAGGATCTCCTCCATCTGGTACGCGGCGGTGATCGTCTCGATGAGGACGGTCGCGCGGACCGTGCCCTGCGGGATGCCGACGTAGTCCTGCGCGAAGACGAAGATGTCGTTCCAGAGGCGCGCCTCCAGGTACGACTCCGTCTTCGGCAGGTAGAAGTAGGGGCCCTTGCCCAGCTCGATGAGGCGCTTGGCGTTGTGGAAGAAGTACAGGCCGAAGTCGACGAGCGCGCCGGGGACCGGGCGGCCGTCGACCTGGAGGTGGCGCTCGTCCAGGTGCCAGCCGCGCGGGCGCATGACGACCGTGGCCAGCTCGGCGGCGTCCTTGAGGGCGTACGACTTGCCGGTGCGCTCGTCGGTGAAGTCGATGCGGCGCTCGTAGGCGTCGGTGAGGTTGAGCTGGCCGAGGACCACGTTCTCCCAGGTGGGCGCGGAGGCGTCCTCGAAGTCGGCGAGCCAGACCTTCGCGCCCGAGTTCAGGGCGTTGATGGTCATCTTGCGGTCGGTGGGGCCCGTGATCTCCACACGCCGGTCGTTCAGCGCGGCCGGGGCCGGGGCGACCCGCCAGGAGTCGTCCTCGCGGATCGCGGCGGTCTCCGGGAGGAAGTCCAGGGTGGAGGTGGTGGCGATCTCGGCGCGGCGCTCGGCGCGCCGGGCGAGGAGCTCGTCACGCCGGGGCGTGAACAGCCGGTGCAGCTCGGCCACAAAGGCGAGGGCCGCGTCGGTGAGCACCTCTTCCTGCCGGGGCAGGGGCTCTGCGTCGACGATGGCCAGCGGCGACGGCGCTAGTGCGGACATGAGCTGTCACTTCCTTCAGAGAGCTGCGCGGACGGTGCCGGGCGAGCCGCCGGGCAGACGCGGTGGCACTGAGTGCCACAGGAGCCGAGGTACGGCTGCGGGGCCCCGTCCGAGGGAACGGGCCTTCTGGTCAGTGGATACTAGTTTCCTCATGGTGGAAGTTCAATCGTTTGTTGATGTCGAGATTCTTTTCATCGACAGAACGTGTCGCTGAGTGCCACCCCGGTCACTCCAAGTGGATCAGGTCCTCCGCCGTGTCGATGTCGTACGCGTCGGCCACCTCGCCGCACTCGATCAGCGTGACCGCTCCGGCGTGCGCCCGCAGATAATCCCGGGCCCCGCGGTCGCCGGCCGCCGTCTCCGCGATGCCCGCCCAGTGGTCGCGGCCGAACAGCACCGGGTGCCCGCGCCGCCCCTGATACGCGGCCGCCGCGAGCGTCGCCGGCGACCGGTAGGCGTCCCGCACCCGTGCCGCGGCCACCGCGCCGACCCCCGGCTGGTCGACCAGCGACACCAGCACGGCCCGCGCTCCCGAGTCCCGGAGCGAGGCGAGACCGGCCCGGAGGGAGGAGCCCATGCCGTGCGCCCAGTCCGGGTTGTCCACCAGCACGCAGCCCGGGAGCGGGGCACGCGCGCGTACGGCCTCGCGGGAGGCGCCGAGCACCACGTGCACCGGCGCGCAGCCCGCCTCGCGCAACACCCGCGCCGCGTGCTCCACCAGCGGGCGGCCCCGATGCTCCAAGAGCGCCTTCGGGCGGCCGCCCAGACGCCGGCCGCCGCCGGCGGCGAGCAGCAGCCCGGCGACCTCGCCCGCCCCGGCGGGCGGTCCCTGCACTGCTTCTGTCGTCATGACTCCTGCATACCCCGCGCCGCAGGGACGCCGCCGCCCGAAAGTGGCGCGTGCCGACCCGGGGGCGCTTTACTGACCTGCGGCCCTGGTGCCTGACCAGCACCGAAGGCCGAGAACGACGCACGAGAACAGAACAGCGCACGTGGGCGTGCGCGGGGGAGAGCTGTGTTGCGGGGCATGGAGCAGAGGCGGACGACGGGCGACGACGGGGACCCACGGGTGGCGAAGCTGTGCGCCGCCGTGGCCCGGCTGCGCCGCGAGCTGGCGGCGCACCCGGTCGAGTTCACCGACCGGGCCATAGCCGAGGACGAGCTGGCCGCCCTCGCCGCGATGGCCGCCGCCGGCACCCCCGAACTGCGCCGCCTGCGGCGCTCCCTGCTGCTCGTCGCGGGCGCGCTCGGCTCGGTCAGCGCCCTGTCGACGGCGCTCGCGGAGGTACGGGACACGGTGGAGACGTTCGGCGAGCCGCGGGGGCGCTGATACGGGGGGTTGCGGCATCGCGGGGGCGGTGGTGGTGGGGGCCGGGGTTTGCCACCCCGGTGGGCGGCGGTGGGGAGCGGGGGTCTCATGCCGCCCAGGGGCAGAGGTGGCGGATCGCGTCACGCAGCTCGGGGGCGGCGGTTTTTTTGGGGGGGGGCGGGGTGTCGCGCCGCCCAGCGCTGGGGTGGCGGTCCGGGGTGTCGCGTCGCTCACGGGCGGGGCTGCGGTTTGGGGCGTCGCCGCACCAAGCGTCGGGGCTGCAGTGCGGGGTGTCGCCGCGCCCAGCGCGCCGGCTGCGGTGCGGGGTCTCGTGTCGCTCAGGGCCGGGGTTGCGGTCCGGGATGTCGCGTCGCTCAGCGCCGGGGCTGGGGTCCGGGGTGCCACGCCACCCAGGGGCGGGGCTGCGGTCCAGGGTGTCGCGTCGCCCAGCGCCCCGGCTGCGGTCCGGGAGGTTACGCCACCCAGGGGCGGCGGTCCGGGGCGGTGTCAGGGGTTCGCAGGTCTTCGGTCAGTGTCGCCGCCAGGCGGATGGCCGCTTGTTCCGCCTGGGCGGGCGGCAGCGTGTACGGGACGCGCAGGCGGTGCTCGTGCGTTCCGGGATCCGCGCCGAAGCGCGAGCCGCCCTCGATCCGTACGCCGTGTGCGAGCGCCGCGCGGGCCAGCGAGGACGCGATCGGCCGGCCCAGGTCCACCCAGAGTGAGAGCCCGCCCGGCGGCACCCGCCAGCGCCACTCGGGCACATGGCGGGCCAGCGACGCCGCGAGGGCGTCCCGCTGCGCCCGCAGCCTCGGCAGCCGCGCGCGCAGCACGTCGTCCACGCCGCGCAGCAGACGCAACGCCACCAGTTGCTCGATGACCGGCGTCGACATGTCGACCGGAACACGGGCCATCGCCAGCTCCGTGATCAGCTTCGAGCCCGCCCGCACCCAGCCGATGCGCAGCCCGCCCCAGTGCGACTTGCTCAACGACCCGACCGTCACGACCTGTTCGCCCGCGCCGTGCGGCGCCAGCGAGGCGAACGGCGCGGGCGGCGGCACGTCCAGCGCGATGTCGGCGATGGTCTCGTCGATCAGCAGCCAGGTGCCCGTGGCGCGGGCCGTCTCCAGGATGCGTACGCGCTGCTCACGCGGCATCAGGGCGCCGGTCGGATTCTGGAAGTCCGGCACGAGATACGCGAGGCGGGGCGCCGCCTGCCGCAGCGACGACTCGATGAGCCCGCTGTCCCAGCCGTCCTCCGTGACCGGCACGGGCACCGCCCGCAGACCCGCCCTGCGGATCGCGTCCAGCGCGTTGGGGTACGAGGGGTTCTCCACCAGCACCCGGTCCCCCGGCCGACCGAGGAGCGCCAGCGCCAGGGACAGCGCGTGCTGGGCGCCGGTGGTGATCAGGATCTGGTCGGGGAGCGTCGGCAGGCCCCGCCGCGTGAAACGCTCGGCGACGGCCGCCCGCAACGCCGGTATCCCGTACGGGTGGTAACCGGGCGTCGGCGCGTGCTCGGCCAGCATCGCGGCCGCCGCGCCGAGCGCCTCGGTCAGCTCCGCCTCCGGGGCGCCGGGCGCCGCGATCGCCAGGTCCAGCACGTCGTCCCCGGCCGGGAACACGGCCACGCTGGAGGGCCGCCGCCCCGCCGGCAGCTCGGTCCAGGTGCCCGCGCCCCGGCGGCTGCGGGCGTAACCGCCCTCGCGCAGCACGTCGTACGCCGCCGTGACCGTGGCCCGGCTCACCGCGAGCGCCGAAGCCAGCTCGCGCTCGGCGGGCAGCCGGGTGTGCAGCGGGACGCGGCCGTCCAGCAGCAAGGTGCGCACCCCCTGGGCGAGCGCGCGGTAACCGGGGCGCTCACCGGCGATCCCGGTCAGCAGACCGGCCAGCCGGCCGCTGCCCAGGCTCCTGTCCAGGCGGTGGACCACTCGTGCCTCTGCCATGCCAACTCCCGCGTATTGGCCCTGCTCTCCAGGCCAATCAGCGTACAGACTCCCCTTCAGCCGGCTTCTAACAGTTCGTTTCGGCCAGGGAGGGACACCGATGACACCGGGGACAGGGATGGAGCACGCGGGACGCGTCGTCGTGGGAGTGAGCGGATCGCTCGCGAGCCTGGCAGCGCTGCGGGTAGCCGCGAAGGAGGCGCGGCGCGGGCGCCGCGTCCTCGTCGCGGTGATCGCCTGGGAGCCGCCGGAGGGCGAGGCCCTGTATCTGCGCCGCCCGGATCCGCGATGGGCCCGGCACTGGCAGGCAGAGGCGCGCGCCCGCCTCGACCGCGCCTTCGACGAGGTCTTCGGGGGCGCGCCGCCCGGCGTCGCGGTCGAACGCCGGGTGATCAGGGACAGCCCGGCCCGCGCCCTGAGCGCGCTCGCCGCCCACCCCGACGACCTCCTCGTCCTCGGCACCCGCCCCGGCAGACGTCGCCCGAGCCGCGTCCACCGCCGGGCCCGCGCCCGCACCGCCTGCCCGGTCCTGACCGTCCCGTCCCCGCGACCGCCGAAGGGCCTGCGCAGGGCGCTGCGCGGCATGCGGGCGGCGGACTTCGCCCTGGTGGGGGAGTGAGGCGGGCCGTCCGGGGCGGGGGGTGTCAGGGGCGGCTGCGGATGAGGCCGCGGGCCGTCGCGGCCGCCACCGCCGCGGTGCGGGAGTCCACGCCGAGCTTGGCGTAGATGTGCACCAGATGGGACTTCACCGTGGCTTGGCTCAGGAAGAGTTCCCTGCTGATCCGCTGGTTGGACAGGCCGTCCTTCACCAGGCGCAGCACCTCGAGCTCCCGGCGGCTCAGGGCCTGCGCCGGGGTCCGCATGCGGTCCATCAGACGGTGCGCGACGGCGGGCGCGAGGGCGGAGCGCCCCGACGCCGCCGTGCGCACCGCCGCGGCCAGCTCCTCGGGCGGCGCGTCCTTGAGGAGATAGCCCGCCGCGCCCGCCTCCACCGCCGCGAGGATGTCCGCCTCCGTGTCGTACGTGGTCAGGACCAGGACCCGGGGCGCCCCCTCGCGCGCGGTGATCGCGGCCGTCGCCGCCGCGCCGTGCATCCCGGCGCCGAACTGAAGGTCCATCAGGACCACGTCGACACCGTCCGGTCCCGCCGCCGCGGCCCGTTCCACCGCCGCCTCCGCCGTCGCCGCCTCCGCGACTATCTCGAAGTCCGGCTCCGCGTCGAGCACGGCGCGCAGACCCGCGCGTACGACGGGATGGTCGTCGGCGAGCAGCAGACGCACCGTCGCCCCGGGTGCCCGCGTCACGCCGCCGCCCCCGCCGGACGGGCGGGCAGCGGCAGCGCGATCGCCACCGCGGTGCCCTGTCCCGGTGCGGACTCGACCGTGAAGGTGCCGCCCAGCGCCCGGGCCCGCGCGCGCATCGCGGGCAGCCCGAAACCGCCGTCCCCCGCCCCCTGCGGCGGTTCGCCGGCCGCCGGATCGAAACCCCTGCCGTCGTCGACCACGTCGAGCGTGACCGACCCGTCCATGAACGTCAGCGTGATCTCGGCGCGGGCCGCCCCCGCGTGCCGCACCGCGTTCGCGAGGGCGGACTGCGCGACGCGCAGCAGCGCCACCTCGTACGGCGTGGGCAGCTCCACCGGCGTACCGCTGACGGAGAACCGCACACGGGGGCCCGCGCTCGACGCGCACAGCCGCTCCAGGGCCCCGGCGAGCGAGCCGCGCTCCAGACCGGGCGGGGAGAGCGCGCGCACGAAGCGGCGGGCCTCGGCCAGGTTGTCCTGGGCGGCCGCCCGCGCCCGCTCGATGTGCGGGGCCGCCGGGGAGCCGTCCGGCAGCGCGCGCTGCGCGGCCCGCAGCAGCAACTGGATGGAGGACAGGCCCTGCGCGAGGGTGTCGTGGATCTCCCGGGCCAGTCGCTCCCGCTCCGCCAGGGTGCCCGCGGTGCGCTCGGCGGCGGCGAGTTCGGCCCGCGTGGCCACCAGTTCGTCGATGAGCCGGCGGCGGTGCTCGCTCTCCCGGTACAGCGCCGCGTACCCGAGGACCGTGGCCACGGCGACGGCCGCGCCGAGCAGCGGCCCGATGAAGCCGCCGGGGGTCACCGGCGCGCCGTGCAGCAGGAAGCCGCCGATGGCGGCGGCCGCCGTGGCGAGGACCGCGGGCAGCGCCCAGCGGACCGGCAGCAGCCACAGCTGGAGGAAGTACAGCGGGAAGGCGACCCACAGCCCGTCCGGGGACAGTGCCAGCAGCACCAGCCAGGCCGCGCCCAGCGCCGCCAGCCACCAGGCCGCCGCGCGCCGCGAGCGGGCCACGGCGGGGCTCAGCGTGCCGGCCGCGTACACGGCGGCCACGAGGAGCACCGCCGCGACGACGGCCGCGGGCCGCGCCGCTCCCGGCGGGTGGGCCGAGCCGTCTTGCGCCAGCGCCTTCACCGCGGCGAGCGCCAGCAGCCCCGCGAGGAGGGCGTGCAGGCACAGGCGCAGGGCGAGGGCCACGGGCGTGCGGGCGGCCGGGTGCGTGGGCGTGGGCGTGGGGACGAGGGTGCGGGGCATGGGGTCTCGGAGGTCCGGGGCTCGATGAGCGCGGGGCGGGGACGGGGGCTGGGGGCCGGCTGGGGCGTACGCGTGCCCCTTCCACCGTACGGGCGGAGCCCCGCGGCTCCGTCAACCGAAAGGTTGAAGTGCGGCGCCGCCCTTCGATCCGGGTGAACCGTGCTGGGGCGCGATGCCCCGCCCGTGCTGCCGGCCGCAGGGTGGGGCCATGTTCGTCGCATGGAGAGACCTGCGGTTCGCCAAGGGGCGGTTCGCCCTGATGGGGGCCGTCGTCGTACTGATCACCCTGCTCGTCGGTCTGCTGTCCGGGCTGACCGCCGGGCTCGCCAGGGAGAACACCTCGGCCGTCACCGGGCTGCCGGCCGACCACCTGGCCTTCGCCGCGCCGCCCGACGGCCGGTCGGTCTCCTTCACAAACTCGCTGGTGGAGCGGCGGGCCTGGGAGAAGTGGGCCGCACGGCCCGGCGTGCTCTCCGCGCAGCCCATCGGCATCAGCACCCTCAGTGCCACCGCGGGCAAGCGTTCGGCGGCGGTCTCCGCCTTCGGCGTCCCATCGGACGCCGGCATCGCGCCGGACGGTGTCGCGCCGGGCGACGCGGTGCTCTCCGAGCAGGCGGCCGAGGACCTCGGGGTCCGGGTCGGCGACCGCGTCCGGCTCGGCGGCGGCGCGGTGGGGGAGCGGGTGGCGCGCGTCGCGTCCGACGCCTCGTACAGCCATACGCCCGTGGTGTGGATCTCGCTCGACGACTGGCAGCGGCTCGGGCGCGGGGGCGGCCGGGGCCCGTCCGGGGAGCAGCAGGCGACGGTGATCGCGCTGCGGACCGGCGACGGGGTCGATCTGGCCGCCGGGGATCAGGCCGCGGGGACCGCGACGAAGTCGCGCGACGGAGCGCTGTCGGCCATCGGCTCCTACCAGGCCGAGAACGGCTCCCTCCAGTTGATGCGGGGCTTTCTGTTCGTGATCTCCGCGCTGGTCATAGGGGCGTTCTTCACCGTGTGGACGATCCAGCGGGGCACCGACATCGCCGTCCTGAAGGCGCTGGGTGCCTCCACGCCCTATCTGCTGCGGGACGCGCTGGGCCAGGCCGTGGCGATGCTCGTCGTCGGTACGGCGGTGGGGTCCGGGATCGCGGCGGCGGCCGGCGGGGTCATCAGCGGCGGCGACGTCCCGTTCGTGCTGGAACCGGCGACCGTGCTGGGGCCCGCCGGGGTCATGATCGCGCTCGGTGCGGTCGGGGCCGGTCTTTCCGTGCGGCGGATCACCGCCGTCGATCCGTTGGTCGCGTTGGGGAGTGCCCGATGAACATCTCTTTGCTGCTGGAGGACGTCACGCTCACGTACCCCGACGGGGCGGGGCGGCTGACCGCGCTGGACGGCGTGGGACTGGAGGTGCCGGCGGGCACGATGACCGCGGTGGTGGGCCCCTCCGGTTCCGGCAAGTCCAGCCTGCTCGCCGTCGCGGCGACGCTGGTCACGCCCGAGCGGGGGCGGGTCGTGGTGGACGGCGTCGACACGGCGACGCTGAGCAGGGCCGAGAAGGCGGAACTACGACGGCGACGCCTCGGCATCGTCTTCCAGCAGCCGAACCTGCTGGGCTCGCTGACGGCGCTGGAGCAGTTGGAGCTGATGGCGCACGTGGACGGGCGGCGCCCCGGTGGCCGGGTCCGCGAACGGGCGCGGGGACTGCTGGCGGCGGTCGGCCTCGCGGACCAGGCGGGGCGCCGCCCGCACCAGCTGTCAGGAGGCCAGCGTCAACGGGTGGGGATCGCGCGGGCGCTGATGAACGGCCCCGCGGTGCTGCTGGTCGACGAGCCGACCAGCGCGCTGGACCATGAACGCGGGGCCGCGGTGCTGTCGCTCCTCGCGACCCTGACGAAGGAACGTGGCACGGCGACGGTCCTGGTCACCCACGACAGAGCGGCCCTGGCCCACGCGGACCGAGTGACGGAACTGAGAGACGGCCACCTCCACCACGGAGCAACGGGTGGGTGGGTGGGAGACGACCGCCGCGAAGCGGTGGAACAAACGACCGAGATGGGCGGCCGAACAACAACCCCCCCACCCCCAAACCCACACCGCCCCCACCCCCCCCCCCCCCCACACCAGCC
>NZ_JBEXWC010000040.1:0-41051 GCF_040629635.1 Streptomyces sp. NPDC005898 | reverse complement strand
TTCCACGACTGTGAGCCTAAAGGGGCATCCCCACCCGGAAGGCGGCGACGACCTCGCCGAGCAGGACGCGGCCCCGGTACCTGACTAGGTACCGGGGCCGTTCTGGTTCCGGCCCGCCGCGCCGCTCGGGGGAAACGGCGACGGCGGGCCTCCCCGCTACCGTCTCACCGGGTCCGGTAGCGGGGGGCGTCGGACGCGCGCCACGGGACGCGCGCCGCAGGTGGCTGAACCCCTATGGAGGGCCGGGGGGTGCCTTGTACGCTCGGCGGGATGGGTCGGCCCGGGGTATGCATCACTCCGGGACGGCCCATCTTCCCGCCGGTCATACGTGGTACGTCGTGCCCCAGCGCATCGCGCCGCGGTTGTAGCAGTCGGTCGCGTGCGCGGCGGTCGCGGCCTGGTCGGCCCCGGCGTCGAGCGGGTCGAACAGCACGTACACGCGGACCGGCGTACCGGCGGCGACCAGGCGCACCCAGTCGTACGACGCGACCACGCGTACCCGGTACTCGTCGTCGCCGTAGTCGAGCCACGGGGCACCGGCCCGTATGCGGATGCGGTGCCCGATGTACGGGGCGTGGGCGTCGTGGGGGCCGAGGTGCATCGCGCCGGCGAGCGCGCGCATTCCCTCGCCGATGCGCTCGACGCTCTCGTGTGGGAGCCGCGGCGGGACGTGGTAGGCGAGCAGCTGCGCGACCGTGAACGCCTCGGTGCGCTGTAGGCCGGTCGCGAACCGAACGCCCGCGATGAAGCCGGGGCCGGGCGGGGCGATCGTCTCGGGTGTGGTCACGACCCCTTCACCTCCGCCCACACCGACTTGCCCATCGGGATGTCGTCGACTCCCCACGCGCCGGGGCAAAGGGCGTTGAGGATGATCAACCCTCGCCCGCGGTCGCGGTGTTCGGACTCGGGCCGGGTCCGGGGCATCCGGCGCACGGGGTCGTGTACCTCGATCCGTGTCCGGCTGTCGTCGGCGTCGAGTACGACGCGTACGGAGTCCTCGGGTTCGGTGCCGTACCGGATGGAGTTGGTGACCAGTTCGCACGTGACCAGTACGGCGGTGTCGAGGTAGTCCTCGGATGCGCCCGGAACGTGGTACGTCACGAACTCGCGTACGAACTCACGGGCCGCTTTGGCAGATTGCGGCTCGCCGGCCAGTAACAGAATCGGCGGCGGGCCGACAGCGGGTGTGCAGCAAGCGGGCAGTCCGGCCCGCCGTTGTTCGATCATGCTTGTCCCCTCACGGGTGAGCGCCACAGCGCGCAAGGTATTTCGTAGCACGCTCCGGGCAGCTTTGACCTTTCGTCACACAACATTGCTCCCCCAACTCTCCCTAGTGCAAGCCCTAACGTGGGACGGTAGAAATTTGCATATGCCGGTAGGAGGGGAGCGCGGTGTGTTAAGTACGCAGGTGACAGCCGATGACGGGGCCGGGCAGACTGTCGAGCAAGCCACCGAAGGGGAGGGCAAGGGAATGAGTGCGCCTACAGTGCGCCGTCGGCGCCTCGGGACGAAGCTGCGCGCGCTGCGTGCCGAACTCACCCTCGAAGAGGTAGCCGAGCGGTCCGAGGGCCGGTTCGTGTACTCGAAGCTGTCGAGGATCGAGACGGCGAAGAGTCCGGCCAAGGCAAAGGACATCGACGCCCTGCTCGATCTGTACGTCGCGCTTGGCCGGGAGGTGAGCGACGAACTGCGCGCGGCGCTGCTCACGCTCACCAAGGAAGGCGCGCAGCGTGGTTGGTGGCATTCGTACCGGGGCGTCCTCACGCCCGTGTACGAGGATCTGATCAGCCTTGAGGCCGAGGCCGAATCGGTCTCGTCGTGGCAGCTGGGCGTGATCCCTGGCCTGCTCCAGACCGGCGAGTACGCCCGCGAGATCATCCGAGCAACGGCTATGTCAGAGGCGGTCGAGGCTCGCGTCGATGCCCTGGTCGAGGTGCGCCTCGCGCGTCAAGCGGTGTTGAGCCGCGAGGACCCGCTCACCCTGTGGGCCATCGTTGCCGAGCAGGCCCTACGCTCGACATCCGAGGGCGACGGCGTGATGCATGAACAGCTGGGCCGGTTGCTGTCCATGGGGAAGCGGCCGAACGTGAACGTACAGGTGCTGCCTGCCAACGCGCCGTTGCACGTCGGACAGCTGGGCAGCTTCACCATTCTGGGCTTCGGCCCCCATGCTGACCTCGACGTGGTCCACACGGAGGGGTTGACCTCGGCTCTCTACGTCGAGGAACGCGAGCAGGTCGCCGCTCATCGCGATGCCTGGCAACGGCTCACGTCCGCCGCGCTCTCGGTCGAGGCGTCGGCGGAACTGATCACAGAGATAAGGAAGAACGCATGACACATGTTGACGACGCCTCCACCCTGCCTGTCACGTGGTGGAAGTCCACGTACAGCGACAGCGGGGCGCAGTGCGTCGAGTGCGGCATCGTGAATGCCGAGACGGTGGCCGTTCGGGACAGCAAGGACCCGCACGGGCCCGCGCTGCTCGTCGGCCGCGCCGCGCTGTCGTCGTTCGCCGCGGCGGCGGCGGCCGGTCAGTTCGGCCAGATGTAAGGGAGCCAGACACGCAACGACGGCCCGCCCCCGCGGCATTCGGGGGCGGGCCGTCCGTCGTGTGGAACCTGGGCGCGAGCCTACGGCGAGCAGGCCGCCGGGGGAACAAGACAATGCCCCCCGCACGGCCATACGCGGCCGTACGGGGGGCGTTGCTCATGTGCGGGTGGCGAACTGCCACAGGGTGAGTGCGAGGCCGACCAGGCCGACCAGGGCGGCGATGCTCGGCAGGGGCCACCGGGCGCGTTCGAGGGCGTCGAGCCGGGCAAGGTCGCGCTTTTGGCGCTCGGTCTCGCCGCGCTCGACGATGTCGAGGCGTACGTCGTGGTCGTCGAGTCGCCGGGTGTGTTCCTTGATCTGCTCGTCGGTCTGGTCGTGGCGCTGCATGAGCAGCGCGAGGGCGCCGTCGGTGCGGGTGAATCCGACCTCGATCGTGCGTCTGATCCTCTCCAGCTCGACGGCTACCGCTGCGGGGTCGGACGGCGAGGGGCTGGTCACTTCGGGGTGCCCCCGGCGTCCGGCGCGGTGTCGACCAGGCCGAGGCCGAACCGGTCGAGCAGGGCCTCGACGGACGGCAGGGCCATGACGCGGGCGAGGCCGCCGGCTGCGGCGAGACCGGCGGCGACCCACGGCAGGGACTCGGGCACGCCGGACGCGTCCACGATGGCGGGCAGGGCGACGGCGAACCCGACGATGCCCTGTATGACGGTCCGTACGGTGCGCTTGTTGGCGTCGGTCATGGGGTGGTGCTCCTGTTCGGAGAGGGCCCGCCCCGCGCGTGGCGGGGCGGGCGGGGGGAGGGGGCCGGTCAGGCGGTGACGGTGAACCCGTGCCGCTTCGCGAGGGCGTCGAGCGAGGCGCGGCCGGGCAGGCCGTCGGCGGCGGCACCGGAGTACCCGCAACGGCGCTGCCACGCGGCGTACGCGGCCTTGGTCTGGGTGCCGAAATGACCGTCGGCGTACTTCTTGGCGAGCAGTCCCTCGGCGGCGAGGGCGTCCTCGACGATCCGGGCGCCCGCGTAGGAGACCGGCGTACCGGCCTTGGCCGGGTCGGTCCGGGCGGCGGCGAGCAGCTTGGACAGGTCGACGACCTTCGCCGCCGGCGTCGGCGCGGTGGGCAGGGTGCCGAGCAGCTTCCGCAGAGTCGTTTCCCCCGGCACGCCGTCGGCGTCCGACCCGCTGTACCCCAACGACCGCTGGTAGTCGGCGTAGTTCTCGGTATCGGCGTCCGACCAGGTCGGGCCGGGCCCCTCGGCGTAGTGCTTCCCGAACCCCTTCGCGACCAGGGCGCGGCCGACCTTGGTCACGTGGTCGCCCTTGGCGCCGTACCCGTAGGCGAGGCCGCCGATCGTGACCCGGTAGCGGGCGACGCCGGTCGGCTCGCTCGGCGCGGTGCTGCCGGTGAGCTTCTTCGCGCGGCGGACGATCTCGGGCAGCTGCGCGACGATCCGGGAGCCGGGGCACGACGTGTGCCCGCCCCACGCGCTACCGCCGAGGCCGTGGTACGCGAGGCCGCGGTCGCTGGTCGACGTGGCGACCTTGAGCGGCACGCCGTAGGTCACGTGGGCCCACGCCAGTACCTCGGCGTTCCGGTCGAGCTGGTCGTCGGTGAGGGTGTCGCCGCCCTGTCCCTCGTTCTCGACGGACAGCCACGCGGAGTTGCCCGCGGCCTGGGCCCACGCGCGGTCGCTCGTGTCGACCCACTGATACAGGGCGCCGCCCTTGCCGGTGCCGAAGTGACTCGACGCCTGGGCCTTGCTGTTCCTGAACCACGAGTCGGTGCCGCTGAGTGTTCCGGCCATGATGTGCACGACGACGCCGCGTACCTCGGCCTGTCCGCCGTCGGTGTAGTTGATCGGGATCGGGCGCCATGTGGCGCCGGGCATACGTGCCACGGTGGGTGTCTCCAGACATGAAAAAACGCCCGGCGCGGTGCGCGCGGGCGTGCGGTGAGTGAGGGGTGCGGGTTACACCAGGGCGACCCAAAAGCGGTTGGCGCCGTTCTCCATGGACGCGAGGGTGATCGAGGCGGGGGCCGTGGTGCCGCCGGTCGCGTAGACGCCGAACCGGCGCACCATCGAGTAGCCGAACTGGTTGGGCGGCGCGCCGGCTCCGGACTCGGCGGCGAGCAACATCGGGCCGTCACCAGTCGTCGCGTTGTAGACCATGCGCCACGCCACGTAGTAGACGCCGGCCGCTGCGGAGTACGCGGCCGTGAGCGGGCTCGTGATCGTGCCGCCCCCGGCGTCGTGCTCCTCGGGCGGCTCGTAGGTGGCCGTCGACAGGTCGCCGGTCGCTGCAACACGCGTGCCGCTGCTGTTGTAGATGGCGGCCCACGACCCCGATTGCAGCCCTCCCGCGTAGCCGGTGGCGAACCACGCAATGCGCGTGATGCTCGTCGTGGCGCGGAGGATCACGGCCGTTACGCGGATCGGGCCCGACCCCGGGTAGAGCGCGGTCGACTGGCCGAGGGCGGGGTCGAACGCCCACGCGGCGAAACCGTGGTCGCCGGGCGCCCACTGGCCGGGCGGGGGGACGGCGTCAACGTAGGACTTGCGGGCGAGGTGGTTCGCCGTAGTCGGCGCGACGCTGCTCGACGGCACGGCGCTGAACGTCTTCGTTCCGGTGATCGTCTGCGTTCCGGCGAGCAGGACGGCCGAACCGGCGGCCTCGGCTCCCACGTCGGTTGCCGTGAGCACTACGTCGCCGGTCTTGGTGTTGACCGAGGACACGGCGCCCCCGCCGCTGCTGGTCGGCAGCTGGGCGGCGGGTACCTTCCCGTCCGTGCCCAGCTGCGCGACGCCGTTCACGGCACCGGCGGCGGTCGCCGGGATGGCGCCCACGTCGGCGGCGGAGAGGACGACCGCGGCGACGGACTGCCCGTTGACGGACTGCACGACGCCCGGTGCGCCGGCTGCGCCCGCTGTACCGGCCGCGCCCTGGTCGCCCTTGTCTCCCTTGGGCCCCTTGAGGTTGCCGACGGCCGTCCCCCACCCGCTCGCGTTGCGCTGCCACACGTCGCCCGTGTCGGTCCTGAGCAGCAGGTCGCCGGGCTTGGTGTCGGCGCTCGGCGTCGAGGTCGTGTTCACGTACCAGGCGGCGCCGCGCACGTTCGGCACCCGCTGCGCCCACGCCCCGGCGGTCTTCTGCCACATGGTCACGGTCTGGCTGGTGACGCCGAGGACCGTTGTCGACTCGCTCTGTACGTACAGGTCGTTGTCGACGCCGAGGGCGGCCGTCGGCGCGGTGGTGCCGGTGTAGATGCGGCTTCCGACTGGGCCTGTGTCGCCCTTGACGCCCTGGGGGCCGACCAGCGATGCGAGCCACTGGGACACGGTGCCGGTGAACCCCTGCTCGACGGCGACCTCGTACGCGCTGTCGCCGCGTACGGCGACGTAGGACGGTGTCGAGGGGTCGGTCGGCGCGATGTCGGCGAGGTCGACCTCGGGCGTCTCGGCGGGCAACAGGACTTGATAGACGCGGTTCACCGCGACGCCCGCGAGCTGTTCGGCGACCATGTACGACCAGTCGCTCGGGTTCATGCCGGGCGCGTCGTTGGCCGGTAGGACGACCTCGATCGCCCCCGTGGCGTCGAGCGGCGCGGTGACCGGCCCGCCGAGGATCACGTCGAACTCTCCGAAGGTGACCATGCCCGGCGCGCGGAAGATGACTTGCCCGGACAGGGGCTTGCCCTCGGGCGTGAGGAACCGGCCGGTTACCCGGACGGTCGGGATTCCCTCGGGCAGCATCACGCCTCCTGATCCGGCTTGTTGGGGTCGCCGGGCACGGCGCGGGCCTCGGCGGTCGCCGAGGCGGCGGCGAGGTTGGCGGGCGGGTCGGGGACTTCCGAGGCGCTGAACGTGTTCCGCGTGTAGCTGGTGAACACGCGGGTTTCGATCGCGCCTGTGCCGCTGTTGTTGCGGTGCTCAATCTGGAACGTGACCTCGTCGCCCCAGTCGGCGCCGTCGAGCGGTTGGGTGATGGTGCGGTTGACCCATGTCGAGCCGCTGGGGATGGACCAGGTGCCGAGGGTGCGGGCGTTCCCGTTCGGCGGTACGTAGTTGACGCGGACCTGTCCGCCGTTCGAGCTGATCGTCGAGAAGCTGATCACGGCTACGGGGTTCTGTACCGGGCCCCGGCCCACCCACGCGTAGTTCCAGTTCGAGTTGGCTTCCTGGCCTTGCATCATGGTCGGGTACAGGGGGAACGGAATCCACGGGCGGCCGAGCATCCAGTCGCACCACGCGTCATCCATGACGATCACTTCGCCGGACCGCGACCATGTGCGGATCATCTGGCCGGCGCCCGACCCGTTGTACTCGTCGCCGACGGTGAGGGCGGCCGTACCGGACACCGAGCGGGCCATGCCGACGGCCCAATCGCCTTCCGTGTCCTGGCCGGTCATGAAGACGCGGTTGCCGTTCGCGGCCTCGGCGATCAGCCGGCCCCCCTCGCCGATCCGCACGTCGCCGTTGAGGATCTGGTTAAGGGCGGGGCGCATCTGCGCGCGCCCGCGCAGCTGCCGTACCTCGCGTTCAAGGGCGGCGATGCGGTCGAGTACGTCCTGTGGGACGAACGGCATTACGGGGCCTCCAGGAAGAGTTGGGCGGTCTCGGGGCGCCCGCGCTCGGGCGGGCTCACGCTGATGCCGACCACGCGGTACCGGGCGTCGAGCGCGTCCAGGTGCCACAGGTCGCGGATGCGTAGGCGGATGGTCGAGCCGACCAGGCCGGGCGTGATCGCGCCGCCGAGCCGGACCGTGATTTCCGGGATGGTCACCGGGTTGCGGGCGGCGGTGTGGTCGGCGCGGGCGTAGGCGTCGAGGGTGTCCTGTCGCTCTACGGTGGTGTAGTCGCTCGATCCGTCGAGGCGCGGCCACCCGGCGGCGAGGTCGTCGTCGGCGATCAGGACCGGCGAGGTAAGCGGGTAGGAGTCGGCGGCCTGGTTGTCGTTGATGGACGCGCCGCGCGTCTGCCACGCGTTCGCCTTCCGGGTGGCGTCGACTGGCCACGTGTAGGACATGACCGGCCCCGGATGGTCGAGGACGACCTCGGACGCGCCCGTACGGATCGTGGGGTGTCCCAGCTGCAACCGCTTGATCCGGCGGCCGTCGCTGTCGCGGAAGCTCGCGATGCGCCACTCGAACCCGTTCTCGACGGCGGCGAGGTCGTCGAGCAGGTCGCCGATGCTGGGCAGGTCGTACCGCAGGAACGTACGGTCACGCGCGACGCCGGACGGGTCGCCGTCGTACGTGATGCCGATGTCGCCGCCGGTCGCGCTCTGCGCGTAGTCGACCAGGCCGCGCGCTATGTCGAACTGGTCGACCTGCTGCGCGATCTGCGTGTCGTACAGAAGCCGGCGGTACAGGTAGCTTTCCCACCCGCCGGCCTGAATCTGGGCCCCGAGGCGCCCGCGGTCGTCCGAGTCGAGGGCGAGCGTCCACAGGACGCCGCCCCACCACAGGTCGCGCCCGCGCTCGACCCATATCCCCGTACGGCCCGGCAGGATCGCCCGGCGGGCCCGCTCGGCCATGGCCCGGTTGGGGATCGGCACGGTGCCGGTGAACCTGCCGGTCTTGCCGATGTAGTCATCGAGGGCGACGCCCTGTACGGGCAGGGCGTCGAGCAGCTGGTCGCTGCGTAGGTCGCAGAACAGGACCCGGTACGGGGGCGCGGCGCGCACGGCACCCCCCGTCACGGCAGCAGGAACGTGTGAGAGACCCTGATGTTCCGGTCGCTGCGCAGCGCGCCGTTTCCGGTCCACGTGCGCAGCGTGAGCACACCGGACGCGGACACGCGGGCGGACCCCTCGCCGTATCCGTCGGACACGGATATGTCGGCGTCGATGCTCGGGCGCCACCCGCTCGGCAGGGTGCCGATCGTCTCGTCGTTGATGTTGCCCGCGGCCGGTACGTCCAGCTGCGCGCCCTTGCGGCTCACCTCGGCCACGAACGAGCACACGCCCGCATCCGGGTTGCGGCGGGCGGCGAAGCTGCTCAGCGTGTACCCGGACGAGACGACGAACCCGGTCGCGGTCGACTCGGTCCGGCGCGGTGCGCGGTAGACCTGCCACTCACCGGCCGTCGCGTTCCAGCGCTCCAACTCGCCGCCGTTGTCCCGGTACTGGCCGTCGTACGAGCCGTCGAAACCGAGTCCCCACCCGCGCGGGATGATGCCCCCGGCGGCCGTGGTGAAGCGCCGCCGGTCGGCGAGGGCGGACCCCCAGTTGATACCGCCCACGCCCGCCGAGGTGCCCGCGGGTACGGTCACGTCCCACAGGCGCAGACTGGCCGGCTCAAGCGTCGGCGCGGTCGGCGTCGCGTCCGGCTCCCCCTCGACGACCTCGATACGGGCAAGGTTCTGCCCTTCCTGGTCGAACAGGGCGTCGAGGACGCGCAGGGCGACGGTGTCGATACGGCCGAACTGCGCGTCGCCGTCGGTGAATGTGAGGGTGACCGGCCCGTCGTTGGCGATCGGGTACGCGCCCTGGGCGTCGGTGCCCTGTACGTACGCGCGCCCGGCACCGATCTGTAGTTGCATTGCGGCGACACCGGTCGCGGCGAACGGGTCGCCGCCCGGTAGGACGCCGTCGCGGACCCTGATCGGCGACTCGTGGGCGACGGGCGATACGGGGGCGAGGCGGGTGTCTTCACGGGTCTGCGCCTTGGGCAGCAGCCATGCGGAACGCACGGTCACGGGGGGTGTCTCCTTACCAGTAGGCCGGGCGAAACCGCACGGTCGCGGTCGCGGCGGGGTCGCCGGACGCGGCGCGGAATTGCAGCTGTGAGGCGCCCGGCGGAAGGGTCCATGTCTGCTCGGGCACCGAGCGCGAGGTCGCGGTGTAGATCCGCGAGGCGGTCGCGTTGAGCGTGACCGTGCCCGCCGCGGTGTCGATGGCGAGCAGGTCCTCGGCGGCGAGGGGGAGGTCGTATTCGAGTACGTCGCCCGTGTCCACGTTGGTGAGCGAGGGCCGTTCCATCGGGCCCCGGAACTCGATCACGGGATGGGTCGAGGCGTCCCCGGCGTTGACGACCGACAACGTGCCGGTGCTGCCGGGGGTGCCGAAGTCGAGCGGCCACGACAGGCCGCCGGACGGCGAGCCGATCAGCAGCGACGACGTGCCGATCGGGACGGGCGCGGCGAGGGCGGCCGGGAGGAGTACGACCGGCTGCACCCATGCGGCCCCGGCGGGAGCGGGCGCGGCGAACGTTCCGTCGCCCTGGTCGCCGGTCGAGTCGGCGAGGTACGCGCCGGACGCGTCCCACCACCGCAGGATGATCGTCGCGCCCCGGGCGGCGGCGAGTGCCGACGTGAACGCGACCTCGGCGCCGACGGACACCGGCCACCCGTAGTCGCTCGCTTCGGCCGACCAGACCAGTTCACCGCCGGGTGTCTTCGGGTGCACGCTCACCGTGCCGACGCCGTCGCCGGCGAGGACGGGGTCGCCGTTCGTCCACCAGCGCCAGAGTTCGCCGACGCCGGCGGCCTGGTCGGCGTCGAGGGCCTGCTCGGGGTCGGTGTCCCACACCAGGCCGCTTTCCGGGGCGGGCAGGGTCGCGGGTGTCACCTGCTCGACCAGGCCGTACCGGCGCGGGTCGGTGGCGACGAACTCGACCGCGCCGCCCGTGATGGTGCCGAGCCGGTAGCCGAGGCTCGCCGGTATCGCCCGGCGGGTCGCGCGGGCCCACGCGAGCAGGGGCCCGCGCTCGTCGAGCCACGCGACGAGAGGTAGTTCGTCCTCGACCGGCACCGTGCCCCGGTTGAGGGCGGCGACGACCGCGCCGACGGACGCCCGCGGGGCCCGGATGACCAACCCTTCGAGACCGATCGTCCGGGCCTGTGCGAGCAGGCCGCCGGGGAACGCGCCGTGCGCGTCGCTGCGCGGCACCGTTCCGGAGTCAAGGGCGGGCAGTTCCTCCCACCCCGTGATGCCGCGCCACCGGTACGGGGTGCCCGCGCCGAGCAGCAGGTCGCCGTACTGGACCTGTCCGGGCCGGGTGACCTGGTCGCCGACAGCCATCGTCACCCCCTCGCTTTGGCCAGCCACGCGAGCGCGCGGGCGTTGTCGTCGGGGCTGCCGTTCTCGGCGGCGTGCCAGTGCTCGACGTGCACGGTCGCGCCGGACGCCGAGGCGGCGAAGGGGTTCCCGTACGCGCCCGCGCCCGCGAGGGCGGGTGAGAGCGACGGGACGGCGGGCGGGGTCACCAGGTTGCGCATGGTGCGATCGAGCGCGCCCGCGCCGCCCTCGATGCCCTTGACCAGACCGGCGGGAATCCACCGGCCGACCTGCCGGGCCATGACCTTGGACGGCGACGCGATGCCGAGGGCTTTCGCGATCGGGCCGGGGATCATGTTCTTCGCGAAGCTGATCAGCTGCGATTTCAGCCAACTGCCCATGGACTTGACGCCGGACAGCAGGCCGCGAACGATGTCCTTCCCCTTGTCGACCAGCAGCGAGCCAAGGTTCCCGATCGCCGAGCCGATACGGCCGGGCAGTCCTCGGGCCCACGCGATTGCCTCGCCGGCCTTGGACACGATCGAGTCTTTGAAGCTGCGCAGCGCCGATACCGCGCGGTCCCGGAGCTGTCCCGCGAGCGGGGCGAGGGCCGAGTACGCGCGGCCGGGCAGGCCCTTGATCCAGTCGACGGCGGCCGATATGCCCTTGCCGACCCACTCGCCGACCTTGGTCGCGGCCTCGCCGATCAGCCGGCCCGCGTTGGATACGGCCGTCTTGGCCAACTCCCACGCCTTGCCGAAGTCGCCCGACAGCAGCGCCACGATGGCGCCGATGACCGGTACGACCACCTGCTCGATCACGGCGGCGAGGCCGTTCGCGAGGATGCCCGCGAGCTGTCCCACCAGGCCGATCAACGGCTCGATGATCGGCATCAGGGCGTTGAGGGCGCCGATCAGCAGCTCGCCGATGGCGGGCAGCAGCGGGGCGAGGGCGACCAGGATTTGCCCGAACGCCTGCCCGATCGTGGCGAGGGCCGGCGTCAGGGCGACGATCAGCCGGGCCAGAATCGGCAGGATCGTTTCTGCGAGATCCCCCAGGGTCGCCGCGAACGGGGCGATCAGGCCCGGCAGCTGCGCGATGATCGGGCGCAACGCCCCCGCGAGGGCGTTGACCAGCAGCATTACGACCGGCGCCGCCTGGGCGATTACGTCGCCGACGGCCGTCAACAGGGGCGTGACGGCGGGCAGCAGTGACGCGACCAGCTCGCCGATGACGGGCAGGATCGGCGACAGGGCGTCGATCAGGACGCCGAACGCGTCAGCCGCGGCGGCGAGCACCGGGCCGAGCGCATCGACGATGGGCTGTAGGCCCTTGCCCAGCGCCGCGACCAGCCGCGCGAGCGGCGGGCCGAGCGAGGCGAGCGCGGGGCCGAGCGCGCCCGCGAGGGACTGCACCAGGGGGCCGAGCGCGCCCGCGAGGGCGGACAGGACCGGCCCGCCCGCCTCGGCGAGGGCACCGATCAGGCCGCCGAGCGCGGGCAGGATCTCGCCCACCGCGCCGAACAGGCCGCCCAGTCCCTCGGCCGCGCCGCCCGCGCCGGTCGCGACGCCCTCGAAGAACCCGCCGAGGCCGTCGCCGACCGCGCCGAGGCCGGTCGACAGCGCGTCGATGACGGGCCCGGCGGCCTCGACGGCGGCGACCAGGCCGGGCATTGCGCCCTTGGCCAGTGCGCCGATGCCCTCGACCAGCGGCTCGACCAGCGGGGCGACGCCCTCGAACAGGGCGCCGATCTGCGGGGCGAGGTCGTCGAAGATGCCGCCCAGCTGGTCAGCAGCGGCAACGAAGGGTTTGACCAGGGGCTCGGCAAGCTCCTGCATCTTGCCCTTGACGTGCTCGGACAGGTCCGAGAACGCGCCCTTTACCTGCTCGTTCTCGGCGAGCACCTTCGCGCCGAGGCCGATCACGGCGAGCGGAACGGCGGCGAGCGCGCCCGCCGCGACCACGGCGCCGCCGGCGAGCAGCTTGGTACTCGTCGCCGCCGCGCCGATCAGGGGGCCGATTCCGGCGAGGCCGCGCCCCGCTTCCTCGGCGCCCCCGCCGATGCCGTCGCCGAGGGCGCCGCCCATCTCCGCACCGGCTACGGCGAACCGGCCGCGCATGTCGCGCAACCGGCCGTCCGCGTCCCGCTGCAACCCCTGTAGGGCGGCCTCGGTCCGGTCGACTCCTCGCTGTGCCCCGGAGTCGTCGAGGTCGATGTAACCGACCAGTTCGCCGATGGTGAGGGACAAGGTGCACCCCCCAACACGGCGCGCGCCGCGCGCTATTCAGTTGTTGTGCTGATCACCGCCCAGTGAGCCGGGCGATTTCGTCGGGGTCCGACACCACGCGGGGCGTGCTGCGCCACGCGTGCGCGAACCGTGACTCGGCGGGCAGGCCCGACAGGCGGACCAGGAACGCGCGCGTGGACAGGCGCGCGATGTCCTCGGCCGACAGGCCGTAGGTCTGGGCGAGGTCGGACTCGACCGCGCCCCAGTTGGTCAGGACTGCTTGCCAGAACTCCGCGGCTTGGCCTTGCCCTTGGCCTTGGGCCGGGGCTTGGCCGGGGCCCGCCGCGGTGCCGCTTTTCCCTTGGCGGCCTCGCGCTCGTCGTACAGCTGCGCGGCGCGTTCCATGGACACGGTGCCCGGCTCGGCGACGTTGGCGGTCGACCACAGCAGGACGATGCCGAGGTGACGGTCGGACATGCCCGCCTCGGTCCAGTGGTCGACGGCGTCCGGACCGAACATCGAGCCGAGCAGCCGGCGGATGTCCTCGGGCCGGGCGGAGTGCTGCACGCGGTGCAGCTGGAGAGTGAACAGGGCGGGCAGGGTGGCGGGCAGGGTGTACGTGCGCCCGTACAGGCGCAGCGGTACGCCCTTGGGCTCGGGCTCGGCCTGCTCGGCGAAGAACGCGTCAAAGTCGGCGACCTCGACGGCGTCCTCGGCCTGGTCGATGGGCTGCTCGGTCACGGGGTCGTCACCACCGCAGCGGTAGTCGGCGCGCCGCACCGGGTGAACGTGGCGCCCCAACTGGTCTTGGCGTTGGTCTCGCCGCCCTGCTCGCCGGGCGTGACGGTGCACTCCCACACGGTCCACTCGTCCTGTGACACGTGCCGGTAGCGCAGCGTTCCGCGCGACTCCTCGCCGAACCGGAACGCCCACGTCTTGTCGATGTAGTCCTGTCCGGCGTCGGGGGTGCCGGACAGGGCCGCGTACAGGCCGCTGACCTCGATGGTCGCGCCCCTCTGCATCACGTCCTGTTCGTAAAATCCCTCGCTGTCGAACGTGGTCGTGTCGGCGGTCTCTTCGTTCTCGCCGGGGTTGTGGGTCCAGCTGGTGAGCTTGCCGAGGCGTACGAAGGTGTCCGGCGTCGCCGTCTCGACCTCGAATTCCCAGCCTCGGGCGTCGATGGGCCGTCCCATGCGGGGGCCTCCTATTCGGTGCGGTGGTCAGTGGGGGCCGACACGTCGAGGTCGAAATTGACGACGTGCTCGTGTCGGCCGGAGGAATCGGGGCCCATCGGGGCCGGGGTGGCTCGCGCGACGGCGAGCACAAGCCACGTGCCGTCGGGCAGTTCCACGCCCGCGAGGCCGTGCAACGCGCTGTAGATCCGCCAGCAGCGGCGGCGCGATACGCGCGGGTCGGGCCCGCCGCGTACGCGCACCTGCAACCGGGGCCGGTCGTAGGCGTTGAGAGGGTCGGGGGCCTCGCCGTCGTACAGCCACAGGGCGACCGCGGCATCGGGGGTGGGCGGCATGGTCTCGATGAACAGGTCGCCGGTCGTGCCGTCCGGGTCGTAGGTGACCAGGCCGAGGCCGTCGAGCAGCCGGGCGACGCCGTCGAGCGGGTCGAGGTCAGCCACGGAGCGACCTCCGCAGCTGCGCCGCGATGATCTCGGCGACCGCGTCGGCCTGCTCGGTGAGGGGGCGTTCGAGGTACTTCGCCGTCCGGCCCGGGTCGTGCCGGAAATTCAGCTCCTCGTGTTGCCTGACCGCGTACACGGTGTCGTAGGACACGGCGGCCGTGAGGCGGGTCTCGTCGACCGTGGCGACGCCCGAACGTTCGAGGGTGGCCTCTTCGATCGGGACGACCTTCCGCGACTCGGTGAGGACGTGCTCGGCGGCGATCCGCAGACCTCGCACGGCCCCGGCGCGGGTGCCGCGCAGGGCGGCGGCCCCGTTCCAGTTGAGGCGGGAACGTTGGGTCACTCGGCGCTCACCTCCGTGCACTGCGGCACCGGCAGGCCCGGCGCGGTGTGGTGAGCGACGGCTATCGCCTTGGTGATCCGGCCGTCGGGGAGGGTGATCCGCGACTCGGCCGGGCAGTCGAGGCCGGGCTCGGCGACGATCTGCGCGGTGCTCGTGACCTCGCGCCCCTCGCGGTCGCGGACAAGCCGGATCGTTTCTGCGACCAGGGCGGGCACGTCCTCGACCGGCGGCCCGTACTTCAGGCCGTACGCGGTGTCGCCGAGGTACGGCTCGACCGTGATCCGGTGGCGCAGCAGGTAGCGGGGGACGTTCACCAGATCACCCCCGGCAGCAGTCCCGCGCGCGTGAGGGCGCGGTGCGCGCGCGGCGCGAGGTCCACGTCGCCGGCTGCCTGGGGGCTGTCGCGCCGGTCGCCGAGCGAGACAGGGCCGATGGAGACGCTTCCCCAACGGCCCGCCGCGCCCGTGCCGTCGTCGCCCGTGGCGAGCTGGTACTCGACCTGGGCACAGGCGGCATCGGCGAGGACGCCCGCGACGGCCGGATCGGTCGGCAGACCGGCGGCGTCGACCGCGTACACGCTGGTGAGTAGGGCGTCGTCGATGTCCTCGGACGCCCGCGCGAGCAGCCGCTCGGCGCCCGGCGGGGCCGGGGTGCCGGTCCACGCGGCCAGTTGTTCGGGGGTGGCGTAGACATGGCCCACCGGTCACCCCCCGTCGGTCGTGCCCTGCTCGGCCTTGCGGCGCGGTGCGGGACGCTTGCGCTTGGGTGCCTCGACCGGCTCGGCCGCGATGCCCGGGGCGACGGACTCGGGCCCGTGCGGGTTGACCTCGCCGGCTCCGGACGGTGCGCCCGTGTCGCTCGGCCGTGGGTCGACCGCGGCATCGCGCAGCGTGGTGCCGACCTGCTCGACCTCGACCTCGCGCGGGTCGACCGGCTCGACCGGCTCGGGCTGGACCGGCGCGGACTTGTCGACGCCGTACCCCCGGCGGCGCGCGTACGCGATGACCGCCGGGTCGTCCGTGGTGGCCTTGCCGTTGCGGAACTGGAGACCAGCGGGACCGTCGCCTGTGAACCCGTCAACGGGGCTGTGAAGGGTCGCCATGGTCAGGCCACCTTCACGCCGCGCAGAACCGCGGCGGCCTTGGTCGCCTTGAGCGCGACGCCCACCGGTCCCATTTCGACCTCGCCGGTCTTGACGGCGCCCGCGCTGTTGAAGTCGGGGAGCCACTGACGGACCAGGGCGCCGCCCGTGGTGCTGATGCCGTGGAAACCGTCGAGGCCGATCCGCACGGCGTAGATGTCCGTCGTACCGGCCGTGGTGTCGGTCGGGATCACGGGGTCGTTGCTGCCCGCCTTGGCGCCGAGGTCGACCAGCGGCACGCCGCGCCACGTGGTGATAGTGCGGCCGAACGCGTCGAGGGTGCCCAGCTGCGACACGAAGTCGCCGATGGTCTCCAGCGCCGCGAGGGCGTCCGCGTTCATCAGGAGCGCGCTCGGGGCACCGTCCAGCTTGGCGTACAGCCGGCGCAGGTGCTTGAGCGCGGCAATGCCGGTCACCTGCGAGTTGACGGCCGACCAGTCGTAGCCGGTCGCGGTGCCGAGGTTGAGTTCGGTCGTCGAGCCGGCGAGGGCCTTGTCGAGGCCGTCGAACGAGTCGGCATCGACCGCCGAATCGCCGTTGATCACGGCGTCGCTGAAGGTGGCGTTCGCGGCCTTGATCTTCTGCGACATCTGGAGGCTGACCTCACCGGATGCGGCCGGGCCCATGTTCGCGAGCACGCGGTCGATCTGGAACGCGCCGCCCAGAACCTTGAGGTCCGTGGTGTACCGCTGGCGCGTGACTTCGGTCTTCTCGTACTCGCTGTTGATCGCGCGGAACGCTGCGGTGGGCTGCGTGATCAGCCGGGTGTATCCGTAGGTGAGCGTCGCGCCGCCCCCCGCGGGGTTGACCACGTCGTCGAACGGCAGGTTGTCGAGCAGCCACGACGACTTGCGGAATTCGTCGATGACCATCAGGTCGACGTCATCCTGTGTGTTGAGCTTCGCCTGAGCGAGGGTCACGGCCATGTGCGGTTACTCCTGGGGTGTCAGCCGCCCAGACGGGCGGCGATTGCGTCGGTGAGGTTGGCGGGCTTCCGGTCGCCGGTCGGTGCGCCCTGGAACTCGGCGCCGCCGCGCGGGGGCCCGGCGGGCGCGGCGCGGTACAGGTCGGGGTCGGTGGCGACCTCGTCCGTGATCGCCTTGCGCAGCTGCTCGGCGAACCCCTCGGCCGTGGGGTCGAGGGCGGCGAGCTTTTCCACGAAGGAACGGGAGTTAAGCAGGCGCGCGGCGTTGGCGCCCTCGGTCCCGGCGGCGCGGTACGCGGCGAGTTCCGAGCGGGCGGCGCGCAGCTGCCCGGAGAGGTCGGCGACCTGCTCGGTCAGCTTCGCCGGGTCCGGCGGGCCGTCGTCCTGGACCAGGCCGAGGGCCTTCCCGATCTGCTGGGCGATCTCCTGCCGGGCGTCGTCGGCGGCCTTCTGCTTCGCCGTGATCCGGCCCTTACCGGCCTCGGCTCGGGCGTCGCTGAGGGCCTTCTGTGCCCACGCGGGGAGAGTCGTTTCGTCACCCTCGGCCGGCTGCTGCTGCGGCGGCGCGGCGGGCTTCTGCTGGGGCGGGACCTGCCCGCCCGGCTCGCCTGCCGGGTCGCCCTGCTGGCCGGTGCCCGTGCCGCCCTGCCCGCCGTCGCCGCCCCCGCCGTCGCCCCCGCCGTCGGCGTACAGGACCGGAGAGAACGGGTTCACCGGGTAGGGGTGGGACCACCCGGCACCGTCGAGGCGCGGGCGGGGGAGGGTGCGCGTGTTCATGGGGTGCACTCCTGGTGCGTTGGGCCCGCTCCTGGCGGGCGCGTTCGGACATGCGAAAGGGGCCCGCACCAGGCGGGCCCCTCGGTCGTGCTGTCGGTGGTGTGTGCTACTCGGCGGCGCTGCTCTCTCGCGCGCGGCGGGCGGGCGCGTATCCCTTGATCCACGCCCTCATGAGGATGGAGCCGACGGGGTACGGGCAGGCGGTCGGCTCCTGGCCGGTCTCGCCTGCTGCCGTGCCCTTGGTGATCGCCTCGACGATCTGCTCGCGCGTGCCCACGCCGTCCCCCTATCTGCGCTGCTGCTCCTTGGCCTCATTGAACCGGGCCGCGCCCGCCCAGCGCTGGGGCTTGCCGGTCGCCTGCTCGACGAACTCAGCTTGCGTGAGGCGTCCATGGATGCCCCACCACTCCTTGAGTTCGTCCGACGCGTAGGCGTACGCGATGCGCGCGGGCCCGCTGAACAACGCTTGCGGGGAGCGGCCGGCGGCCTTGCCCTTCTTGTTGAGCAAGTAGCCGTTGCAGTCGTGTTCCGCCTTGAGGAACTGCATGTACACGTATTCGTCGTACATCTCCCTCGCCTGTCGGCGGGTGATGCGCGGCTCGTCGTCGTGGTCGTCGTCCGTATCTGCCTGGTCGTCGCCGACCATGGCGGCCCACACGGCGTCGTCGGCGAGGGCTCCCCACCCGTCGGGGTTCGGGGCGGGGTCGAGGGCGTCGGCGAGGGCGTCCCGGTCGGCGAGCAGGTCGGCGACCGCATCGCCGGTATCCGCCGGCTGCGGCATGTCGACGGTGTCGCGCCGGTCCATCTCGGCGGCGATCCTGAGCAGTTCCTCGCTGGTCGCGTACTGCATCGCCCATGCGAGTTCGTCGTCGGACACGTCGGACAGGTCGGCGCGAAGCTGTCCGCCGGGGAACAGGCGGGCGAGCAGGTCGCGCCGTCCGGCCTCGGCGGCGAGCAGCGCGAGCGTGTCGGCGTCCGCCCCGCGGGCGCGGGCGGCGAGGTCGTGGTCGGACAGGCCGACCAGGTCCGGGGACACCCCCGGCAGGCGGCCCGCGAGGTCGCGCCGGTCCATCTCGGCCATGACGCGCAGTGCGTCGCCGTCGTCGAGGTGGGGGAAGACGCGGGCGAGTTCCTGGTCGCCGAACCCGGTCAGGTCGTCGGCGAGGGTGCCGCCCGGCGCGATGCGGCCGAGCAGGTCGTCGAGGTCGCGGCGATCGGCCTCGGCCTCGATCCTCGCGCGGGCGCGGTCGTCGAGCAGGTTCGAGCGCATGGCGGCGGCGAGCTGGTCGTCGCTCATCTCTCGTACGGCCTGGTCGTCGCCCGACCACACGCGCGCGGCGTCGACCTGCTCGGGCGTGGGCGGGCCGGGCGGCTTGGGCGCTCCCGGCTTGCGGGGGCGCTGCTCGGGCGGGAGGTTCGAGGCGCCCGGCTGCTCGCGCTTGGGGTTGCGCCGTAGGCCGGGGTGCGCGGCGAGGTGCGACCTCATGGCGCCCTGCCACTGCCTGACCTTGAGCCGTGCGGCGCGCTGCGCCTCGGGCGTGACGGCGGCGGCCTCGCGCTTCTTGTGCTTCCTGATGTTCCGCTCGATCGCCCGCTGTCGCTGCCCGGCTTCGTACCCCTCGGGGTCGCTCTCGGCCTGCTCGATCGTTGTCAGACCTGGGGTGTATGCGGATACGGAGTGCCTACAGTTCGGGTGCTGGAACCCGGCGAGGCGTGCCTCGTCGAGCGTCCCGGCGACCCGTACGGGGATCATGCGGCCGTCCTCGGTCGCGTGCTCGACCTCGACCGTGCGCTCGCCGGTCGGGCCGTCGATGGCCAGTACCCGGCCCTCCCACGGGCGGCAGAGCGGGCACTCGCGCGGCGCGTCGGACACGTACACCAGGTCGATACCGGCGTCGGACAGGGTGCGCATGTGCGCTTCCGTCGCGGCGCGGGCAACGCTGGTGCGCACGGCCATTTCCGCATAGCTGGTCAGCTGCCATCGGCGACCGGCGCGGTCGACGAACGACCGTATGCCCTCGTCGGCGAACTTCCGCATGGCGTCCTGTGTGGCCTGCCGACGGGTGCCGGTGCCCAGTAGGGGCGTGGCGGTGACCTCGGCGACGATCGCCCGGAAGCGGTCGACCACGGCGCGCAGAATCGAGCGGTGCGTCGAGGTGACCAGGTCGACCGTTTCCTGTGCGAGCCGGTCGACGGCCTGCGCGTTCGGGGTCACGTCGTCGACCAGGGCCCGCGCGTCGTCGGACAGTGCGCCGATCTCGGCAACCGCGGCGCGGTGCCCCTCGTTGTACGCCTCGGCGACCGCGTCGAACACTTCGAGGTTGACGGCCTTGCCCAGTTCATCGACCACGGCCTGTGAGGCGCGGCGTAGCTGCTGGATGGCGGCGAGCTTGCGCTCGGCCCACCCCGGCGCGTCGAGGCCGGCGGCGAGCTGCCGGGCGACGATGGCAAGTAGGCGTTCCTCGGCCCCCGCGTACAGGTCGCGGGTGCGCTCGGCGAGGGGTTCGACCATGCCCGGGTGGATGGGCACCGACTCACCCCCCGTCGGTCACGCGGCCATGGGGAAGTTGCCGACGGGGTCCGGCGCGGCTGCTCCGGTCTCGGCGAGGATCGCGGCGACCTCGGCTTTGACCGCGGTGTCGTCCCACGTCGGGTTGAGGATCTTCACCTTCGTTGCGGTCGACACGGCGCCCGCGCGGGCGAGCAGGTCGAGCGTGGTCGCGGTGGCCTGCTCGCTCTCGGCGACGCCGTCGCCGAACTCCACCCGTGGGCGGGCGGGCGTGATGCGGCTCCCGAACAGCTTCGCGTCGAGCTGCAACATGACGTGGCTCATGTCGGCCACGCCGTGTCGCCAGTACCCGGCCTTTTTCCGCCGGGTGACCATGCTCCGTTGGTCTTTGCTGTCGACCTCGGTCGCGGTGACCGGCTGTCCGTCGCCGTCGAGGCCGAACGACTGGGGCGAGTAGCCGGCGGCCTGGGCGGCCTGCCGCATGATCGCTTCCGCCGTGCCTCGGTGCTCCTCGACCCGGATATCGAACTGATTCAGGGTGATGCCCGCGCCCTCGTTGGGCGGCATCTTGAGGCTGTGCCAGACCTCGCGGTCGTCGTCGAACGACGCTCCCCGGCCTGCTCCCTCGTTGCGCATGTAGCCATCGGGGATGATCAGCCGGGCGCGGGCGAGGCGGATGTCGCGCATCCAACTGGTCCACGTCTCGTCGAGGGCGTCGAACATGTCGTAGATCGGCGCGGCGTAGTCGCTGCGCCCGATCGGCGAACCGCGGTGCAGCCGGTTGGGCAGCATGTTGGGGATGTACGCGGCGGTCAGGTCCCGGATGCCGGTCGCGATGCTGTCGCCCTCGCCGTCGGCGTCGAGCGAGCCGACCAGGTCGGCCGTGTCGGGGTGCTCGGTGAGCGGCACCCGGCGGCCCACCTTGTCGCCGCTCCCCTCGTACAGCGCGTGCACGATGCGACCGGATTCGTGCCGCTCGAAGTGCCGCCATACGGTCGCCTCGGTCGAGCCGTCCAGCTCGCGCCAGAACGACACGGCGCGCAGCATCCCGAACCGGAACTCGGGTAGGGCGCCGTCGGGCTGCATGACGGTCAACAGCGGCCGGTCGGCCAACTCCCGATCCCACGTCACCCGGAGGAAAACGCCGGACAGGGCGGCGGCCTGCTCGGCCGCGCCGAGGAACGTCTGTTGCGCGCGGCCCTCGTCGAGCAGCAGGTCGAGGCGGTCCTGTGTGGCCGTGTCCTCGACCTTGATCGTCGGCATGTCCGCGAACAGCAAGTCGGCCGAGGTCGACGCGATGTCACCAGGCAAGGGGACGTGTAGGCGGTTGTCGCGCCGGTCGAGGCGGTGCTCGAACGACTTTCGCCCCCACAGCCGGCGGCGCTCGGTCGGCCGCTTGTGGTTCGTGTAGACACGTGCGAGGCGCTGCCGGTCGCCGCTGTACCACGCGTCGTCGATGCGCATCGCGTCGTACAGCGGGGCCCATGCCGGGGGCGGCCACGCTGCGCCCTGGTCAGGGAGTGCCATCGTCGCCCCCTTCCTCGCCGGCCTCGATCGCGTCGGCGGCCTCGCGGAACATGGCGGCGAGGGCGGGGCGCAGCTGCTCGCCGGGGGCGAGGGTGAGTTCGCCTACCTCGACGGTGTGCTCGCCGACGGAGAAACGTACGGGCAGGGTGAACGATCCGGTCATGGGGCGGCGGCCTCCCTGGGCGCGGTGAGCAGGTGCCGCCACTCGTGCGCCGTCGAGTGGACGGCGTAGCGCAGTGCGTCGGCGCTGTGGTCGTCCACCTTCAACGGGGCGTCCTCGCCGCGCTCGGTGGCCTTGGGGTCCCAGCTGTAGCCGGGCAGTTCGGCGAGCAGTCCCTCGCACGACTCGTGTACGAGCAGCCGGTCGGCGGCGAGCAGGCTCGACACGGACCGGATTCCGTCGGCGACCTCGTTCGAGGCGCGCGCGAGGCCGGGGTGTCCGTCCTGCCACATCTGGGTTGAGAAAGAGGCGGCGCTCGGGTCGATGAACGTCCACTCGGGCGTGATGCCGAGGCCGTCGAGCCACGCCCGCACGGCGGCGCTGTACTGCGCGTCGGTCATGCTGCGGTGCGTGGCGCGGGAGTCGTGGCGCCACTCGGCAGCGGCGTACAGCCGGCCGTCGACACCCTCGCCGAGCAGGATCGCCGAGAACGGGTTCGTGGTGCCGTAGTCGCACCCAAGCCAATACCGGCGCATGTCCGGCAGCTGGGTGACGACGTGGCGACCCTCGTCCCACATGTCGAAGATCGCGCCCTCGGCGACAACCCACGCGCCCTCGATCATCCGGCGGCGCCAGAGACCGACGTACTCGGCGGCGAGGCTCGCCACGTACTCGGCACTCAATGACGGGTTGTCGGACAGCTTGAAGTGCCACGACGCGAGGTTCAGGTCGGCGGCGCGGTCGAGATAGCCGGTCTTGAGCCAGTGCCGCGGGCTGTCCGGGTTGGTGGTCAGGTACAGGCGCGCGCCCGGCACGGACAGGCGGGCGAGCAGCTGCACGAAAAAGCCCTCGGGCAAGAGGGTGCCCTCGTCCACGTACGCGAGCTGCGCCGTCAAGCCACGTAGGCGGCCCTCGGCGCGGGCGTCGGCGGCGCCGATCAGGTGGACGGTGCGGCCGAGGATCGTCGCCGTGGTCGCCCCGCGGGTGTGCACGATGTGCCGGGCGAGGGGCCCGAACAACGCGCGGTCCTGTAGGGGTTCGAGGCAGTTCCGTTCGATGGTCTGGAGCGACCGGCCACAGATGATGATCAGGCCGGACGGGCCCGCAGTGGCGACGGCGATCACGAACGCGAGCAGGCTCGCGATGGTCTTCCCGGACCGAACCGACCCGTGCCAAATGTTGATACGGCGGGTGGCCTGTCCGATGCTGCGCAGCTGCTTACGGGACAGGGGCAGACGGTCGAGGTCGAGCACCGGCTCACCCCCCGTCGGCGCCCCCGTCGTCGTCGGCGTCGTCGTCGCCGGCTGCGCGCGTCAGAGCGTCGCCGAGGGCTCCCAACATGCTTTTGACCTGCTCGACGCCCTCGCCGCCCTCGACCGGCGCGAGCTTGAGCGACTTCTCAATCGCCGTGCCGGTCGCCGCGAGGATCGCGCGTTGGTCCTGGAAGGTGGGCCGGTCGAGCCTGGTGTCGTTCCATACGTTGTCCTTGCCGCCGAACGCCCCGATGGTGCACGGCTCCCACAACTGCGCGCGCAGCTGCTCGGCGTCGGATTGCAGGGTGAGGGCGAGGGCGGTCCGCCGTGCGGCGAGGTCGGCCCGGCGTACCTCGGTGGCGACCGCGACCTCGCCCGCGCGGTCGAACGTGAGCGGGGGATCGAACTTGGCGGCGATCTTGGAAACGGTCGAGGGCGACCGGCGGATCGCTTTCGCGATGTGGTTCCGGCTCTTGCCCTGGGCGTGAAGGGTGCGCACCTGCTCGCGGTCGTTGTCGTCGATGGGTCGAGCCACGCGCGGTCACCCCCTCGCCCGGACATGCGAACGCCCCGCCGCTGGTGTGCGCTGCGGCGGGGCGTTCGGGTGGGGCGTCCGTTTCCGGGCACGCCGAGGTCGGTCCCGACTTTAGGTCACGAACCGATAACGGCGCAACCCGGAACGATCACGCGCGCGCGGGGCGCTCCGCGTCCGGACGCACGGGCGGCGTCGGACCGCCGAGCAGCGTCTCGGCGAACAGGGGGCGCAGCTGCTGAGCAGGCGGCGGCGGGGGCATCCGTCGGCCGACCGGCCGTGTCCGACGCATCGTCGCCGGGTTGGTCAGCTGGTAGGCGAGCAGGACCGGCGCAGTGTCCGGCGGGCACACCTTGTTCGCCCACGCGGTCCGGTACTGCATCGCGAGCTGTCCGACGGCCTGTCGGACAGCGTCGGCGAACGTGGGGTGCACGCGCATGATCTCGGCGAGGTCGGCGGCGAGGTCGTCGTCGATGCGCAGCGACGGCCGGTCGCCGGCTGCGGGCGGGCCCGACTTCTTGGCCGGTCGCCGGTCGGTAGGGTTGTTGGTAGCCATCGGTTGGGGTCGCTCCAATTCGGTGGTTAGGGCCCGCCCATACGGTTTGTGAGGAACCGGGCGGGCCCGCTCTGCGTGCGGGGTTACTGCTGGCCGGTGGTGACCTCGGCGAGAGGCGGGGCCGTGTCGCTCGTGCCGAACTTCCAGACACGTACGCGCAACTGCACGCCGGCGGGCTGCTCGTGCTGCTCACGGGCGAGCAGGTACCGCGCGAGCACGTCGGGCCGGTCCTTCCTCTTGCTGCTCTGCGCGGCCAGTTCGTGCCACTCGCCGTCGTCGCGCCGCTCGATGGTCCAGAACGCATCCCACCGGTTGAGGCCGTCGGGGTCGGCGGCGCGCTGCTCGCGCAGAATCGCGTACACCCTGGACTCGGTGAGGCCGACCTCGCCCGCGATCTGCGGAACCTCCTTGCCGCGGCTGCTCTCGGCCAAGACGACCAACGGCGTCGCTGCCTTGGCGGCCTCCCCGGCGAGGCGCAGCGCGCGCACGTCGTCGAGGGTGAGTTCGTCGGCGAGCTGTGCGAGGTAGCCCGGCCGCCCCTCGCTCTGGGCGTAGTGCTCGGCGATCTCGTAGACGTATTCGAGGGGGTCGGCGTCGGTCGGGTTCGGGTCGCCCGCGAGGGCACGCTCGGCCACGACCTGTCGCTCGTGCTCCGTGATCAGGTCGAGCAGCTGCTCGCGGAACTTCTCGGCGGCGGGCCGGTCGATCGCCGCACGGTGGCGCCGCGCGCGTCGGCTGGTCTCGACGGACGAAAGCGGCTCGCCCTCGTCCGGGCCGGGCTGCTGGGCGTCGCTGGTGCTCATGTGGTGGTGCTCCTGTCGGTGGTCGGGCCCGCCCTCGGGCGAGGGCGGGCGAGGCGGTCAGGCGGCGAACAGGGCGACCTGTTCGGGCTTGTGGGGCAGGCCGTCGAGGGCGAGCTGTACGGGGCGGAGAGGGGCCGTCACGGGGGCGGTGGGGCGCGGGGCGAGCGGGGCCTCGGTGCGCCACTGGGCGGCGACGGCGACGGCCTCGGCGCGGTCGCGGGCCTCGGCCCGTACGCACCGCTTGCACAGGTGCCACCCGCGCACGGCGGCGAAGATCGCGTTTCGCCCGCCCGCCGGTCGACCGCAGAACAGCTCTCGGGTTCCGGGGCGGCGGTAGTGGCCCGTGGTCTTGAGGGCGGCGCCGCGCACTGCGTAGGTCTCCACTGGGGGTGTCTCCCTTGGCGGGGCCCGCCCTCGGTGGGCGGGCCCCTTCGGCGGTGTCAGGCGGCGGGGACGATCAGGACCAGGTCAGCAGCGGGCCACGGGTCGCACACGTCCCACGGGTTGTCGTCGCCGAGGTCGACGACGGGCCCCTCGTGGTCGGTCATCGTGGCGCACGACCCACACCCGCACGTCGGGTCGTACGGCTTGGGGCGGGCGGTGTACTGGTCGTTGAAGTAGTCGGCGACGGGCATCCGGGCCCCGTACGCCCCGAACGACGCGAGGACGGTGTCGCCCTCGACGATCTGCTCGGCGCGCACGATGCGGGCGGCGGCGGGGTCGACCAGCAGGGGGGCGTGATCCTCGTCGGCGGGGAGCGCCGTCACGACCACAGGGAAGAACTCGACGAACATCGTGTGTCCCTTCGGGGTTGGGGGCGCCCGCGCGGGGCGCCCCCTCGGTGGTCGGTCAGGCGCGGTTGTCGATGACGTGGGCGCGGACGGCGGCGGCGGCCTGCTCCCAGAACTTCCACTCGCCGTCGAACTCGACCCAACGGCCGTCCTTGCCCGTGATGTGCGCCTCGATCGGGCGTCCGGGCCACACGATGCCGCGCTCGGTGCCGTCCTCGAACACGACGACGTATCCGGCGGTCGACCACGCGCAGACCCACCCGTCGCGCGTCACCTCGGGGTACTCGGTCATGTCCTGGTCTTCCTGCGACATGCACACGTCGCGGTAGCGCTGCGGCAGGAAGGTGATCACGCCGTACGGGCGCAGCTTCTCGACGGCGCGGGCGAACGCGCCCTCGCGGGTCTGCTGGCCGCAGAACACGTACTCGCGCGGGCCCAGCTGCGAGCCGTCGGCGGCGACGCGCTCGACGGTCCAGTACCCGTCAAGGGGCGTGCTGGCCGTGTTGAACACTCGGTACTCGGTGCCGTGCATCTGGAAGGCGGAACGGCCCTGCTCGTCGGGCTCGCCGAGGGTGGGCTCGGGCGCGGCCTCGCGGCTGTGGGTGCCGTTGCACTCGTCGGCGCGGCCCGTCTCGGCGCAGTCGCACGGGCAAGCGCAGTCCTCGACGGCGCGCACCCAGAACACGTACGCGTCACACGTCCACTCGCCGACGATCTCGGCGTCGGGCAGCTGGGCGAGCTTGTCGAGCAGGGCGTCGAACTCGGTCTCGTCCTCGGCGTCCTCGGCCGTGTTCTCGATGTCGGCCGTGAGCCACGCGCGGGCGCCGTCGAGGTCAGGCAGGCACTCGATCCGGTACTCGGGGTCGAGGCCGATCTCGTTCATGCCGACGTGGTAGCGGGTCCGGCTGCTGGCGTTCATTGGGGGTCGCTCCCTTGGTTGGTGTGGCGGGTGAGGGCCGCCGTTGTGTTGTTGTGGGAGCACTGTAACCACTTCTGAAGTGACTTCACAAGTGGGTTCAGAAGTCGGATCACAAAGGGGGTGCCGAGCAACTGCCCGGCACCCCCGGCCCGTTGGGCCCGGCCCCTACGCGGCAGGCTGCTGCCGGGCCTCGGCGAGGGCGACCCACAGGGCGACCAGGTCGGCCCCCCGCCACTCTCCGGACCGGCGGCCGTCGGCGGGCGCGGTGCACGCTGCGCCGGTCGAGCACACGACGACCGGCTCGCCGCCCGGACGGGTCCGGCCGGTCAGGCACCCCCCGCACCACGGGCACGGCTCGGCGAGGGTCGTCGACCGGCCGTCGCGGCCGAGGGCGCGCTCGACGGCCCGGCGGGCCCGGCTCGCGGTCGCCGCGAGGTGGTCGAGCAGGCGGACCGGCATCGGCTCGAACAGGTCGCCCGCCGGTTCGTCGAGGGCCCGCCCCTCAAGCCACACGGCGGCCCAGTGCAGACCGAACGCCCGGCTACCGGCCGAGGTCTGCGCCTGGTAGTGCCATCGGGCCGGGTCGGCGGCGTCGGCCTGGTCCGTGATGAACCGGCCGCGGCTGTCGCGCGCCGGTCGTATGGGGCGCTGCACGTACTCGGCGACTGCGTCGGCGAGGTCGAACAGCTCGCGCTCGACCTCGGTCGCGGCGTCGAGGGCGTCGAGGTTGAGCGGGGCCGGGTGCTCGCGCAGCAGCAGGGGGAGCCGGCCGACGGTCGCCGCCGGCTGCTCGTCCTCGACGGTGTCGGCCTGCTCGGCGAGGTGTCCGTCGATGTACGCGCGGGAGTCGCGCGGCGGCCACTCGGCGGCCGGTCGGCGGCCGATCGCGGCGAGCAGGTCGCCCCACTGCTCGCGCACGGCGGCGAGGTCGACGGCGGCGCGGCGGGCGACCGGCGGCGCGGTGTGGTCGAGGGGGGTCGTCATGGGGGCTGCTCCTGTGCTCAGTGCTTGCGACGGCGGGTGTGGGCGGGCCCGTATCGGGACTGCCACGCGGGGCGGTCGCGCGGTGCGACCGGCGGCGGGGCGAGGGCGTAGTCGTCCTGTCGGGCGTTGCGGGCGGCCTCGGCGGCCTGGGCGAGGGCCTGGGCCATGGCGCGCACGGCCGGGGCGACGGCCTCGGCCCACGCGCGCAGTGCCTTGCCCAGCTGCTCGACGGCGGCACGCAGCTGCTCGGGGTCGATGTCCGGCGGCGTGGCCGGTCGCTGCTCGGTCATGCCGTGGCCGGGTCGAGGGCGTACCGGATGCGCTCGGCGAGGTCGTGGCGGCCGTTGGCGTACGCGAGGTCGTTCGGCAGGCCGAGGCGCGGCCGGGGCTCGTCGGGCAGGGCGGCCCGGACGGCGGCGAGCAGCCGCTCGGCGGCCCTGGCCTGCTCCCGGTAGTGGTCCACGGTGCCTTGCATGGCGGCGCCGAGGCGGCGGGCCCGCTCCTCGACGGTGGCGAGCGCGATGTCGTGGTCGCGCTTCTGCTCGGCGAGGCGGGCCTCGGTCGATTCGGCGGCCTCGGCGAACGCTGCGTGCATGGCGGTCTGCCCGGCGTCGAGGGCGTCGCGGTCGCCGTCGAGGGCCTGCTCGATGCGCTCGGCGTAGACGGCGGCGGCGCCCATGGGGGAACCGGCGCGCATCCGGTGTGCGAGGTCGCGCACGCGGTCGAGGGTGCGCTCGGCGGCGGCACGGTGGCGCTCGGCGTCGTTGCTGCACTGGTGCGCGGCGCGGGCTATCTCCTCGGCCTGGGCGGCGCGCTGCTCGGCCTCGACGATGGCGGCCTCGGCGGCGGCGCGGTGCCGGTCGAGGGCGCGCGTCGACCCGGCGTTCGCCTTGCGCGACTCGTCGGCGGTGCGCTGCTCCTCGGTGACGTACTCGCGCAACAGGGCGGCCTCGGTGCGGGAGAGGCGGCCTCGGTCGGCGCGGGCGAGCAGGATGTCGAGACCGGCCCGCCGGTCGCTGCGCTCGTGGTCGCGTCCCCTGGTGCGGGAGTGCCGCCGGCGGCGCGGCTCGGTGCTGGTCATCGGTCGTTCTCCTCGGTACGTGCGGTGAGCACTCGGCATGTGGTGCAGCTCTGGGGGCAGGCCCGGCCCTCGCCGCGCGCGAGGCGGGCGAGGGCGCGGTCGGCGCGGCGGCGGCGCTGTCGGGCGGTCCCGAACGGCACGCCGAGGTAGAGCAGGCTCGGGGAGGGCAGCAGCCCGGCGCGGTGGGCGTAGTAGCGCCACCCCTGCCCGCGGGCCATGCACGGGCGGGCGAGGGGGCCGGGGTCGCGTCGGCACGCCCACCGGCCGAGGGGTACCCCGGACGCGAGCAGCAGGGCGACGGCGACCCCCCACGCCGTGCCGCTCACTCGGTGACCTGTGCGTCGAGGCCGGTCGCGTGCCGGTCGAGCAGCTTCCGCGTGTGGTCCATGCCGGTGAGCAGGCCGCGCGTGCTGCGGTTGACCCCGTGCTCGTCGCGGTACTCGTCGGCGTCGCGGCGGGCGAGGGCGGACAGCTCGCGCGTGTGCGCGGCGAGCAGGACCAGGGCGGCGGCGAGGGCCTGCTCGGGCGACCGGCGGGCGTCGTCGAGCAGCACGTCGCGCAGCGTGATGACCACGGGGTGACTGGCCTTGGCGTTGAACGCGAGGGCGCTCCGTACGTCGGCGACCCAATCCGTCGCCGGCTGCTGCGCCTGCTCGGGCGTGGCCATGGCGGCGAGGCCGAGGGCGGCGAGGTCGGGGTCGTCGGCGGGCAGCTGGTCGGCGACGGCGGCGAGCAGGGCGTCGAGACCGGCGGGGCGCGGTACGGGGGCGTCGTGAAGGGGGCACGGTGCGCCGGTCGCGTACGCCGTGTCGCACGCTCCGGCGGGCCCCTCAAGGGAGTTGGCGAGCTGTCGCAGGATGTCGGCGGCCACGGGGCGGGGGAGGTTGCACGCCACGTCGGCCGGTCCCTCGTTCGGCACGGTGACGATCAGGCGGTGAGTGTCGAGCGAGGCGAACGCGACGGCGTCGGGGATACGGCTCATGGGGTTGTGCTCCTGTCTCGGGTCCGAGGGGGTCGAGGTGGTGCTCACGCGCGCGGGAGGGCCCGCGTCCGGACGCGCGGCCCGGACGGGGTGCCTTAGAACGGGGGCTCGGGGCTTCCCTGGGTCGCCCACGGGTCGCCCTGGGGCTGCTGGCCGTACCCCTGCTGCTGGCCGTACGACTGCTGTCCGTACGCCTGCTGGGCGGGCTGCTGGCCTCGCTGGGCGTTGCCGGTCGCCTTGGTGACAGCCGCGGTTGCGCGGAGCAGCGACGGCGCGACCTCGTCGGCCTGTATCTCGTAGCTGCTGCGCTTGCTGCCGTCGGTGGCTTCGTACTGGCGTTGGGTGAGGCGGCCGACGACGATCACGCGGTCGCCGCGCTTGATGGACTCGGCGACGTGCTCGGCCTGCTGGCGCCACACGGCCACGCCGAGGAACACCGGCTCGCCGTCTTCCCACTCGTTCGTCTGGCGGTTGAACTTGCGGGGGGTGTTGGCCATGCGGAAGTTGGCGACGGCGGCGCCGCCGGGCGTGAACCTGAGTTCGGGGTCGGCAACCAGGTTGCCCGTGAACGTGATGACGGTGTCGCCACTCATGGTTATGCGGCCCTTTCGAGGGTGCGGGCGGTGCGGGGGCGTAGGGGCGCGACGGGGGCGAGGCGGCCCTCGCGGGCGCGGGCTCGGGCGGCTCGGGCGGCGGCGTTCTTGCACGCCCGGCACTTCCGCGTTCCGTCCTTCGCGCGGATGGTGTTCGCCTGGTCGTAGGGGTGACCGGCGGGGCAGTGCGTGACCGCGGCTCGCTGCGCGACGTGGTTGGTCGAGCGGAGCACGTTCACGCGGTGCGTGACGGCCTCAAGGTGGCCGGGGGCGACGCACTCACGGCGGCGGCACCGGTGGTCGACCTCAAGGCCGGCGGGTATCGGACCGAGTGCCTGCTCGTAGGCGTAGCGGTGGGCTTTGACGGTGCGGCCGGCGACCCAAAAGGTCCCGTAACCCTTCTCGTTCTGGGCGCCGTCCCACAGGTGGCAGGGGCCGGGGCAGTCCCGGCGGAGTGACCAGGGGCCCGCGGGGTTCACCTTCGCGGCGAACCGGGCGGCCGGGGAGGGCCGTTCCATGGATGTACCTCCGTCGGGATGTAGTGGCCTTGCCAGACAGACAGGCTATCTGTCTGGACAGAAAGCTAGCAGACAGGGGGGCGCGCCGGTCATGGGGAAACGCCCCCCTGTTCTGCGGCTATGCGGCGGCCTGGGCGTCGCTCTCGGGCTCGTCGAGGGTGAGCGTCCACCCCACGGCCGTGAGTTCGCCGGCGACGGCCTCGGCCACGTCCTCGGCGTCCTGTAGGCCGTTGCCGTGGGCGACCTCGACGGCGGCACGGATGGCGGCGAGGGCCGCGTCGGGCATCATCGCTGCGCGCCGGTCACGTGCCGTGCCTCGCGTCGTCCGCACTGCTCGCGGGCGACCGGCGGGCGCACCATCATGCGGGCGAGGGCGTCAAGGTCGCGCTCGGCCTGCTCGGCGGCGGCGCGGCGGGCGGCGGCGGCCTGCTCGGCGGCGCGGCGCTGCTCCTCGGCGCGGGCGCGGGCCTCGGCCTCGGCGGCGAGGCGTTCGGCGAGCCGGGCGGGCCCGTCGACCTCGAACCACGTCGACCAGCGGCCGTACCCGTGGTGCTCCTCGACGATCACGTACGCCCCCTGGTCGGCCATGTCGCGCGCGATGCGCCGGGCGGCCTTGCGGTCGCTGGTCGGCTTCACGGCGGGCCGGTCGGGCCGCTGGTCCCACGATCCGGTGATCCGGAACCCGGCCGTGTTCTTCGTGCGGTCGCTCGCCTTGGCGCGGCGGCGGTGCGCGGCGCGCTCGGGGTGCTTCTTGTTCCGGTTCATGCGGCCGGCTCCCTCGGGGCGTAGTGCTGGGCGGTGGCGAGGTCGAGGCGGGACGGGTGCGGCTCGGTGCGGTCCCGGCGGCGCTTCCCGCCCTGCTGGCACGGCTGGCCGGGCCGGGCGCGGCACGTCACGTACGGGCACGTCACGTCGAGAGGGTCGGGCAGGCCGTCGGCGGCGCGGCGCTCGCGCTCGGCTCGCGTCTTGCGGAAGTCGGCGAGGGCGTCGGCGACGGTGCGCGGCATGTAGTCGGCGCCGAGGGCGGCGAGGCGGGCGGCGGCGAACTCGTTCCGCTCGTCGCGGGTGCTTCCGCCGGTCAGTTCGCGGTACACCGACGGGGCGGCCTGTCCGGTGGCTATGGCGGTCCGGGTGTCGGCGAGGGCGGCGCGGTACGCGGTCTGGTCGTCGGGGTCGACCGGCGGCACGGGGTCGGTGTGGCGGCCGAGTACGTCGGCCTTGAATGCGTGCCACGGGCGCGAAACGTCGCTCGGCTGGATGCGGTACGGGCTGGTCGCGATGTGGTGGCGGACGACGTGCCCGGCGTGCCAGTCGCGGCCGTCGGGGTGCGGGGCCGTCGTCGGCACGTCGGCGAGCAGGTCGAACCACTGGTCGAGGCGTTCGTCGGCCTCGGCCTGGTCGGCGGGGGCGAGGCGGGGGTCGAGGCGCACGGCGTAGGCGAGCAGCGCGGCCACTTCTTCGACCATCATCGGGCGTTCTCCTGGGGGTTGAGGGCGGCGGCGAACATGTCGGCGGCGCGGGCGACACGGCCGGGGCGGGCGGCATCGAGGGGGATCACGTCGGCACCGGGCGAGGTCGGGGCGCCGTCGGGGACGGGCGGGAGCGCGGTCCAGCCGGGCAGGAAGTACCGGACGGAGCGCGGGCGGGAGCGGGCGCGGCCGAACTGCCCGCGGGCGTGCTCGACCAGGGCGGCGACGGATGTCCTCGCGACGATCGCCTCAAGGCGGAACCACTCGGCCGTTTCGAGGGACCACTCGACGACGATCCCGGCGGCGGTGAGCGCGTCGCGCAAGGGGACGACGTTCGGGGGCACGGCCGGGGTCGAGGCGTAGCTAGCTTGCTGTACCTCCGTAGGAGGTACAGCGGGACGGGTCGGGTCGGGTCGGGGGGACCGTGACTGTTCCTCGCCGTCACGGTGTGACCCGTGGCCCTGACCTGCGATGTCGTCGGGAAACTCGATCTGATTCGCGAGCGGTTCGCGATTTTCGCCCGACGGATCGTCGTCGATTCGCGGACGATTCGCCGACGAATCGCGCGGATTACGCTCCTGGTTCCGCTGCTCGGCGGCCCTTTCGCGTGCCCGCTTCTGGCGCTCGGCGGCGGCGGCGCGGTCGTCCTCGACGCGCGCGCGGGTCGGGTTGTAGGTCAGGAAGTCGTGCATCACGTAGTCGCCGGCGGGCGGCTGCTGGCACCGGTCGCAGCTGTGACCGTGGGCGTGCCACAGGCCGGACGCGACCAGCTTCCGGGCCTGGGGCGCGGTGCCGTACAGCTGGGCGACGACACCCGGTATCACGCCCTCGGTGAGGTGCTGCGCGGCGTACGCGCCCGCGCGGACCCACAGGCCGAGGGCGGCGTTACCGGCCTTGAGTAGCTTCGGGTTCGTGTGCGCCGTGTCGTCGACTTTGAACCAGGTCACGGGGGTGGTGCTCCTGTCGGGGATGGGGCACCCGGGGCGAGGGGCCGGTCGGCTCGTCCTCGCCCCGGGGCGTTCACTGGGCGCGCTGGCGCTGGAAGTACGGGCGGGTCCGGGCGGGCTGGTGCTCCTCGCATCGCCACCCGCACACGTACGGGCGGACCGGCCGCGCGCCGCATCGGGGGTTGCCGTGGTCGCACGCGGGCGGCGGCGGGGGCTCGGCGGGGCTCATGCGGCGAGGCCGAACCGCTCGGCGATTCCGGCGCGGTGCAGCAGGAACCGGATCGCGTGGGCGGCCTGCTGGGGCACGACGCCGTTCCCCAACGCCTTGAGCTGGGCCGGGCGGGACAGGCCCGGTACGCCCGTCACGTGGCCGTGGGGGAGACCCATCATCCACTCGACGAACTCGGCGGTCAGGCGGCCTCGATCGTCAGTTGGCCGGGGTGCCGGTCGGCCCGTCGCCGCTTCCCACCGCTCGACGGCGGGCGCGTAGGTCCCCCAATCGAGGCCGCCGCGTTCGCCAGTGTCGGCGTCCCGTCCCCGTACTTCTGGTTCGGGCTCGCCTTGGTGCCGTCGCTCGCCCTCGGCGTCGGGAACATCGGCAACACGACCTCCGACAGCGGCGGCCGAAACCCCTCGCTCGACCGGCGTCCCGGCGTCCCCGTGTCGCTCGCCCTCGGCGTCGGCAGCAGCGGCGCGGCGTCCGTCAACGTCTCCCCGTACCCCTGCCCGTACGGCGTCCCGTCCTCCCGCCGGTTCCTCGACCCGCGCGAGTCGGCGGCCGTCGGCGTCGGCAACAGGTGCTCCACCTCGTCCGCGAGCGTCGGACCGTGCCCGCCCCGCTTCCTCTTCTCCGGGTGCTGCGACCCCCCGTTCACCGCGAGTTGAGCCGTTGGTGTCTTGAGCAGCCGCACGACCGCCGGTAGGCCGTCCTCGAACCCCACGCCCTTGCTGTCCCTCGCCCTGGGCGTCGGCAGCTGCGCGATGCGCGCCCGCAACGTGTCGTTGCGGTTCCCGTCCGGGGCGCCCGGCCCGTTCCACTCGCTCGTGGTCGGCGTCGGCAGCAGGCCACGCGATGATGAAAACGCGCTCACGCTGGTGCGGGGCCCCGACTTCGGATGCGCGCTGCACGTGCCATTCCGCATCGAACCCGAGGTCGGCCAAGTCGCCGAGAACGGCGCCGACAGCTCGAAGAGTGTCGGCGTCTCCGCCGTCCTCATCCACAGGCGCGCCGTCGAGTCCCAGACTGCGAACGGCCTTGGCGGAGAGGAGTCCGCGAACATTCTCGATCACTACCAATCGGGGTCGGAGGATGGCTATCGCGCGGGCCACGTGGAACCACAGGCCGGACCTGGTGCCCCTGATCACGCGCTCGGGCGGCGGGCCCGCCGGGTCGGCGAGGTCGCGGGCGTTGAGTTCGGCAACCGCGGCGGCGGCGGCCATGCCGGACAGGCGCGACGGCACGGCACCGGACGGCGAGGCGGCCTCACACGTCGCGTGGTCGTGGTCGCCCCACCGGCAGTTGCCGCAGAGCAGGGCGCCCGCGGGTACGACCGTGTCGCCGATGACGCCCGCCCGCTTGCCGGCGAGGCTCACGTCTTGGCACGGGAAACCGGCGCACAGGATGTCGACCGGCTCGACGGCCGACCAGTCGACGGCCGTCACGTCGCCGTGGTTGGGCACGTCCGGCCAGTGGTGCGCGAGGATGCGCGCGGCGTACTGGTGCTTGTCGTCGGGGTCGTACTGGCAGTGCCACGCCACGGTTGCGCCGAGCAGGTTCATGACGGCCATGTCGAGGCCGCCGTATCCGCTGCACAGGGAACCGATCCGCAACCCGTCGGACACGTCGAGGGCGAGCTGTCCGGGCACGTCGGTGAACCGCTCGGCGATCAGCTGCTCGGCGCGGTCGAGGGTGCGCGTCATGCGGCCTCGCCCCCCGCCGTGATCGCGGCGAGCTGCTGCGCGAGGGCACCGGAACGCCACGCCTCGGCGGTCGTGTCCTTCCCGCCCTTGCGCCACGTGATCGCGTACGTCCTCGCCCTGGTCGGCTTGATGACGACGCCGGGCACGTCGAGCACTTCGCCCGTGGTCTTGTCGACCAGCTTCGCGGCCTCGGCGGCGTCCATCTCGGCGAGCAGTTCCGCGAGCTTCCACGGCTTGACCTCGCGCACGATCCGCGTCGTGGTCCACTCCTCGTCGGGCCACTGCTTCCGGACCCACCGGGCGAGGGCTTCCTCGTCGGTGACGACCGGCCCCGTCTCGCCCTTGCGCAGCGAGATCGTGGCGACCTGCTCGCCGGTCGGCAGGGACGCGACGACGCGCTCGGTCCCGTCGCGCTTCTCGGCGGCGTCGAGGGCCCGCTGTGTGCGCGCCTTCACGTCCTTCTGCGCGGCGGCCACCCGCTCGGCGAGCAGCTTCAACACGGCGGCCTCGGTGGCAAGGTCACGCAGCGACTCGGCCGGCTGCGCGACGGCGGGCTCGGCGTCGAGCGGCTGCTCGCCGAACGTCGGCTCGCGACCGGCGGCGGCGTCGGCCTCGACCTTGAGCCGCTGCACGCCGAGCGCTTCCGTGATCGTGTCGTAGTGGTGCTGGGCGATCGGGTCGTCGAACGTCGGCTCGCTCATGCGCTCGCCGCCTTCGCGGCATCGAGCAGGTCGTCGCGCATCTCGCGCAGCTGCTCGACGGTGCCCTCGGCCGACGTGCGGCCGTACTTCGAGCTGAACAGCTGCTCGACCTCGGCGCGGTCGGTCACGCCCGCGCTGCGGGCGGCGTCGAACAGCTCGCCCACGGCGGCGGCCTGCTCCTCGTTCACCTGCTGCGGGCGCGGCTGCTGGTGACCGGCGGGCGCCTGCTGCGACTTCTGGGCGGCCTGCCTCTTCGCGGCGTCGACCTGGTCCAGCTGGGCGACGAACTCGGGCGGGGCCCCCGCCGCGACGGCGGCGGCGCGCACCTTCGCGAACGCCTCGGGGTTCTGCGCCTTCCGGGCCTGGGCGAGGTAGTCGGGGCGCTGCTGGCGCTGCTGCTGAGCGGGGGCCTGCTGCTCCCACGGGCCCGCCTCGGCGCGGTTGCTGCGGCGCGGCTGCTGCCCGCCCTGCTGGCGCTGCTGCTGCCCGCCCCGGCGCTGCTGCTGGCGCTGCCCGCCCTGCTGGCGCTGCTGCGGCGCGGCGCTCGGCGCGGTGTCCTGGTCGCTGTCGTCGATCGACCGGGAGTCGACCGGGATCATGAACACCCAGAACAACATGTACTTGAGGGCGGCGCTCATGGCCTTGTTGGTGCTCTTGTCGCCGCTGTCCATGGCTTCGCCGGGCAGGGTCACGAGCAGGCAGTCGCCGGCGGGCCCGTAGATGCGGTACAGCATCTTGAGGACCGTGTGCGTGCCCTTCTCGCCGCGCGGGCGCTGCCGGTGCTCGACGACCTCGGGCGCGATGAAACAGCCGTGGTTCCGCATCGGGCCCGCCATGGCCGACATGGCGTCGTCGACACCCCGGAAGCTGTAGTTCTGCTGCGTGTTCTGCTTGTCCTTGCTGACCGGCATCACGTCTTGCATCACGCCGTGGATGACCTGGAACACGCGCGGGGCGTCGGCGGGCGACCCGGGCGGCGCGGGCTCGTACGCCGTCCGGATGGACGGGGCACCCTCGACGGCCACGGGGGCCGGGGCGGGCTGGTTCGGGTGCAGCTGGGTGACGGTCACGGGCGCGGGCTCCTGGTCGTGCTGTGCCGGATGCGACCGGCGAGGCGGGTGATACGGCCGGCGAGGGTGATCGCCGAATCGGGGTCGAGCAGGTCGTCGAGGTCGGCGGCGATCGGGGCCTCGGCGGCCAGTCCCTCGCGGCTCGCGTCGGCGGCGGCGGCGCGCATCGCCCGCTCGTACTCGGGCACGTCGTGCCCGTAGATCGCTCGGTCGAGGGCGGCGACGTTCTCGCCGTGGTGGGCGAGCAGGGCGCCGAGGGTGCCGGGGTCCTCGGCGTACGCGAGGGCGAGGTCGTCGAGCAGGTGCTCGGCGCGGGCGGCGATCGGCAGGCGGACGGCGAGGCCGTCGGCGGACAACTGGGGGCGGATCATCGGTGCAGCTCCTCGGGCAGGGTCGGCGCGTCGAGGGCGAGGTCGCCCGTCGCTGCGTCGTAGGCGTGCGCGCGGGTCCAGTCGGCGGCGGGGAACGCCCGGCGCAGCAGGCCGAGGGCGGCGCGGTGCGCGAGCCGGTCGGCCTTGAGCGGCAGGCCGAGGGCGTCGTCGAGGGCGACCCACATCGCGACGCGCTGCTCGCCGTCGCGGTCGGTGCTCACGGGGACGATTCGCACTCGGGCGGTACCGGGGGCGATCTGTTCGAGCTGCCGGGCGAGTACGCCGGTCAGGGCGAGTCGCTTCCGTGCGGCGAGGGCGCCCTCGACGGCCTCGGCGGCGCGGGGGCGGGCGGTACACTGGGCGGTGTTCACGATCGGTGCCTCTCGGGGTTCGGTCGGGGAGGGCCGTCCGGGTCGCGACCGGGCGGCCTTTCGTCGTTCAGGCGGCGGCGCGGTTGGGGGCGTCCTGCTCGGCCTGCTGGGTGCGGTGCGCACGCTCGGCGCGGCGTAGGGCGAGTTCGGCCTCGGGCGCGAGGCGACCGGCGGCGCGGTCGCGGGCGATCCGGTCGAGGGCACGGTCGAGAACACGCCGCGCGTTGGCGAACGCGACCTCGCGCGGGATGACGGTCGAGGGGCCGGTCATGCGGCAGCCTGGGTGCTCGGCTCGCGCAGTTTCAGCAGGCGAGAGGCGGGGATGCCGTACTCGTCCTGTACGGCGGCGGCGAGGCGGGCACTCGGCGCGGTCTTGCCGGTCCACAAACGCCACGCCGTTACGGGGGCAACTTTCAGCCGGGCTGCGAGGTCTGTGTAATGCCGGTCGCCTTTGTCGGTGGCAACTGCCACAAGGTGCGCACGGTCGTACATGGGCCGTTCCTTTCCGGTCAGACAGGATGCCTGTCTGGACAGAAAGTAACACCTATCTTTCAGGAGTGAAAGTTAGGGCAGGGTGTCACGGCCTGTGACGGTGGGTGTTATGGCGTTGACAGGGGGGTACGTCCGATACAGAATCGGACGTACGTTCGAGGCAAGAGGGCAGGTCACGGCCTGTGCTCGCGCTGCAAGGGGGTGGGGTGGTGCGACGGCGCGCCAAGGCTGGAACGCTATGTATCGCGCGAGACAGCTACGCGCTACATTTCACCCATGAAAAACAGAAAGCGCGGCGAGACCGACCGCGCCCAGCAGTTCGCCGACTGGCTTCACGAGCAGCTGACGGCCAGGGGCTACGACCTATCGGGGGCGCGCAGCGGGGGCAAAAGCCGCTTCGCCGAAGACTCGGGCATTAGCCCATCAACCGTCGGCCGGCTGCTCGACGGCAAGCGAGTCACGGACATGGACGTACTCGCCCGGCTCGCCGACCAACTCGGCATCACCCTGGGCACGGTCCTGCTCCGCGCGGGCATCGTCGACCGCGACGACCTGATCGCCATACAGGAGCCGGAGACCGGCCCCAACGCGATGACTCCCGAGCAGGCAGCGACGGCCCTCAACATCACAGAACCGACTAAGCGTGCCGTCTTTGTGTCCATGGCGGAGACGCTGCAACAGCCACCCCCCGACACAGGCGAGGAACGACTCGCAGAGCACTAAACGCACGGAGGCACCGTTGAACGGCCGCAGGATGTACGCCCCCACTGTCGCGATTCTCGTAGCCGGCATCGTCATCGGCCTGCTCGGAATCTTCCAGGACGGGGGCGACATGTCCCGCGCCGGAATCCTGCTGGCATTCGCCAGCCTCCCCCCACTCTGCTACTGGCAGACGCAGCGCGCCCACGACGCCGTAGAGGACCAGGTCGCCGACGCCCACGAAGCCGGCTACCGCCTCGCCCTCGAACACGTCGCTAAGGGCCTGCTCAGCAGGAAACCCGCACCGACGGACGGTGGGACGCACGTCGAGGCCATCGACGACCGCGCCACCACCAACGACGACCGCGCCGCCGAGGAAACCACGGGCACCGTTGCCCCCAGCAACGTGCGCCCGCTGCGACTCGTCCGGCACGACCACGACGAACGGAAGATCGTATGACCCTTCCCGACATCCCAACCACGTTCCACGGCTCGGCGCACGCCGGCGAGCCGTGGATCGGCTATATCCGCGTGTCGACGTGGAAAGAGGAGAAGATCAGCCCCGAACTGCAACGCACTGCCATCGAGCAGTGGGCCGAGCGCACCGGCCGCCGCATAGTCGACTGGATCATCGACCTCGACGAGTCCGGCCGCCACTTCAAACGCAAGATCATGGGCGGCATCGAGCGCATCGAGCGCCGCGAGGTGCGCGGCATCGCGGTGTGGCGCTACAGCAGGTTCGGACGCAACCGGACCGGCAACGCTGCCAACCTCGCCCGCGTCGAGGCCGTCGGCGGCCTGCTCGAATCGGCAACCGAACCGATCGACGCCTCGACCGCCATCGGCCGACTGGCACGCGGCATGTACATGGAGTTCGCCGCGTTCGAGAGCGACCGCGCCGGCGAGCAGTGGAAGGAGACACACGAGCACCGGCTCGCCGCCAAGCTGCCCGCGACCGGCCGCCCGCGGTTCGGGTACATCTGGCACCGGCGGCGCATCCCGGACCCCACCGCGCCGGACGGCATCCGGCTGCAACAGGAGCGGTACGCGCTGCACCCCGACCACGCGTCAGTGGTTGAGGAACTGTACGAGCGCAAGATCGAGGAACACGACGGCTTCAACTCCCTGGCGCACTGGCTCAACGAAGAGTTGGTCATCCCCACCATGCGCGGGAAGGCGTGGGGCGTGAGCAGCGTCTCGCGGTACCTCGACTCAGGGTTCGCCGCCGGTCTCCTCCGCACGCACGACAAGACGTGCCCGTGCGGGTACAGCAGCGGCACCAAGAGCAGCTGCCCCGACAACCGGTTCATCTACCTGCCCGGCGCACAGCCGCGCATCATCACCCCCGACCAGTGGGAGGCGTACAAGGAACACCGGAAGCTGATCAAGTCGACGCCCCCGCGCGCCCGGAAGGCGACCTATCCCCTTACCGGCCTGCTCCGTCACGGGTACTGCCGGTTCCACATGAGCGCCGCGTCGTACACCAGCCACGGCGAGCAGCTGCGCGGGCATCTCCTGGTGTGCAGCCGACACAAGTACGCGAACCGGATTGACTGCCCCAAGGGCATCAGCGTGAAGCGCGAGTTCGTCGAGGGCGAGGTGTTGACGTGGCTCAAGCGCGAGGCCGCGCCGGGCATCGACGCCACGCCGTCCGTGCCCGCGCAACGGGGCGAGCTGGTCGAGGACCCGCGCGCCCGCGCGCAGCGCGAGCGGGCCCGGCTGCAAGTCGAGTTGACCAAGGTTGAGGGCGCCCTCGACCGGTTGGTCATGGACAACGCCATGAACCCGGAGAAGTACCCGGCGGACAGCTTCGCGCGCGTGCGCGACCAGTTCGCCGGACAGCGGGGGACGATCATCAAGGCCATGGCCGAACTGGGGGAGGCCGAGGCGACGCCGACCCGCGAGGAGTTCGTACCCCTGATGCTCGGCCTGGTCGAGGCGTGGGAGCACATGCAGCCGATCGAGAAGAACGCACTTCTTCGGCAGCTGGTACGGCGCGTCGTGTGCCACGACATCCGTACGGAAGGGTCGCGCTGGATCGAGACGCGGGTCGAGGTACATCCGGTGTTCGAGCCGGACCCGTGGGCCCCGATCATGGGCGAGGTCGTCGCCCGCAAGGACGAGCCGACCGAGGTCAACGACCGCGCCGACGCCGTAACCCTGTTCTGACCAGCAGTTTTTTATTTGCCCCTTTAGGCGCACTGTTCCA
>NZ_JBEXWC010000039.1:0-42259 GCF_040629635.1 Streptomyces sp. NPDC005898 | reverse complement strand
GCGCGCGCCCGCCGACCGCCCGCGGGGGCCCCAACCACCCCCGCCGGGGGGGCGGGGGCGCCCCGCGGGGTGCCGCCGGCGTCCGGGGGGGGGGGGGGGCCAAAAACCCCCCCGCGACGCGGCGCTCCCCCCACCCCCCAAGGCGCCCCCGCCAGAAGACGCGCGGAACGACTTCATTGGCGTTAACCCGATTTTGTCCGTTTAGCGCGTATTGTCAATTCATGCCCACGCCATACGGATCCCGTGGCGGCATGGCCTTCAGTGCGGAGGAGCTGCGTGTGCTCCGCCGCGCTCTGGCCCTTGCCCTCCACCCCAGCCCGCACCGCAGCCCCGCCCATGACGAGGACGTCCAGGACTGTCTCCGCCTCGCGGAGTCGGTGGACGAGGCCGTGCGGGAGGGCGCCAGGCTCCGCGCCTTCCTGATGGCCGATCTCGCCCGTTACCGGGCGTCCCTGCCCGGCACCGCGTCCGGCTACCTCGCCCTCCTCGAAGACGCGCTCGGTGCCGGCTACCAGCCGGGCCCCGACGACCTCGCCGCCCTGCGCGCGCTGCGCGGCAACGCCCTCGCGGCCACCCTGCTCGACCGCTGCCGGGTCCTGGCCGAGCGGGCCCTGCGCGCCCGCCTCGCGGGCCGCTCCGTCCCGGCCCCGACCCGCTCCCCCCTGCCCGCCGCCACGGCCACGGCCACCGCCACGGTCCCCGCGTCCCGCACCCACCTGCTGGCCCTGCCGGGCGGCCGCACCTCCGCGGACCAGGAGCGCCCCCGCCCGGTCCCCACCCCGGCCGAGGTCTTCCCGCCCAAGCGCCGCCCGGCGCCCTCGCCGGCCCCCACGGCCCCCGGCCCGCCCCCGCCTCCCGCGCCCCCCGCGCCGGCGGGCCCCCCGCACCAGCTCGCCGCGGGCTAGCTACCCTGGGGGGCATGGACTACGTTTCCGCGCTCGTGCCCCCCGTAGTGATGGCCGTGTTCTTCGGCGGTCTCATCGTGACGATCGTGAAGACCCAGGGCGGTGCCAACAAGGCCAAGGAGGACGCGGCCGCGGACGCCGCGATCTCCCGCGCCGAAGCGCTCCGCCAGCGCCCCGACACGAGCAACGCCTGAGGCCCGTTCCGGCCGGCCCGGGCTCCCCGCAGGGCGTACGACTCACGGATCCCCCGAGTCGTACGCCCTTTTTGCTGGGCAACATCCCGTAATGTCCCGTAATCGGGGACGTCTCCCACTATTGTTCAGCTGTGCCTCGTCCATTGGGAGAACTCGAAGACGCCGTCATGACACGGGTGTGGAAGTGGAACCGCCCCGTGACCGTTCGAGAAGTCCTGGAAGACCTTCAGCAGGAACGGTCCATCGCGTACACGACCGTGATGACCGTTTTGGACAATCTCCATCAGAAGGGCTGGGTGCGTCGCGAAGCGGAAGGCCGCGCCTATCGATATGAGGCGGTCTCCACCCGCGCCGCCTACGCGGCCGCACTGATGAACGAAGCCTGGTCGCGCAGCGACAACCCCGCCGCCGCTCTCGTCGCCTTCTTCGGCATGATGTCGTCGGAACAGCGGGAAGCCCTGACCGACGCCATGCGTATCGTCCAGGGCCCGGAGAACCCCGGCGCCGCGGAGCGCGCCGCGGAGCGGTAGCGTCCGCGTCATGGCAGCAGAGGTCCCCGAACTCAGCGAACTCAGCGCAAAAGCGGTTTCCGTCCGCCGGGCGCGCACCTCCGATGTGCCGGCCGTGCGTCGGCTCCTGGACTCCTACGTCCGCGAGCGCATCCTCCTGGACAAAGCGACGGTGACGCTTTACGAGGACATCCAGGAGTTCTGGGTGGCGGAACGCGACGACAACGCCGAGTTGGTCGGCTGCGGCGCCCTGCACGTGATGTGGGAAGACCTCGCGGAAGTCCGCACCCTCGCGGTGAATCCGGCGATGAAGGGGGCAGGGGTGGGGCATCAGCTGCTCGGGAAGTTGCTGCAGACCGCCCGGTGGCTCGGCGTGCGCAAGGTTTTCTGCCTCACCTTCGAAGTCCACTTCTTCGCCAAGCACGGCTTCGTGGAGATCGGCGAGACTCCGGTCGACGGAGATGTCTACAGCGAGCTGCTGCGTTCCTATGACGAGGGCGTCGCGGAGTTCCTCGACCTCGAACGAGTGAAACCGAACACCTTGGGCAACAGTCGGATGCTTCTGCATCTGTGATCGCCTCTGTGGTATTCCGATCCGACCGGCTGCCCCGGTGGCCTATGTCCGAAACGCGCATGTTTCCGGGCTTCCCCGGCCCCCTGGTCTCTGCCAAGGGTTTGTGTTTTCCCGGCAAAAGCGGTTTGCTTTCCGACGTACTGCAGTACTGCATATAACAGGGGCCGGTGAATCGGCGGCGACGCCGTGCGGGCCGGCCTCAAAGTTATCGATGAAAGGAAATCCGGTGGCACAGAAGGTTCAGGTCCTTCTTGTCGATGACCTCGACGGTGGCGAGGCGGACGAGACCGTGACGTTTGCGTTGGACGGCAAGTCCTACGAGATCGACCTCACCACGGCCAACGCGGACAAGCTCCGTGGCGCCCTGGAGGACTTCGTCAAGGCCGGTCGGCGTACCGGCGGCCGGAGTTCGGGCGGCCGCGGCAAGGCCCGCGCGTCGGCGGCGAGCGGTGGTCAGGACACCGCCGCGATCCGCGCCTGGGCGAAGGAGAACGGTTTCGAGGTCAACGACCGCGGCCGTGTTCCCGCCTCGATCCGTGAGGCCTACGAGAAGGCCAACGGCTGACGGCTGCGACGACGCAGCCGGACCCGGTGGCACTGCGTCGCCGCCGTGTCCACGAGCCGTACGAGATCGGAGCCCACGGCGGGGTCGCTGTGGTGCGCGGTCCCGCCTCGCCCCACCGAGGCCAGGGACACGAGCGCCGGCAGCGTCGGCTCCACCTCGCACCCGGGTTCCGGGGGTCGCAGCCACACGGCGGCCCCCCGTGAGCCGGACCACCCCGGAGGCGTGGGCGCGTCGATCCGTCCGCCCGCCCCGACGGCGGTGAGGCCGAGGGGGATGTCCCCCCACTCCAGCCAGTCGAGCAGTCCCGGCAGCTCGTCGGCGCTCCCCGCGCCCACCAGCAGCCGCATCGTTTCCCCGCACAGCGCCACGGGTGCCTTCGGCCCGAGGTGGCGCAGCGCGGCGAAGCCCGCCTCCGCGGGCAGTTCGAGGACGTCGAAGCGCAGCCCCGTCACCAGCCGGACCGGGCCGGGGCCGGGCACGGTCGCCCAGCCGAGTCCGTTCTCGTACCACTGCCGCACCGGGTCGCGTCGCTCGACCGGCGTCCGGGGCTGAGGAACTGTGGGGGCCATGTCCCAGCAACAGTCCGAAGGCCTTCCGGGTTACGCAGGGTGGCCGCCCGGATGCGTTCGGTGGCGGGAGGCGGGGCGCAAGAGCGCACTCGGCGGCGCAAGGGTGTTCGCCCGTAGCGGAGGAAATGGGGGTGCGCCGCATGGACTGCCGGGCTTCACGGGTAAGACATCCCTAGTGGGGAGGGGCGACACGCGGTTCGGGGCGTCTCACGTTCGCCATCGGCGTACTGATGGTGGGGGTAACTGCCTGGCCTGCGGGAACATCGTCTCGCACCATCGGGTTGGAGCAATTGTCGGCGTTCGCGGTCAGGAGATCCCCCGAGATGGGGGCCGGGTGTCGGCAGTTGGAATGAGCGGTCCCCGCTTGCGGGACTAAGCTGCGGAAGGACAGGGAGGGGACCGACCCCTTACTGCCTGACCGCTCTGAGGAGCGATTAACGATGTTCGAGAGGTTCACCGACCGCGCGCGGCGGGTTGTCGTCCTGGCTCAGGAAGAAGCCCGGATGCTCAACCACAACTACATCGGCACCGAGCACATCCTCCTGGGCTTGATCCACGAGGGCGAGGGTGTCGCCGCTAAGGCCCTGGAGAGCCTCGGGATTTCGCTCGAGGCGGTCCGCCAGCAGGTGGAGGAGATCATCGGCCAGGGCCAGCAGGCCCCGTCCGGGCACATCCCCTTCACCCCCCGTGCCAAGAAGGTCCTGGAGCTCTCGCTCCGCGAGGCCCTTCAGCTGGGCCACAACTACATCGGCACGGAGCACATCCTGCTCGGCCTGATCCGCGAGGGCGAGGGCGTCGCCGCCCAGGTCCTGGTCAAGCTGGGCGCCGACCTCAACCGGGTGCGGCAGCAGGTCATCCAGCTGCTCTCCGGTTACCAGGGCAAGGAGACCGCCACCGCCGGCGGTCCTGCCGAGGGCACGCCCTCCACGTCCCTGGTGCTCGACCAGTTCGGCCGGAACCTGACGCAGGCCGCCCGTGAGTCCAAGCTCGACCCGGTCATCGGGCGCGAGAAGGAGATCGAGCGGGTCATGCAGGTGCTGTCCCGCCGCACGAAGAACAACCCGGTCCTGATCGGTGAGCCCGGCGTCGGCAAGACCGCCGTCGTCGAGGGCCTCGCGCAGGCCATCGTCAAGGGCGAGGTGCCCGAGACCCTCAAGGACAAGCACCTCTACACCCTCGACCTCGGCGCGCTGGTCGCCGGTTCCCGCTACCGCGGTGACTTCGAGGAGCGCCTGAAGAAGGTGCTCAAGGAGATCCGCACCCGCGGCGACATCATCCTGTTCATCGACGAGCTGCACACGCTGGTCGGTGCGGGTGCCGCCGAGGGCGCCATCGACGCCGCTTCGATCCTGAAGCCGATGCTGGCCCGCGGTGAGCTCCAGACCATCGGTGCCACCACGCTCGACGAGTACCGCAAGCACCTGGAGAAGGACGCCGCGCTGGAGCGCCGCTTCCAGCCCATCCAGGTCGCGGAGCCGTCGCTGCCGCACACCATCGAGATCCTCAAGGGTCTGCGCGACCGGTACGAGGCGCACCACCGCGTGTCGATCACCGACGAGGCGCTCGTCCAGGCCGCCACCCTGGCCGACCGGTACATCTCGGACCGCTTCCTGCCGGACAAGGCGATCGACCTGATCGACGAGGCCGGTTCCCGGATGCGCATCCGCCGGATGACCGCGCCGCCGGACCTCCGCGAGTTCGACGAGAAGATCGCGGGCGTCCGTCGCGACAAGGAGTCGGCCATCGACTCCCAGGACTTCGAGAAGGCGGCGTCTCTCCGTGACAAGGAGAAGCAGCTGCTGGCGGCGAAGGCCAAGCGCGAGAAGGAGTGGAAGGCCGGCGACATGGACGTCGTCGCCGAGGTCGACGGCGAGCTGATCGCCGAGGTCCTCGCGACCGCCACCGGCATTCCGGTCTTCAAGCTCACGGAGGAGGAGTCCTCCCGGCTGCTGCGCATGGAGGACGAGCTCCACAAGCGCGTCATCGGCCAGACGGATGCCGTCAAGGCGCTCTCGAAGGCGATCCGGCGTACGCGTGCGGGTCTGAAGGACCCGAAGCGGCCCGGCGGTTCGTTCATCTTCGCCGGCCCGTCCGGTGTCGGTAAGACCGAGCTGTCCAAGGCGCTCGCCGAGTTCCTCTTCGGTGACGAGGACGCGCTGATCTCCCTCGACATGTCGGAGTTCAGCGAGAAGCACACGGTCTCGCGGCTCTTCGGTTCGCCCCCCGGTTACGTGGGTTACGAAGAGGGCGGTCAGCTGACCGAGAAGGTCCGCCGCAAGCCGTTCTCCGTCGTCCTTTTCGACGAGGTCGAAAAGGCCCACCCGGACATCTTCAACTCGCTCCTGCAGATCCTGGAGGACGGTCGCCTGACCGACTCCCAGGGCCGCGTCGTGGACTTCAAGAACACGGTCATCATCATGACGACCAACCTTGGAACCCGTGACATCTCCAAGGGCTTCAACCTGGGCTTCGCCGCCCAGGGCGACACGAAGTCCAACTACGAGCGCATGAAGAACAAGGTCAGCGACGAGCTGAAGCAGCACTTCCGTCCGGAGTTCCTGAACCGCGTGGACGACGTCGTCGTCTTCCCGCAGCTCAGCCAGGGCGACATCCTCCAGATCGTCGACCTGATGATCACCAAGGTGGACGAGCGCCTGAAGGACCGGGACATGGGCCTGGAACTCTCCCAGTCCGCGAAGGAGCTGCTCGCGAAGAAGGGTTACGACCCGGTGCTCGGCGCGCGTCCGCTGCGGCGCACGATCCAGCGCGAGGTCGAGGACACCCTCTCCGAGAAGATCCTCTTCGGCGAGCTGCGCCCCGGCCACATCGTGGTCGTCGGCACGGAGGGCGAGGGCGAGACCAAGACCTTCACCTTCCGCGGCGAGGAGAAGGCGGCACTGCCCGACGTGCCGCCGATCGAGTCGGCCGCCGGTGGCGGCGCTGGCCCGAACCTGAGCAAGGAGGCGTAGCCCTCCCAGGGTGCGCTTAAAGGGGCTGCCCCGGACCGTTTCGTACGGTTCCGGGGCAGTCCCATTTTTCGTGCCCCGTGCCCCGTGCCCCGTGCGGCGGGGAGCGGGCGCTCAGAGCTTGGACGGCTCCCACACCTGTACGTCGATGTGGTCGGGCAGGGCGGAGACGTCGAGGTGCCGCCTCGGCTCCCCTACCGTTCCCCTGTCGGTGGGAGGTTCCACGTGGAGGCGCTGAAGGCCCGGCATCAAGGTGGCGATGCGGGCCGTCGCCGCCTCCCAGTCGCCGTCGGGGGAGAGCCAGAGCTCGGTGAGGCGCGGCAGGCTCAGCCCCTCGGGCGCGTACGCGAGGTTGCGGGAGCCGCAGTGCAGCCGGGCGAGCCGGGGCAGGCGGGCGAGTGTCTCCCAGTCGGCGGCCGAGTCCGGACCGCTCTCCCCGAAGGTGACGCGCTCAAGGAGCGGCCAGCGGGGCAGCAGCTCCAGGTCCCGCACGGAGGAGCGGGAGCCCGTGAACCCGAGGAACGTCAGCGGGGCCTCGGCGGGGATCAGGGTGAGGCTCCAGGGCTCGTCGGTGTCGCCGACGCTGAAGACATTCAGCCCGTCCAGGCCGTGCAGGGCGGCCAGGGCCTCGGGGGTGAGGTGGGCCGGGGAGTAGGAGAGCAGCAGGAAGGCCGGCTCGCAGGCGACGAGGAAGCGGGAGGCGACCTCGGGGGAGACGCCGACCCGCATGTCCAGCCGCCTCGGAAACAGCCCCAGCCGCTCCAGCTCCGCGATCTGTACGTCGTCCCGGAGCGTGAAGTGCAGGGCGGTGGCGTCGAGATGGGCGATGACCTGGTCCGCGTACGCGCGGCAGTCGAAGCGGTGCCACCCCCACATCAGCTGGCTGCGGACCATGAGGTCGGGGTGGCGGGCGAAGCGGGCCAGGAAGGGGATGGCCGCGTCGGAGCGCACGTGGGTCGCGGTGACCGTCACCAGGCGGGCCTCCTCGGCGGTCAGCGACTCCGGGCCCGGCAGCAGGTCGAGGACCATGGGGCCGACCTGCGCGAGGGCGCGGGCGTCGTCGGCGTCCCGGGGCGGGATGAGCCCGGCGGTCCTGCGCTCCACCTCTTCGCGTACCGCCGGGGCCAGTTCCGCCGCGTGTTCGAGGCAGGCCGCGGCGAGGAGGTGGACGCGCTTGCGGGAGCGCTCGTCGGTGTGGGCGTCGCCGTGGGCCAGCAGGTCCCGCAGGAGCTCCGCCCGTTCGCGGGGGCGGGCCTGGGCCACCGCCATGCGGATGACGTCCTGCCACTGGTCGTCCGCCGCGTGCCGGGCGAGGACGCCGAAGTCGCCCTCGTCGACGGCGGCGCGGGCGCCGAGGAAGTCCTGGAAGGTGCGGTGGACGAAGTCGACGGTGTCCGGGCCCGGTTCGCGCAGCAGGCCGCTGCGGTGCAGGAAGTGCGTGTAGACGGCGCGGGCGTCGCCGAGTGCGGCCAGCTCCGGTACGGCCGGCAGCGCGTCCGCGATGATCGTCTCCGCCCGTGTCCGGTCGAGGACCGTGCGGCCGTTGCGGATCAGCCAGTACGCGAGGCGTTGGAGCAGCTGGAGCTGCGGCTCCTCCCGCAACTCGGGGACGGCCATGTGGCGTTCCCGGTCCCTGCGGACCAGCAGCATGGACAGGGCGGCGCTGTAGAGGTCCTTGCGGCCCAGCGGCAGGAAGCCCCTGCGGTCGCGGTGCAGGGCACAGATCAGGCCGCACATCAGGGGGTTGGTGGCCAGGCGGCCCAGGTCCGGCTTCGCCTTCACCGCCGCGAGCAGCTGACTCTCGTACGCGGTGAGGGCCGCGTCCTCGTCGGGCGCGCCCGTGGCCGCCGCCGCGTGCCAGCGTTCGATGAAGGCGCTCACCTCCCTCTCGTTCATCGCGGAGAGCGTCAGCTCCGTGAAGCCCTCGTCCGCCAGCCAGTCGGCCCGTACGGCCGCCGGGCGCGAGGTCACCAGCCAGCGGTTGCCGGGGTAGGCGTCGAGGAGGTCGGTGAGCCACGCGCGCGTGGCGGCGCGTTCGGTGTCCGGGACCTCGTCGATGCCGTCGACCAGGACCAGGGCGCGGCCCGCCGCCAGGACACGCGCCTCCCAGCCGGCGGGCTGCGAACCGGCGAGCGGGCAGCCGACGGCGGAGAGGAAGTCGGCGGGGGCGGGCAGGCGTTCGCCGTGCCGGGTGAGGGCACGCAGGGGCAGGACGTAGGGGACGCGGTCGGCGAGGTACGTCATGGGGCCCTCGGCCAGGTCCTGGCGGGCGGCGCTGACCGCGAGCCACTGCACGAGGGTCGTCTTGCCGGAACCGGCCTCGCCGCGCAGCAGGACCCGGTCGTGGGCGGCGAGGGCCTGGTCGGCCGGGCGGGCGGCGTGGCTCTCCTTCAGGGCCTCCACCCAGATCTCCCCGAGGCGCAACACGATGTCGGCGGTGCCGGAGGGCGCGGTCGCCTCCAGGGACATGTAGGCCGCGTCCAGCGGCCACTTGCCCGGGGTGTCCGTCAGGTCGATCCCGAAGATCGTCAGCTTGCCGTGCTTCTTCGCCACGTACGCGAGGTAGCGCTCTTCGAAGGCGGCGTCCCGCGCCCCGGGGAGCGGGCTGCGGGCGATCAGCGCGTCGGCCTTGGCGGTGAGTTCGTCCTGGCTCCGCCGCTGGGCGACCAGCGTGGCCGCCACGAAGGTGGAGCGCTGCGTGAAGAACTGGAGGATGTGCAGGCAGGCCCACTCGGTGACCGAGTGGAGGTGGCGGGCGGCGTCCTCGGACAGCCATGCGTCGGCGTCCCGCGCCGCGCGCAGGAGCAGGCGGGCCAGCTTCTGGTGGCCGAGGCCGACCGCCTGGACGTCGTCCATGTCGAGGTCGCCGAGGGCCAGGAGCACGCGGGTCAGGGCGTCGGTGACCGCCACGGCCTCGTCCGGCGGGAAGGGCCGCTCGCCCGGTGAGGACAGGGACCGGGCCACGAGCCGCTCCGCGATGCGGCGTACGTCCGGCTCGGTCAGGGTCCGCTTCTCGCCCCGGAAGGACACGAGCGCGGACACCCGCACGGGCCGGCCCACGAGCCCGGCGCCGGGGCCCTCACGGGCGAACAGCTTCTTGATCAGCGGGGTGACGACGCTCGACGCGAGGCGGGTGCCTACGACCGCGGGATCCATGGGCGTGAGCGTAGTGGGCGCCACACCGGCGGTGGGGCGGATCCTCGGCGCCGGTGACATGCCGCACAGGGGGTTTGCGCGGTACTACGCCCGATAGTGGGCGCCCGGGGCGAACGGTTCGGGACCTTCGGCCCGCAACCCCCGGGACCTTCAGCGCGTCGCGGGGCGCGGGGTGGGGATCCAGGGGTGGCGCGGGGCGCGAGGCTGTCCCCCGTGGGGTCAAACGCGTGAGGGGCCAAGGATTCACATGCCACGCAACGAGGGAATTGTCCGGATTTGGCGGTGTCAAGGGTCCAAAATCATCATGGGTCGCTACGGCTTTCGGTAGTAGATGGGGGGTTTGGCAGGGGTTCGAGCACGGGTTACCAAGGGATGACCGACCCGGTGAAGCGCGGTGGTGCGGGGCCCGTTCCCGCTCCCGTCCGCCGGGTCGTCGCACGCCCCCTCCCCGTCACCCGAAGGACGTCCCCATGTCGAAGCGCACCAGGTCCCACCATCCCCGCCCGTCCACGCTCCGTACGCGGGCGGCCGTTCTCGCCGTCGGTCTCGGCGCGTCGGCGGTGCTCGGAGCCGGGGTCTCGGTCGCTGCGGACAGCGCCAGGAGCGGCGGTGTCCTGCCCGGCGTCACCGTGAACTCGGTGCACGCGCAGGCCGCCGCCCAGGCCAAGGCCGCCGAGAAGGCCCAGCAGGACGCGGCCAAGAAGGCCGCCGGCATCAAGAAGGCCGCCGCCGCGAAGGCCGCCTCCTGGATCCACCCGGTCGAGCGCTACACGCTCTCCGCGACCTTCGGCCGCGGCGGCAGCATGTGGGCCCACAAGCACTCCGGCCAGGACTTCGCCGTCCCGGTCGGCACCCCGGTCGCCGCCGTGCACGGCGGTACGGTCGTCAAGGCCGGCCCCAACGGCGCCGGTGACGGTCCGGCCTACGGCAACGCCGTGGTGATCAGGCACGGCAACGGCACGTACTCGCAGTACGCGCACCTCTCGCGCGTCGACGTCCGGGTGGGCCAGAACGTCGCCACCGGCCAGCGCGTCGCCCTGTCCGGCAACACCGGCAACTCCAGCGGCCCGCACCTGCACTTCGAGATCCGCACGACCCCCAACTACGGCTCGGCCGTCGACCCCGTCGCCTTCCTGCGCTCGGTCGGCGTGCGCGTCTGACCCGGGGGCGGCTCAGCCGCCCGAGTGGGCCTGCGTGACCAGGTCGATGGCGACTTCGAGGATGGCCCTGCGCTTCTCCTCGGGGTCGCCTTCGACGTCCTTGAGGACGAACATCCCGCCGTGCATGGTGAACAGCGCGCTGAAGCACCGCACCTGGTCGGTCATCGGCGCCCCGGGGTCCTTGAGGATCTCGTAGAGCCCGAACATGCGGTCCTTGAAGCTCTCGCCCGTCTTCAGGTCCCGCATGGTGGCCTGGTTCTCCTGCATGAAGCGGAAGAGCGGCGCCGCGTCGACCAGGATGTCGCTGTAGCGGCGCAGGACCTGCTGGCGGACCTCCAGGGACGGCGGCTGGGGCTGCTCGTGACCCCAGGCGATCAGCTCGTCGATGGGCCGTGTGAGGTCGTCGAAGATGCTGGTGAGGATGGCCTCCTTGGTCTTGAAGTGGTAGTACAGCGCCGCCTTCGTGACCTCCAGCCGCTCCGCGATCTCGCGCAGTGACGTCTTCTCGTACCCCTGTTCGGCGAAGAGTTCGAGGGCCACGTCCTGAATGCGCTGGCGGGTGTTCCCGCGGCGCTGCTGCTTGTCTGTGCCCGTGCCCATCGGGTGCTCCTCGACTCCGGTTAACTTACTTGACGCCCGGCTAGTTGGGGGTCTACCTTCCCTCAGTGTAGTCAGCTAGCCGGTCGGCAAGTAAGGCGCCGGTGGGGCCAGGGCGGACCTGGGGAAGTGCGGGGAATGGGGACCATGAACGACAAGACCACGGCGCGAGCCGAACCGGAGCCGGACAAGGCCGGACCGGCCGCGCAGGGCGAACCCCGACAGCGCAGTGTGCGCGTCGTGCTGATGGCCCTGATGATCGCGATGCTGCTCGCGATGCTCGACAACATGATCGTGAGCCCCGCCATGCCGACGATCGTCGGCGACCTCGGCGGCCTGGAGCACCTGTCGTGGGTCGTCACCGGCTACACGCTGGCCACCGCCGCCTCCACCCCCATCTGGGGCAAGGTCGGCGACATGTACGGCCGCAAGGGCGCCTTCCTCACCTCCATAGTCATCTTCCTCGCCGGCTCCGCGCTCAGCGGCATGGCGCAGGACATGCAGCAGCTCATCGGCTTCCGCGCCGTCCAGGGACTGGGCGCGGGCGGCCTGATGGTCGGCGTCATGGCGATCATCGGCGACCTGGTGCCGCCGCGGGAGCGCGGCAAGTACATGGGCATGATGACCGGTGTCATGGCGGTCGCGATGATCGGCGGCCCGCTCGTCGGCGGCACCATCACCGACCACCTCGGCTGGCGCTGGGCGTTCTACATCAACCTGCCGCTGGGCGCCGTCGCGCTCGCCATGGTGACCGCCGTCCTGCACCTGCCGAAGAAGAAGGCCGAGGGGCGGATCGACTATCTCGGCGCGGCCCTGCTCACCGTCGGCATCAGCGCGCTCGTCCTGGTCACCACCTGGGGCGGCACGGAGTACGCCTGGAGCTCGGCCGTCATCATGGAGCTCATCGCGATCGGCGTCGTCTCGCTCATCGGCTTCCTCCTCGTACAGAAGAAGGCCGCCGAGCCGATCATGCCGCTGCACATCTTCCGCAGCCGCAACTTCTCGCTGATGGCCGTCATCGGCTTCATCACCGGCTTCGTGATGTTCGGCGCGATGCTCTTCCTGCCGCTCTTCCAGCAGTCGGTGCAGGGCGCCTCGGCGACCAACTCCGGGCTGCTGCTGCTCCCGATGCTGCTGTCGATGATGGCCGTCTCCATGTTCGCCGGCCGGTTCACCACGGCGACCGGCAAGTACAAGGTCTTCCCGATCGCCGGCACCGTCCTGATGATCGTCGGCTTCTTCCTGCTGGCCCAGATGGACACGGGGACGACGCGGCTCACCTCGGGCCTCTACATGGCGGTGCTCGGCGCCGGCATGGGCTTCCTGATGCAGGTCACCATGCTCGTCGCGCAGAACAGCGTCGAGCTGAAGGACATGGGCGTCGCCTCGTCCTCGGCCACCCTCTTCCGTACGCTCGGCTCCTCGTTCGGCGTCGCGATCATGGGCGCCCTCTTCAACGACCGCGTCCAGGACGTGATGGCCGAGCGCGCCGGCGAACTGGGCGGCAAGGTCACCGAGAAGTCGGCCCAGCTCGACGCGGACAGCCTCGCGAAGCTCCCGGAGCAGGTGAGCGACGCCTACAAGTTCGCGGTGGCCTCCGGGACGCACTCGGCCTTCCTGCTCGGCACGGCCGTCGCCGTCATCGCGCTGCTGGCCTCCCTCTTCGTGAAGGAGATCCCGCTGCGCGGCGCGGGCCCCGCCGACAAGAAGCCCGCGGGCGACGGCGACGCGAACCCGGCGGCGCGGGCGGCCGAGGAGCCGGTCACGGGCGTCATCGCCTGATCCGGCACGCCGTTTCTCGGCGGGCCCACGGCCTCTCGGTAGCGGCCCCTCGGCGCTCTCGCGCCGGGGGGCCGTTGTCGGTGCGTTGATGTTGCCAGCGCCGCGAAGGCGGCCTCGACCTCGACAAGGAGTGGAGCTGCTAGCGGCGCGTCAGAGGTTGTCCGGGAGCTGAAGCATCGGGAAGCTGCCCGTGTTGGTCGGCGCGTGCTCCGGCAGCCACAGCACGGCCACCGCGCCCTCGGACCTCGCGTGGGGCGCGGCCCCCGCCGGGCGCACATTGCGGAAGGTGAGCCGGGCGCCGAGGACGCGGGCCTGGCCGGCGGCGATCGTCAGGCCGAGGCCGTGGCCGTGCCCCGCCCGGTCGGCGCTGCCGGTGCGGAAGCGGCTCGGGCCCTCGTGCAGCAGCGCCTCGGGGAAGCCGGGCCCGTGGTCGCGCACCCGGACCACGCGGCCCTCGACGCTGACCTCGATGGGCGGCTTGCCGTGCTTGGCGGCGTTGGCGACGAGATTGCCGAGGATGCGCTCGAGGCGGCGCGGGTCGGTGGTGACCTCCGACTCGTGCACCACCGTGACCGTCACCTCCGTGGTCAGGGACGCCATCCGCCGCGTCACAAACTCGCCGAGGGTGATGTCCTGCAGCTCGGCCCGCTCGGCCGCCGAGTCCAGGCGGGCCACTTCGAGGACGTCCTCCACGAGCGTGCGCATGGCCTGCGCGCGGTCCTTGACCAGCTCGCTCGGCCGGCCCGGCGGCAGCAACTCGGCCGCCGTCAGCAGTCCGGTGACCGGCGTGCGCAGCTCGTGCGCGATGTCGGCGGTGACCCGCCGCTCGGCCTCCAGGCGCTGCTTGAGGGCGTCGGCCATGGCGTCCACGGCGCTCGCCAGGTCATCGGTCTCGTCCTTCACCACGCCGCCGATGGCGTCGCGGACGCTGACGTCCGTCTGGCCCTGGGCGACCTCGCTCGCCGCCGTGGCCGCCTTGCGCAGGCGCCGCGACAGCTGCCCGCCGATCAGGACGCCCAGCGCACAGCCGCCGAAGACGACCGCGATGGAGCCGATGACCAGGGCCTGGTCGAGGTCCTTCATGACGGTGGCGCTGCGGTCGGTGAACCGGGAGTGCAGCGACAGGACATGCCCGTCGGCGAGCGGCACGGCCGCCCAGATGTCCGGCACCCCGTCGGGCTTGTCCTCCACGAAGGTGGCACGGCGGCCCTTGAGGACCGTCTGCCGCAGCTCCTCGGGGAGCGCCGGATCGTCGACCTTCGTGCCGAACTGGAGCGTCTGGCGCTGCGAGGCGGAGTACAGCCGCAGGGCGAACTGGATGCGCTCGTCCTGCACGTCCCGGGCGTTGTCGAGCATCGAGACGCGCGCCGCGTTGTGCACGACCAGGCTCAGCGCCACCGCGACCAGCGCGCCGACCAGCGCGATCGCCGCGCTGATCTTCCAGCGCACGCCGGTGCGCAGGGCCGCGCGCGCACTCCCGCGCGGGTTCGCGCGCCCGCCGGTGCGAAGGCGGGAGCGCAGCGCCTCACGCACGCGCCCGGCCGCCCCACGGACCCCGCGGGCCCCGCGTACCCGGTCCGTGGCCCCACGGAAGCCGTTCACGGGCCCGCTCACGCCTTGAGCTTGTAGCCGAAGCCACGGACCGTCTCGATGCGGTCCTGGCCCACCTTCGTGCGCAGCCGCTGCACATGGACGTCGACGACGCGGGTGTCACCGCCCCAGCCGTAGTCCCAGACACGCTCCAGGAGCTTGTCGCGGGAGAGCACGGTGCCGGGCGCGGAGGAGAATTCGAGCAGCAGCCGCATCTCGGTCGGTGTCAGCGCGACCGGGGTGCCGTCCCTGCGGACCTCCATGCCCTCCGTGTCGATCTCCAGTTCGCCGAACTGCAGCACCCCGCCGTCCGCCGACGACCGGTCGTCGCCGGCGCCCGTGGCCGAGCCGGAGCCGCTCGCGTGCCCGAACCGGCGCAGGACGGCGCGGATGCGGGCCACCAGGACGGCTCCGTCGAACGGCTTGGTCACGTAGTCGTCGGCGCCCGCCTCCAGGCCGAGGACGACGTCGATGGAGTCGGCGCGCGCCGACAGCATGATCACCGGGACGGTCGACTCGTCGCGGATGCGCCGGCACAGCGAGACGCCGTCCAGGCCCGGCACCATGACGTCGAGCAGCGCGATGTCCGGCTGGTCCGCGCGGAACGCCTCCAGGCCCGCCAGTCCGTCGGGCATGGCCGTCACCACGAAGCCGTCGCGCTCCAGGGCGAGCTGGGTGGCCTCACGGATGACGTCGTCGTCCTCGACGAACAGGACATGGGTCTGTTCTGCCATCGGCTGCTCTCAGTCCTTCTCGGTGCGTTTCGTGCCTGGGGGTGCTGTACGGGGCTACGCCGACGGCGCGGGGGGCGACTCCGCGCTCACCGCGCTGCTGAAGTCGTTGCGGGTGCGCCCGGTCTCGGCGAAGTGGCGCGAGGACCAGTGATAGGTGATCACTTCCTCGCCGGACGGGTAGGGCACCTCGTCACCCTTCTCGTAGAGCTGCTTGGTCACGACCAGGTCGCCCCGGTCGATCTCGGCGTAGACCGAGGCGGGCTCCTCGGCCGCGAAGACATTCTCGTACCGGCCGCCCTCGGCGCGGTACACGTAACTGCCGATGCCCACGGCGTCCGCGCAGGTCAGCACGTTCACCACGACATCGGAGGCAGTTCCTCCGGTGAGGTTCCCGTACGACACGTCCACCGGATACGACTCACCGGCGCAGGGCTTGAGGTCCCGCTTGATCGCCGTGCTGACCTTCGGGTCGCTCTTGACCAGCCGCACCGCGTCGATCTTCTTCTCCACCGTGGAGGCGGAGGGCGACGGGGACGCGGACACCACCGGCTCGCTGCGGGCCGGGCCCTCGTCACGGGCGCCGGAACCGCCCGTCGAGCAGGCGGAGAGGGAAAGGCCGACGGCGGTGAGCCCGGCCACCGCCGTGCTCACCGCCTTCACGTTTCTGGTGGCCCGGGGGCCTAGGCCGCGCAACGCTCCCGCTCCTCACGTTCGAGCGCGCGTGCGAGGAGTTCCTCGCGATCCCGGTTCTCCAGCTCCTGGCGGAGCCGGGCGAGTGCCCGGTGCAGCGTGCTCTTGACCGTTCCGGCCGACATGCCGAGTGCGGCGGCCGTCTCCTCTGTGGACATCTGCTCCCAGTGTCGCAGCACGACGACGCTGCGCTGCTTGGGTGCGAGCACCTTCAGGATGTCCATCAGCAGGGCGCGGTCCGCGTGCTGCTCCGTGGAGTCGTCCACGGAGCAGTCGGGCAGCTGCTCGGTGGGCACCTCTTCGAGCTTGCGGGCCCGCCACCACTCCGTACGGGTGTTGATCATGACGCGGCGCAGATAGGCGTCCGCGAGCCGCTTGTCGGCTATGCCGTCCCAGCGGCCGTACGTGCGCACGAGCGCGGTCTGCAGCAGGTCCTGGGCGTCCACGGGGTCCGGAACCAGGCGCCGGGCACTGCGCAGCAGGGCATCCTGCCGAGTGCGGACGTACTCTTCGAACTCGAGCACCTCGCCGTGCGCCATATCAAACCGCCTCCGTTCCATCCCCGATGCCGACCGCCGTCCCTGCTCGTGCGGTACGGGTATGAAGCTACGGAGGCCGTGTCACGGGGTTGTGCGGAGCAGCCAGCGGCGGGCGCACGGCTGTGCGTAGGTTGTGTAACAGAAGTAGGGCGCGCGTAAAGCGGGGGCCCTGCCGGGTCCTCGGTTACGCGGGGCGCGGGGCGCGGGTCGCGGCGCCCCGCCCGTCAGGTCAGCGGCAGGCGGTACAGACCGTCCGGCAGCGGCTCGACCAGACCGTCGGCGACCAGGCCGTCCAGCGCGCGCGCCCGCTGCACCGGCTCGTCCCACACCCGGTCGAGGGCGGCCTGCGGCACGGGGGTCAGGGCCTCGCGGAGCACCGCGAGCAGCTTGCCCCGCACCTGGCGGTCCGTGCCCGCGTACGTCTGGCCGCGCCGGGCCGGGCCGTCGTGCGCCGGTTTGCCCGCCGAGAGCCAGGCGCACCGGTCGGCGATCGGGCAACGCCCGCAGGCCTCGTTCTTGGCGGTGCACACCAGGGCGCCCAGCTCCATGGAGGCGGCGGCCCAGCGCGACGCCGTGCGCTCGTCCTCGGGGAGCAGGGCGCGGGCCAGCCTGCGCTCGGCGGCGGTGGTGGCGTTCGGCGGGTACTGCACGCCGGTCACGGCCCGCGCGAAGACCCGGCGCACGTTCGTGTCCAGGACGGCGTGGCGCTGCCCGTACGCGAAGGACGCCACGGCCGCCGCGGTGTACTCCCCGATGCCGGGCAGGGCGAGCAACTGCGCGTGCTGCGCCGGTACGTCGCCACCGTGCCGTTCCGTTATGGCCACGGCGGCGCCGTGCAGCCGCAGGGCGCGGCGCGGGTAACCGAGCCGCCCCCAGGCGCGGACCGCCTCGCCGGGGGCCTCCGCGGCGAGGTCGGCGGGGCGGGGCCAGCGGGCCAGCCACTGCTCGTACACGGGCAGGACACGGCTGACCGGCGTCTGCTGGAGCATGAACTCACTGACCATCACGCCCCACGGCCCGGCGTCCTCGCGCCGCCACGGCAGGTCGCGGGCGTGTGCGTCGAACCAGGCGATGACGGGGGTGTGGAGGGCGTCCCCGGCGTACTCGGGGGAGTCCCCCGGGGCCGGGCTGTTCGGCGTGGGCTTGGTGGGAGCAGTCATGGCAGGGTCGATCCTGCCATGGCCTCGGCGGTTCTCCGGGGTGGCTCGGGGTGGGGTCGTCTTTTGTCTGCGGGTGCGTCGGTTTTTCCCGCGCTTCGCGCGGGTTGTTTTCCCACCCACCCACCCGATACCCCGGGTCTCGGGGGTCGGGGCACGGAGTTCGGGGCTCGGTAAGTGGGTCGGTACTGACTATCGGCAGGGGTGGGGTGGGGGGTGGGGAAGTAGCGTCGGGGTGTGGAGAGGTGGGTGTGGGGGGTCGGGGTGTGGGTGGGGCTTGTGTTGCCCGGGGTGGTGGTGGGGTGGCTGGGGGTGGAGGAGCCCCGGTCCGTCGGCGCGTGGCTCGCCGCGTCGGCCGTGCTGGCCGCCGCCGTCGGCGTCCGCCGCGCCCGCCCGCTGCTCGCCTTCCTCGCCGCGGCCGCCCTCGGCCTCGTTACCGCCCCCTCCCTCTTCACGCTCTCCCACGGCCCCGCCCTCGCCCTCTTCGCGCTGCTCCTCGGCCGCCGCGCGCCCCGCACCGGGCCGGCGCTGCTCGCCTTCGCGGGCGTCGCCGTCGTCGGCACGGTCAAGATCGCCGTGCGGGACGTCGATCCCGTGGTCGAGTGGCTCGTCCTCGTGGGGACGCTCGTGTTCGGCGCCGTCTTCCCCTGGCTCGGCGGCCGCTACTGGCGCCAGGGCCGCGAGCTGGCCGCCGCCGGCTGGGCGCGGGCCGAGCAGCTGGAGCGCGAGCAGCGCATCGTCGCCGACCGCGCGCGGCTGCGCGAACGCGCCCGCATCGCCCAGGACACGCACGACTCCCTGGGCCACGAACTGAGCCTCATCGCCGTCCGCGCGGGCGCCCTCCAGGTCGCCCCCGACCTGGCGGACCGGCACCGCGCGGCCGCCGCCGACCTGCGCGCCGCCGCCTCGCAGGCCACGGACCGCCTGCACGCGATCATCGGCCTGCTCCGCGAGGACGACGACGAGCGGGCCCCGCTCGCACCCACCGGCGAGAGCACCGCCGACCTCGTCGCACGCGCCGCGGAGTCCGGCCTGGACATCACGTACGACGACGACGCGCCGGCGCGCCCGACCGACCCCGCCGTCCACCGCGTCGTCCAGGAAGCGCTGACCAACGCCGCCCGGCACGCGCCCGGTGCCCCCGTCACCGTCACCGTGCGGCGCGGCGAGGACGCGACGACGGTCACCGTCGTCAACGGCCGCCCCCGGCAGCCCGCTCGGCCCTCGGAGGGCGGTACCGGGCTGCGCGGTCTGCGGGCCCGGGTCACCGACCTGGGCGGCACCTTCGACGCGGGGCCGCACGCGGACGGCTTCCGGGTGGCCGCCCGGCTGCCGGTCGCGGGGAGCGCCCCCGCGCCGCCCCCGCACTCCGGCGCCCGCCTCGCCTCCGCGCGCCGCCGGACCGTGCTGGCCTTCGGCGGCGCCGTCACCGCCGGCGTCCTGCTCGTCGGCGGGGCGTTCGCCTGGTACGCGTACTCACGGACGCACTCCGTGCTCGACCCCGCCGACTACGCGCGCCTGCGCGTCGGGGCGCCCCGCGCCGCCGTCGAGTCCGTGCTGCCGGACCGGGCCGCCTCGGACCCGCCCGTGGAACGCGCGCCGGGCCCCCCGCCGGACGGCGCCGACTGCGCGTACTACCGCGCGAGCGGTGAACTCTTCACCGCCGTCCCCTACTTCAGGATCTGCTTCGGCGGCGACGGCGGCCGACTCGTGGACAAGACCGTGATCCCCACGGCCGACGGATGAGCGAAGAACGCGAGCGACAAGGAGTGTGTGCGGTGGATCAGGCCAAGGCCATCCGGGTTCTGCTGGCCGACGACGAGGCCATGCTCCGCGCGGGCGTGCGGGCCATCCTCGCCGCGGGCGGGGACATCGAGGTCGTCGCGGAGGCCGCCGACGGGCGCGAGGCCGTCTCCCTGGCCCAGGCCCACCGGCCCGACGTGGCGCTGCTCGACATCCGCATGCCGCGCCTGGACGGCCTCGCGGCGGCCGAGGAGATCGTCCGTACGGTGCCGGGCACCGCGGTGGCCATGCTGACGACGTTCTCCGAGGACGCGTACGTGGCCCGCGCCCTCGGCGGCGGGGCCACCGGCTTCCTCCTGAAGTCCGGTGATCCGTACGAACTCATCGCGGGCGTCCGGGCCGTGGCGGGCGGCGCCGCGTTCCTCTCGCCCAAAGTGGCCCGGCACGTCATCGACCGCTCGGGCGTGCGCCGGCTCGGCCGAGGCGCCGCCGCGCGCACCCGCGTCGAGGCCCTCACACCCCGCGAACGCGAGGTCCTCGCCCTGGTCGGCGCCGGCCTGTCCAACCCCGAGATCGCCGCCCGGCTCCACCTCGTGGAAGGCACCGTCAAGGCCTATGTGAGCGCGGTCCTCGAACGGCTCGGGGTCAAGAACCGCGTGCGGGCGGCGATCGTCGCGTACGAGGCGGGGCTCGTCCCGGACCCGGACTGAGCCCCGCCCTGCCACCGAGCGCCCCGAATCGCCCCGAACGGGGCCCGGTTCAGCGGCGATGCGAGTTGCGGCGACGCGAGCCGTGCGTGGGGGAGCCATCTGCGTACGGGTCATGCCCGTGCGGGTCCTGGCGGCGGAACGTCATCGTCGGGGTGTCGTACGCCGCCGGATCCGTCGCCGGGGAGGGGGCGAGCGCCGGGCCGGGACCGGCGAACCAGCGCACCACGCCCGTCGAGGACCCGCGCATCGTCTGCGCGACCCGCGCCACGGGCCGCGTGGCGAGCCGGACGACCGCGTACGTGATCAACGCGCCGAAGACCAGGCCGACCGCCACGTCGTGCGGGTAGTGCACGCCGACGAAGACCCGCGAGAAGGCCATGAGCACGGCCATCGGAACCGTCAGCGCCGCCAGCCGCGGCCAGGCGAGCGCGAGGCCGATGGCGGCGGCACCCGCGATGGTCGAGTGGTTGCTGGGAAAGGACCAGTCGCCGTACGCGGGGCACTCGACGAGCGGCTTCAACGCGCCGGACACGGCCCGGCAGGGCCGCTCCTCGTCGATGGCGGACTTGGCCAACTCGCTGCACACATAGGCCACCGCGGTGGCCAGGGGAGCGAGCACCGCGACGGCCAGGGCGCGGGGATCACCGCGCCGGGCACGCCACCAGGCGACGACGAAGAGCACGCCGAAGAGAAGCAGCCCGAGTTCCGTCCACACCTCCGCGAGGTGCTGGAACCACGACGGTGTGTCGTGGGCGAAGTCGGTGATGTCGCGGTAGAGATCGTCGTCCATGGTGTCCATGATTACGGACGGTACGGAGTGAGTCCGAATCGTCACATCCGGCGATCGTTCCGTGCGCACCCCTGACGATGGACAGTGCCGGAAGGGTCCGGAACGGCTCTCCGGGATGATGATCGGCAAACTTTGTCGCTCAGGGCGGCGGGTGGGGCGGGACAAGCGCCGGATCTCTCGTAAGGTTTGGGCGTGGGATCTCTGCGCAATCCGGTCGGGCCGCTTCCCTCCACCATCTACTGGCGTCGGAGGGCCGTCCTGCTGTCCGTGTTCGGTCTGCTGGTGCTCCTCGCCGTCTGGGTCGCCACCTCCGGTGGTGGTGGCGGCGAGAACGGCGCCGACGGGCCGAACGGCAACGGCCCAGCGACGTCCATCACGCCGGGCCCCTCCGAATCGGGGTCCGCGATCACCGAACACCCGGGCGGACGCGACGAGTCGGACGACGGCTCGGACTCCGGTTCCGGTTCGGGCGGGTCGGGGGGCTCGGGTGGCGCCGGCGGTTCCGGGGGCGCCGCGGGCTCCGGAGGGGCGGCGGGTTCCGGCGGTGGCGGCGGCTCGGCCGACGACGCCAAGGGGGGCGGCGGCTCCGGCGACCGGCTCCCGGCCGGTACGAAGGTGCCCAACTGCACCGGCAGCAGCGCGAAGTTGAAGCTGCGCAGCGTCAAGAACGCGTACGAGCGCGGCGAGAAGCCGAAGTTCGAGCTGATCGCCGAGAACCGCGGCGGCAAGGCCTGCAAGGTCGACCTGGGCGGCAAGGGCACGGTCGTGACGATCACCCGGGCCGACGGCGACGAGGAGTTCTGGTCCTCGGCCGACTGCCCCTCCGGTGGCGGCAGTCTGCTGCTGCGCGTGCCGGCCGAGGGGCACGTGACGCACACCGTGCAGTGGGACCGGCGGGGCAGCGAGCCGCGCTGCGCCACGCCTTCGGGGGCGACGGCGAAGGCCGGTACCTATCTCATCGAGGCGAAGACGCCCGGACTTGGCACCGCCCGCGCCTCGTTCGTGCTGGAGAAGGACTGACCCAAAGAAGGGTCGATGATTCCGGGAGGGCCGGCCGCCGCCGGCTCCTCCAGGGCCTTGTCCGGCCAGCGGCTAGACGTACCGCTCCAGGATCGAGGACTCCGCGAGGCGGGAGAGGCCCTCGCGGACGCTGCGCGCGCGGGCCTCGCCCACGCCGTCCACCGTCTGCAGGTCGTCCACGCTGGCGGCGAGCAGCTTCTGCAAACCCCCGAAGTGCTCCACGAGACGGTCGATGATGGCGCCGGGCAGCCGGGGGACCTTGGCCAGGAGGCGGAAGCCCCGCGGCGAGACGGCCGAGTCCAGGGCCTCCGGAGAACCGGTGTAGCCCAAGGCGCGGGCGACGGTGGACAGTTCGAGCAGCTCCGCGTGGGAGAGGGCGTCCAGCTCCTGGAGCGCCTCGTCCACCGTGCGGGAGCGCCTGGCGGTCGGCTCGGGCACGTAGTCCCGGACGACCAGCTCGCGCTCGGGCTCGACGCCCGCGATCAACTCGTCCAGCTGGAGGGCGAGAAGACGCCCGTCCGTGCCCAGCTCCACCACGTACTCGGCGATCTCCGTGGCGATGCGGCGCACCATCTCCAGGCGCTGGGCGACCGCCGTGACGTCCCGCACCGTCACCAGGTCCTCGATCTCCAGGGCGGAGAGCGTGCCCGCGACCTCGTCGAGGCGCAGCTTGTACCGCTCCAGCGTCGCGAGGGCCTGGTTGGCGCGGGAGAGGATCGCCGCCGAGTCCTCCAGGACGCGGCGCTGACCGTCCACGTACAGCGCGATCAGGCGCATGGACTGGGAGACGGAGACGACGGGGAAACCGACCTGCTTGGAGACGCGGTCCGCCGTGCGGTGCCGGGTGCCCGTCTCCTCGGTGGGGATCTTCGGGTCCGGCACCAGCTGCACACCGGCGCGCAGGATCTTGGTGATGTCCTTGTCGAGGACGATGCCGCCGTCGAGCTTGCACAGCTCGCGCAGGCGCGTCGCGGTGAACTCGACGTCCAGGATGAAACCGCCCGTGCACATCGACTCGACCGTCTTGTCCCAGCCGAGGACGATCAGACCGCCGGTGTTGCCGCGCAGGATGCGTTCGAGGCCGTCACGCAGGGCCGTGCCGGGGGCGACGGCGCTCAGGGAGGCGCGCATCAGCACTTCGGCAGCGGTGCTTCCGCCGGGCTTGCCGGGACTCGCTGCCCGGTCGTTGGCTGCCACTGCACTCCCTCGGTCGCACGTACTCCAAGCCTCCTCCGTACGTCTGTCTTCGTACGGATGGGCGAGACCAGGGCAAAGTCTACCGGCGCTCTTCCTCCTCCCGTGGGGCCTCTCGGCGACGGGATCGCGGAAGGACGCGGAGCGCCTCACCCATGTCGGCGACTTCGATGACCTTCATACCGGCGGGAATCCTGCCCGGATCGGCCGGTACGAGCGCGTGGGTGAAGCCGAGCCGGTGCGCCTCGGACAGCCTGCGCTGCACCCCCGTGACCCGTCTGACCTCGCCCGCCAGGCCGACTTCCCCGATCGCCACGAGGTTCTTCGGCAGCGGGGTGTCGCTCGCCGCGCTGGCCAGGGCGAGGGCGATGGCGAGGTCCGCGGCGGGCTCGGAGAGCTTCACTCCGCCGACCGTCGCGCTGTAGATGTCCCGCTTGCCGAGGGCCGTGATCCGGCCGCGCTGCTCCAGGACGGCCAGCATCATCGACACGCGCGAGGTCTCCAGGCCGGAGGTGGTGCGCCGGGGGCTCGGGATCTGCGAGTCGACCGTGAGCGCCTGGACCTCGGCGACCAGGGGGCGGCGGCCCTCCAGGGTGACGGTCAGACAGGTGCCCGGCACGGGCTCGGCGCGGCGGGTCAGGAAGAGGCCGCTGGGGTCGGTGAGGCCGGTGATGCCCTCGTCGTGCAGCTCGAAGCAGCCGACCTCGTCCGTCGTGCCGTACCGGTTCTTGACGCCGCGGACCAGGCGCAGGCGCGCGTGCCGGTCGCCCTCGAACTGGAGGACCACGTCGACGAGATGCTCCAGCAGGCGCGGTCCCGCGATCGCGCCGTCCTTGGTGACGTGGCCGACCAGGAGCGTGGACATGCCGCGCTCCTTGGAGGCGCGGATCAGGGCGCCCGCGACCTCGCGGACCTGCGCCATGCCGCCGGGTGCGCCGTCGATCTCCGGCGAGGCGATCGTCTGCACCGAGTCGAGGACCAGCAGGGAGGGCTTGACGGCGTCCAAGTGGCCGAGGACGGCGGACAGATCGGTCTCCGCCGCCAGATACAGGTGGTCGTCGATGGCGCCGATGCGGTCGGCGCGCAGCCGGACCTGGCTCGCCGACTCCTCGCCCGTCACATAGAGCGTGCGGTGCTGCTCGCTCGCGGCCTTCGCCGAGACGTCGAGCAGCAGCGTGGACTTGCCGACGCCCGGCTCGCCCGCGAGCAGCACGACGGCGCCCGGCACCAGACCGCCGCCGAGGACCCGGTCCAGCTCGGGCACGCCGGTGGAGCGCGCGGTGGCCGTGCGGCCGTCGACCTCGCCGATCGGGACGGCGGAGGAGGTGACCCGGCCGGGGGCGGTGGTGCGGACCGCGGGCGCGCCGTACTCCTCGACCGTCCCCCAGGCGTGGCACTCGGGGCAGCGGCCGAGCCACTTGGCCGTCTGCCAGCCGCATTCGGTGCAGCGGTAGGACGGACGGTCCTTGGTGGATTTCGTACGGGCAGCCATGCTCGAACCGTAGCCGAGCCCACTGACAACCCGGCCCGGGGCGCCGAGCGCCCGCCCCGGGTGGGGAACGAGGTTTCGGAAGGGTGGGTTCCTGTCCCCTTTTGAGGGATCTGTTCACCCGTAAGGATTAAATGTGCCCGAGACGGAGGAAGGGGCCTGCATCATCCGCCTACCTTCGCACGGGTGATGAGCAGCAGGCCGGAAACTCCCGCGAACGCAACCGGCGCACACCGGGCGCACCGTGACTCGCGCAAGCGTTCGGCGCCCCGTCAGGCGTCCCGGACGGCGCCGCCCGCGCGCTACGAACCGTGCCTGGACGGCCTTTTCACCTACTGCCTCTCCGTCCTGTGCGATCACGACGCGGCCACCGCGGCGCTGGGCGACGTGCTCCAGCTCGCCGAGCGCAGGGGCTCGCGGGGCCCCGGCGCCGAGGGCGAGCTGCTGCGCCCCTGGCTCTACGCCCTCGCGCGCTGGGTCTGCCTGCGCCGGCTCGCCGAGGCCAAGCGCAACCGCCAGGGCGCGCACGCGGCCCGGGGTGCGGGCGCCGGCCGCAGGGCGGGCCGGGACGCGGCCGCCGCCACCCGGGCCGCGCGGTCCGCCGGGTCCGCCTCATCGGGGGCGTCTGCCTCGCCGGGTGCGTCCGCGCCGGCCGACGCGAGTGTCTCAAGGGGCGCGGGCGTCTCGGCCGACGCGATGGCGACTCCGGGCGCGGCTGCCGCGGCGGGCTCCTCCGCCGCACCGGGCTCGTCCGCCGCGAGGGGCTCCTCCGTCCCACTCGGCGCGGGCGCCTCACCGGTCGCGTGTGTCGCACCGGACGCACCCGGCGCACCCGGCGCACCGAACCGGAGCCGGCCCGCCACCCCCGCCACGTCCGGCGCGTCCGGCGGCTCCGCCCAGGACCCCGCCGCCCTCCCGGAGGAGACCGCCCGGCGGCGGCACCGGGAGCTGGCGCAGCTCGCCTGGCCGGAGGCGGCCGGCACCACCCCCGAGCAGCGCGAGGCCCTCGAACTGGCCGTACGCCACCAGCTCACCCCGGCCGAGGTCGCTGCCGTCCTCGGCATGGACCTCGCCAAGGCCCGCGGCCTGCTCGCCTCCGCGGCCTGCGAGGTGGAGCGCACCCGCGCCGCCCTCGCCGTCGTGGAGAGCGGCAGCTGCCCCATCGTCGCCCGCCTGACCGGCGACAATCAGCTGCTGCTCGGCGCCGCCCTGCGCCGCGAGCTGGTCCGGCACGTCGACGACTGCCCGAGCTGCCGCCGCACCGCCGAGCGCGCCGGGGCGGGCGCCTGGCCCGGCACGGCCGTGAGCCCGGCCACGCTCCCCCTCGTGGCGGCCCCGCGCGACGCCCTGCCGCTCGCCATGGCGCACGTCGCCCGCGCGCGCGGCGCCCACCCCCGCTACGACCGGCGCGGTTTCCCGATGGACCCCAAGGACCACGCCGCGCGCCGCGACCGCCTGCGCGCGCGTGCCGTCACGACGACCGTCGTCGCCACCGTCGTGGCCGCCCCGGTGCTCGCCCTGTGGGCCGCCTACCGGGGAGCGCCCCTCACCGGAGAGGGCCATGACGGCAACCCCGTCACCGCGAGCGAGGGCGACAGCGCCGGACTCGGCAGCGACCGCACCCGCGACTACGAGAACGCGGGCAACGCCCGCAAGGGACCCCACACCCGTTTCACCACGGGCGGCCGCTCACCGGACGTCTCCGTCGAGGTCATCAGCGGCGGCTCCCCGTCCGGCTCCCGGACGGGCCCCGGGCGCCTGACCGTCACGGCCCGGCCCATCGGCGACACGACGCTCATCACGCTGACGGCGTCCGGTGGCGCACCGGTCGCCTGGTCGGCGGCCGAGGACGTCTACTGGCTCTACCTGAGCCGCTCGTCGGGCACGCTCGCACCGGGAGAGTCGGTCACCATCCAGGTGTACGTCGACCACAGCCGCGAGCCGTACGGGCCATGGCGCGCCCGGGTGGCCGTCGCCCCCTCGGGGGCGGTCATCTCCATCGACGGGCACGGCGACGGACGGCCGCCGTCCCATCCCGGCCCAGGGCCGAAGCCGCGCCCCACCGATCCCGGCCCCGTGGACCCGAGGCCCTCCGACCCCGGCCCGTCCGATCCCGGCCCCTCGGACCCCGGCCCCTCCGACCCCGGCCCCGACCCGACGCCGACACCGACGGATCCCGACCCCACGCCCTCGGACCCCGGGCCGGGAGGCCCCTCATCGCCTCCCGGCGACGGGGACACGGGCCCCGGCTGACCGATCCGCCCCGCCCCACCGGCGGCCACCCGCACGGAACCTGTCGGCCACCCCGGCGGGGTCCGCCGCCTAGCGGGCGGGATCCGCCGGATGCGGGGCGAACAGCGGGAGTTGGGAGCGCAGCCGCTCCTCGCACAGCTCCACGAGACGGTCGTAGCCCTCCTTGCCCATCAGCTCGATCAGCTCGGGGCGGTAGGAGACGTACACCGGGTCGCCCGCGCCGTGCGCCGAGGTCGCCGACGTGCACCACCAGTGCAGGTCGTGGCCGCCCGGGCCCCAGCCCCGCCGGTCGTACTCACCGATGGAGACCTGCAGCACGCGCGTGTCGTCGGGCCGGTCGATCCAGTCGTACGTCCGGCGCACCGGCAGCTGCCAGCAGACGTCCGGCTTCGTCTCCAGGGGCTCGCGGCCCTCCCGGAGCGCCAGGATGTGCAGCGAGCAGCCCGCGCCGCCCGCGAAACCGGGGCGGTTCTGGAAGATGCAGGAGCCGTTGAAGGGGCGGGTCTGGCGGTCGCCGTCCTCGTCCGTGGAGACCCAGCCGGTCTCCCGGCCCACGTCGTGGTGCTGCCAGATGTCGGGCGTGAGCCGCTCCACGTACCCGGCGACGCGCTTCTCGTCGTCCTCGTCCGAGAAGTGCGCGCCCAGCGTGCAGCAGCCGTCGTCGGCGCGGCCCGCCTGGATGCCCTGGCAGCCGCTCCCGAAGACGCAGTTCCAGCGCGAGGTCAGCCAGGTCAGGTCGCAGCGGAAGACCTGCTCGTCGTCCGCGGGGTCGGGGAACTCCACCCAGGCCCGGGCGAAGTCCAGGCCCTTCTCGTCCGGCTCGGCCCTGGCGACCTTCGCCTGCTTCCCGGACTTCCCGACCTCCTCGTTCTTCTCCGCCCTGCCGAGCACCCCGGACCCACCGGCCTTGGTGGACTCCTCGGCGGACTTCGCGGGCTTGGCGGACACCGCGGGTTTCTTGGACTTCGCGGGTTCCCCGGACCGGCCGGCCGCGCCTTCCTTCTCCGCCTTTCCGGCCTTCTCCGGCTTCCCCGACTTCGATTTGTCGGCCTTCGTCTTTTTCGTCTTTGGCACATCTCCAGGGTATGCGGGCGGTGGGCCGCCCGGGGCCAGCAGAGCGCCCGATCCGGCGTAGCGTTCCGTGCATGAGACTCGGTGTCCTCGACGTGGGGTCGAACACGGTGCATCTGCTCGTGGTCGACGCCCATCCCGGCGCGCGCCCGCTGCCCGCGCACTCCCACAAGGCCGACCTGCGGCTGGCCCAACTCCTCGACCCGGCGGGGGCGATCGGCCCCGAGGGCGTCGACCGCCTGGTCGCCACCGTCCGCGCGGCGATGGAGGCCGCCGAGGACAAGGGCGTGGAGGAAGTGCTGCCGTTCGCCACCTCCGCGGTGCGCGAGGCGACCAACGCCGACGCCGTCCTGACCCGGGTCAGACAGGAGACCGGCGTCGACCTCCAGGTGCTGTCCGGCGAGGAGGAGGCGAGGCTCACGTTCCTGGCCGCCCGGCGCTGGTTCGGCTGGTCCGCGGGCAAGCTGCTCGTCCTGGACATCGGCGGCGGCTCCCTCGAGATCGCCTACGGCCTGGACGAGGAGCCGGACTGCGCGGTCAGCCTGCCGCTCGGCGCGGGCCGTCTCACCTCCGCCTGGCTCCCCGCCGACCCGCCCGACCCCTCGGACGTGAAGGCGCTGCGGCGGCACGTGCGCGCCCAGATCGCCCGTACGGTGGGGGAGTTCGCCCGCTTCGGCACCCCCGACCACATCGTGGCGACGTCCAAGACGTTCAAGCAGCTCGCCCGGCTGGCGGGCGCGGCGCGCTCGGCGGACGGCCTTTACGTACAGCGCGAACTGAAGCGGAAGTCCCTGGAGGACTGGGTGCCGCAGCTCGCCGCGATGACCACGAGCGAGCGCGCGGAGCTGCCCGGCGTCTCCGAGGGGCGGGCCGGACAACTGCTCGCCGGGGCGCTGGTGGCGGAGGGCGCGCTGGACCTCTTCGGGTGCGAGTCCGTGGAGATCTGCCCGTGGGCGCTGCGCGAGGGCGTGATCCTGCGGCGGCTCGACCACCTGCCCCCGACCCCCTGAGCGAGCGGCGCGAGGCCGCCTCCCCGGTGTGCGGGCGCGGCCCGTACCCTGTTCCTCGTGGCAGATCCAGTGGTGCGCATCCCGGATGCGAAGGTCGCCCTGTCGACGGCCTCGGTCTATCCGGAGTCGACGGCGACGGCCTTCGAGATCGCCGCGCGCCTCGGGTACGACGGTGTCGAGGTCATGGTGTGGACCGACCCCGTCAGCCAGGACATCGAGGCCCTGCGCCGGCTGAGCGACTACCACCGGATCCCGATCCTTGCCGTCCACGCGCCCTGCCTGCTGATCACGCAGCGCGTCTGGTCCACCGACCCGTGGGTCAAGCTCCAGCGCGCCAGGGCCGCCGCCGAGAAGCTCGGCGCCTCCACCGTCGTGGTGCACCCGCCCTTCCGCTGGCAGCGCACCTACGCGCGCGACTTCGTCGAGGGCATCTGGCGGATGGCCGGCGAGACGGACGTGCGCTTCGCCGTGGAGAACATGTACCCCTGGCGCTACCGCGACCGCGAGATGCTCGCGTACGCCCCCGACTGGGACGTCACCAAGGACGACTACCGCCACTTCACCGTCGACCTCTCGCACACCGCGACCGCCCGCACGGACGCGATGGACATGATCGACCGCATGGGCGACCGGCTCGGGCACGTCCACCTCGCCGACGGCAAGGGCTCCGCGAAGGACGAGCACCTCGTCCCCGGCCGCGGCACCCAGCCCTGCGCCGAGCTGCTCGAACGCCTGGCGGCCACCGGCTTCGACGGGCACGTCGTCATCGAGGTCAACACCCGGCGCGCGATGTCCGGCGCCGAACGCGAGGCCGACCTCGCCGAGGCGCTCGCCTTCACCCGGCTGCACCTGGCGTCGGCGGTGCGGGTGCCCCGCTCATGACCTCCGGCGCGCCGTCGGAGCCCGCCGCCCCGCGCCGCCGGGGGCGCCCCTCCCGTACGCAGTCGGAGGCCGGGCCCGCCACGCGCGACCGCATCCTCCAGGCGGCCCGCGACGAATTCTCCGAACGGGGGTACGAGAAGACCTCCGTGCGCGGCATCGCCAAGGCCGCCGGGGTGGACCCCGCGCTCGTGCACCACTACTTCGGCACCAAGGAGCAGGTCTTCGAGGCGGCCGTCGCCGTGGCCTTCGCGCCCGCCCTGGAGGCGCCCGCCGCCGTCGAGGAGGGCCCGCTCGACGGGGTCGGCGAGCGCCTGACCCGCTTCCTGCTCGGCGTCTGGGAGAACCCCGCCACCCGCACCCCGCTGCTGGCCGTCGTGCGCTCCGCGCTGAACAACGAGACGGCCGCCGCGGTCTTCCGCCGCCTCGTCGCCGCCCAGCTGCTCGGCCGCATCGCGCGCCGGCTCGAACTGCCGGACGCGGAGCTGCGCGCCGAACTGGCCGCCGCCCAGCTGGTGGGCGTCGCCATGCTGCGGTACGTGATCAAGGTCGAGCCGCTGGCCTCGGCGGACATGGAGCAGATCGTGGCCCGGGTGGCCCCCGTGGTGCAGGGCCACCTGACCGGCGCCTGACCGCTCGTACGACCCCTGGGGCCCGCCTTCGTACGACCGGCACCCCGCCTTCGTACGGCCGACGCCCCGACGTTCGTACGGGCGACGCCCCGACGTTCGTACGGGCGACGCCCCGACGTTCGTACGGCCGACACCCCAGTGTTCGTACGGCCGACGCCTGAGCCGTGAGACGGCCGTCCCGCCATTCGGACACGCTGTCCGGAGCCCGGAGCCGCGGCGTACGCTCGACAGCAGCCCCATCCCTGCCGAAGGAGCGAGCGACGATGCCCGAGCTCAGGTCCCGCACAGTCACCCACGGCCGCAACATGGCGGGCGCCCGCGCCCTGATGCGCGCCTCCGGTGTACCGGGGGCCGACATCGGGCGCAAGCCGATCATCGCGGTCGCCAACTCCTTCACGGAGTTCGTCCCCGGCCACACCCACCTCCAGCCGGTCGGCCGCATCGTGTCGGAGGCGATCCGCGAGGCGGGCGGCATCGCCCGCGAGTTCAACACCATCGCGGTGGACGACGGCATCGCCATGGGACACGGCGGGATGCTGTACTCCCTGCCCTCGCGCGACCTCATCGCCGACTCCGTGGAGTACATGGTCGAGGCGCACTGCGCCGACGCCCTGATCTGCATCTCCAACTGCGACAAGATCACCCCCGGCATGCTGATGGCCGCCCTGCGCCTCAACATCCCGACGGTCTTCGTCTCCGGCGGCCCCATGGAGGCCGGCAAGGCCACCCTCGTCGACGGCACGGTCCGCAAACTCGACCTGGTCAACGCGATCAGCGACGCGGTGGACGAGAGCATCTCGGACGAGGACATCCTCCGCATCGAGGAGAACGCCTGCCCGACCTGCGGCTCCTGTTCCGGCATGTTCACCGCCAACTCCATGAACTGCCTGACCGAGGCCATCGGCCTCTCCCTGCCGGGCAACGGCTCGGTCCTCGCCACGCACACCGCCCGCAAGGAGCTGTACCAGCGCGCGGGCGCCACGGTCGTGGACATCACCAAGCGGTACTACGACGGCGACGACGCCTCCGTCCTGCCCCGCAACATCGCCACGCACGCCGCGTTCGAGAACGCCATGGCCCTGGACATCGCCATGGGCGGCTCCACCAACACGATCCTGCACCTGCTCGCCGCCGCCCGCGAGGCCGAGGTCGACTACGACCTGTCCGACATCGACGCCGTCTCGCGCCGCGTCCCCTGCCTGGCCAAGGTCGCCCCGAACGCCGCGCCCACCACCACGTACTACATGGAGGACGTGCACCGCGCCGGCGGCATCCCCGCGCTCCTCGGCGAGCTGTACCGCGGCGGCCTCCTCAACGAGGACGTGCACACCGTCCACTCGCCCTCCATCAAGGAGTGGCTGGACACCTGGGACATCCGCTCCGGCTCCGCCTCGGAGGAGGCCCTGGAGCTGTGGCACGCGGCGCCCGGCTGCAAGCGCTCCGCCGAGGCCTTCTCCCAGTCCGAGCGCTGGGACACCCTCGACACGGACGCCGCGAACGGCTGCATCCGCGACGTCGCCCACGCCTACTCCAAGGACGGCGGCCTGGGCGTCCTCAAGGGCAACATCGCCGTGGACGGCTGCGTCGTGAAGACCGCCGGTGTCGACGAGTCGATCTGGACCTTCGAGGGCCCCGCGGTCGTCTGCGACTCGCAGGAAGAGGCCGTCGAGAAGATCCTCAACAAGGCGGTCACTGCGGGCGACGTCGTCGTCATCCGCTACGAGGGCCCCAAGGGCGGCCCCGGCATGCAGGAGATGCTCTACCCCACCTCCTTCCTGAAGGGCCGCGGCCTCGGCAAGGTCTGCGCCCTGGTCACCGACGGCCGCTTCTCCGGCGGCACCTCCGGCCTCTCGATCGGCCACGCCTCGCCCGAAGCGGCGTCCGGCGGCACGATCGCGCTGGTCGAGGACGGCGACCGCATCCGCATCGACATCCCGAACCGCTCGATCGAGCTGCTCGTCGACGACGCCGAGCTGGCGCGCCGCCGGGAGGCACTGGGCGGCGTGTACGAACCCAAGGCGCGCGAGCGCAAGGTCTCGGCGGCCCTGCGCGCGTACGCGGCGATGGCGACCAGCGCCGACAAGGGCGCGGTGCGGGACGTGTCGAAGCTCGGCTGAACCCGGGCGGACCCCCCGAAACCTTTCGCGGCGCGGGCGCGTCCTTGGTGTGAGGAACATGCCAGGGACGGCCCGCGCCGTCCGTCAACGGGGGAGAGAACTGTGAGCGAGAACGTCATCACACCCGAGGGTCTGGCCGGGACGGCGGAGCCCGTCGAGACCATCCTGGCCGCCAGGACCTACACGATCGCCGCGGACGTCAACGTCCGTTCGGGACCCGGCTCCTCGTACGCCAAGGTGGGCCGCCTCAGGGCGGGCTCGCAGGTCGCCATCGCCTGCCAGAAGCCGGGCGAGACGGTCACGGGCCCGACCGGCACCTCCAAGCTCTGGGACCGCATCGGCAGCGGCCGGTACGTCTCGGACACCTACGTCCGCACGGGCAGCAACGGCTACGTGGCGCCGCGCTGCTGAGGCCTTACGGGGGACAGCGGCGGACCTGTGCTCGGGCCCCGACGCAGGAGCAGCCGGAGACCGGGGGCCCGTCACCCGGGCTTCGGGGGTCTCGTCGCGTCGAAGGCGAACACCGTGTTCTCGGCCGCCGCGACGACCAGGACGCGCCCGGCGACGGTGACGCGCGGCGCGGCGTTCACCTCGCCCGCGACACCGTCCGCCCGCGGGTCCGTCGTCCACAGCGGCTCGCCCCCGCGCGCGGAGAGCGCGACGACGCGACCGCCGGCCGAGCTGAAGTACAGGGCCCCGCCGTCGCCGCCCGCCACCGGCCCCGACGCCCCTTCGACGCCCGTCTGCCGGTCCCACTTCTCGCGACCGCTCACCGGGTCGAGGGCCGTGACGAGCCCGGTCCGCCCGCTCACATAGACGGTGCCGCCCGCCATCCCGGGCGTCCCCTCGTACGCCTTCGCCAGGCGCGCGTACGTCACCTTGCGCAGCGACCGGTCCACGCGGGTCACGCCGTCGAAGCCGACCGAGGCCGGCCCCTCCATCCGCTGGTGGAGGAAGACGAGGCTGTCGCCCGCCGTACCGGCCGGCAGCACGGGCCCCTTGACGGCGACGGCCCCGCCGAGGCCTCCGGAGGCCGGGTCCATGGTCCGCAGCGCGGGCCGGCGCACCGGGCCCTCGGCCAGTTCGGCGTCCGACGCGCACATCGCGTACAGCCGGGCGCCCGACGCGAGCGGGGCGCACCGCGTGCCGGAGGGGAACGGCTGCCGCCAGAGCACCTTGCCGCTGCGCGCCCGCCGGGCCTCGAAGCGGGAGTTGTCCGCGTCGACCGTCACGACGGCCGAGCCCACCACCACGGCGTCCCGCGTCTGCCCCGTCACGGCCGTCGACTGCGCGCCGGACGGCACGGACCACAGCTCCTCGCCCTTGTCCGCGTCGAGGGCGACCACTTCGGTGGCGGGGCCGGGCGCGCCCTCGGCCGCGAAGCGGTAGCCGAGCACCGTGTCACCGGCGACGCCCACCAGGTGCATGCCCTGGACCGGGACGCCCGGGCTCTTCTCCGTCCACACCCGGGAGCCGTCGGAGGCGTCGATCCGGGTCGCGACGACCCCGCCGCCCCCGCAGAACAGCGCGTCGCCGCGCGCCTCGCACCGCAGCTCGTCAGGGATGTCGGCCCGCCCGCCCGGCACCTTCTCGAGCCACGGCCGGAACCCGTCCGGCAGCGGCGCCCCGGTCGCCGCGACAGCGCGGCCCCCGCCCTGGCCGTTCGCACTCTCCGGCTTGTCGGTGTCGTCGGCCCGCATCAGCGCGGCGCCCGTACCGATCGCCGCGACGGCGACCACGGCGGCCAGCACGGTCCGCAGCCGGCGCCGGCCACCGGCGGGCCGCCGCACGGCGCCCGGCTCGGCGCCGGGCGCACCGTCGCCGGACGACTGGGCAGTGGTCGGCGGCGGGGTCGCGTCGTCCGTGGCCAGATGGTGCTGGGTGTCCGTCTCCCGGGTGCGGCGCGGCCCGCCCGGGACCGCCGCGCCCCCGAGGTCCGCCGGCAGGTCCCGCAGCGGTACCAGCAGTTCGTCCGCCGAGGGCCGGTCCTTGGGGTCCTTCGCCAGACACGGCTCGACCACCTCGCGCAGCGCGGCCGGCACCGAGCCCAGGGACGGCGGCTCGTGCACGACTTGATACGCCGTCATGTACGGGCTGTCCGCGTCGAAGGGCCCCTGCCCCGTCGCCGCGTAGACGAGCAGCGTGCCCAGCGAGAACACGTCGGAGCGCGGCCCGACCCCGCGCGGCGCCTGCAACTGCTCGGGCGACATGAACGGCGGCGTCCCGATGACCCGCCCCGTCATCGTCAGTGTCTGCTGGTCCGCGGCGCGCGAGATGCCGAAGTCGATGACCCGCGGCCCCTCGGGGGAGAGGACCACGTTCGACGGCTTCAGGTCCCGGTGCACGACCCCCGCGCGGTGGATGTCCCGCAGCGCCTCCGTGAGCCCGATGGCCAGCCTGCGCAGGTCGGCGCCGCCGATCGGGCCGTGCCGGGCGATGCGCTGGGCGAGCGTGGGGCCCTCGATGTACGTCGTGGCCATCCACGGGTGGGCGGCCTCCGGGTCGGCGTCGATCACGGCCGCGGTGAAGGCGCCGCTGACGCGCCGGGCGGCGGCCACCTCCTGCCGGAAGCGGATCCGGAACTCCTCGTCATCCGCGAACTGCTGGTGGATCAGCTTGATCGCGACCGGCCGCCCCGAAGCCGTACGCCCCAGGAACACCGTGCCCATGCCGCCGGAGCCGAGCCGCGCCTCCAGCGGATACCCGCCGATCTCCTCGGGATCTCCTCCACGGAGTGACATGGTCCGACCTCCCCGTGATCCCCCGTTACGGCTTACGCCGCCCAAACTAGCGGCCGGGTACAGGGGCAGGACAAGGAGGGGGACGAATAGGGCGCGCCGCTGTGTGACGGGCGGGGCGATAATCAAACGGTGAGCGAAGACACCACCGCCCCCGGCCCGCGCCCCGAGCCCCTCCGCTTCTTCGGCACGACGTGGGTCGCCCACGACGGCGGCTACGGCGCGCGCCGGGCCGGTGCCGCCGCCGGCTCGCTGCTCGCGGCCGCCGCCGGCTGCCTCGTGCTGCGCTTCGCCTACGAGGGGCTGGTCATCGCGGAGGTGGGGACGGTCGTCAATCTCCTCGTCGTCGTGATGTTCGCGATCTGCAGCGCGATCGCCTTCCGCCGCACCTGGGAGGGTTTCACCAAGCGGCACGACCCGGCGTCCCAGGCGCAGCTGCGGGGCCTGCTCACCATCGGCTTCATCGGCGGCCTCCTCGCGTACTTCTTCCGCGCCCTGACCGAGGCCCCGGGCGAGCGCCTGCACCGCGAGGAGTACGAGGCGGCACTCGCCCAGTACGAGAAGCGCGCCGCACGCCGCGCGGGCAACCCGTCCCGCAAAAAGCGCAAGCCCTGAACCGGCCGCCCGGCCTGGGCGAGCCCCTGACCGGGTCCGCTCACCCTGGCGGGCCCCTGGCCTGGCGGGCCCCCGGCCCGGCAGGCTCCCGGCCTCGCAAGCCCCCCGGAGCCAGCAGGCCCCCGGCCCCGGCAGAGCCCCGGCTCCGACAGACGCCCCGGCCCGGCAGGCCGGGCCCGGCAGGCCCCCGGCCCCGGCAGAGCCCCGGCCCCGGCGGGCCCCCGGCTCTTGCAGAGCCCCGGCTCCGGCAGGCCTCCGGCTCCGGCAGGCCTCCGGCCCCGGCAGACCCCCGGCTCCGGCAGGCCTCCGGCCCCGGCAGACCCCCGGCTCCGGCAGGCCTCCGGCCCCGGCAGAGCCCCGGCCCCGCCAGACCCCCAGCCCCGGCAGGCCCCCGGCCCGGCAGAGCCCTGGCTCCGGCAACCCCCGGCCCCGCCAGACCCCCCGGCGCCAGCAGACCCAGGCCCCCGCCCCGCCGGGCCTCCGCCCCCGACACCCCTCCGGCAGACCCAACCGGGCGCTTTATTCATCGCCCGGTGAATAACCCTTGACGAGCCGCCCCGCCCGGAGGAGTATTCATCGCATGATGAATAAAAAGCCCCCGTCGGCCGACCCGCCGTCCGCCGACGACACCCCGCACGGCCCCGCCATCCAGGCCGAAGGCCTCACCGTCACCAGGGGCCCCCGCACCGTCCTGCGCGGCCTCGACTTCACGGTCCCCCGAGGCAGGATCACCGGCCTCCTCGGCCCCTCCGGCTGCGGCAAGTCCACCCTCATGCGCGCGATCGTCGGCACCCAGGCCAGGGTCACCGGCACCCTGCGCGTCCTCGGCAGGCCCGCCGGCGCCCCCGCCCTGCGCTCCCGCATCGGCTACGTCACCCAGGCCCCGTCCGTCTACGACGACCTGACCGTCCGCCAGAACCTGGACTACTTCGCCGCCGTCCTCGACCCCGGCCGCGGCCCCGCGGCCGAACGCCGCCGCGCACACGTCACCCGCGCCATCGAGGACGTCGACCTGACCACCCACGCCGACGCCCTCGCCGGCCGGCTCTCCGGCGGCCAGCGCAGCCGCGTCTCCCTCGCCGTCGCCCTGCTCGGCACCCCCGAACTGCTCGTACTGGACGAACCGACCGTCGGCCTCGACCCCGTGCTCCGCCGCGACCTGTGGCACCTCTTCCACGCCATCGCCGCCGAACGGGGCGCCGCCATCCTCGTCTCCTCCCACGTCATGGACGAAGCGGAACGCTGCCACCGCCTCCTCCTCATGCGCGAGGGCCGCATCCTCGCCGAGGACACCCCCGAGGCGCTGCGCGCCCGCACCGGATCCGACACGGTCGAGGCGGCGTTCCTCCACCTCGTCGACCAGGACACGGCAAGGAGCCCCCGATGAACACCCACCGCACCCTCGCCACCGCCGCCCGCGTCCTGCGCCAGCTGCGCCACGACCCCCGCTCCATCGCCCTGATGGTCCTGGTCCCCTGCGTGATGCTGCTGCTCCTGCGCTACGTGTTCGACGGCGCCCCGCGCACCTTCGACTCCATCGGCGCCTCGCTCCTCGGCATCTTCCCGCTCATCACCATGTTCCTGGTGACCTCGATCGCCACCCTGCGCGAACGCACCTCCGGCACCCTCGAACGCCTCCTCGCCATGCCCCTCGGCAAGGGCGACCTCATCGCCGGCTACGCCCTCGCCTTCGGCGCCCTCGCCGTCGTCCAGTCCGCCCTCGCCACCGGCCTCGCCCTGTGGGCCCTCGGCCTGGACGTCACCGGCTCCGCCTGGCTGCTGCTCCTGGTCGCCCTGCTCGACGCCCTGCTGGGCACCGCCCTCGGCCTGTTCGTCTCCGCGTTCGCCGCGTCCGAGTTCCAGGCCGTCCAGTTCATGCCGGCGGTGATCTTCCCCCAACTCCTGCTCTGCGGCCTGTTCGCACCCCGGGACGCCATGCAGCCGGTCCTGGAGAAGATCTCCGACGTGCTGCCGATGTCGTACGCCGTCGACGGCATGAACGAAGTGCTCCGCCACCCCGATGTCACCGGCGACTTCGTGCGCGACGCCGTCATCGTCGCCGGCTGCGCCGTCCTGGTCCTCGGCCTGGGCGCCGCCACCCTGCGCCGCCGCACGGCCTGACCCCCGCCTCCCCCGAGCCCCCCGGGGCCGCGTCCGCCCACCGGACGCACCCTCGGACCGCCGCCGCCCGATGCGAGGATGGCCCCCGGACGACGCAACCCCGGAAGGCCCCGCCCATGAGCCGCACCACGAGCCAGAAAGTCGCAGTCCTCGGCACCGGAAAGATCGGTGAAGCCCTGCTCAGCGGCATGATCCGCAGCGGCTGGGCGCCGGCCGACCTGCTGGTCACCACCCGCCGCCAGGAACGCGCCGACGAGCTGCGCACCCGCTACGGCGTCGCCCCCGTCAGCAACGCCGAGGCCGCCACGCGGGCCGACACCCTGATCCTCGCCTGCAAGCCGCAGGACATGGCGAAGCTGCTCGACGAACTGGCCCCGCACGTCACCCCCGACCGCCTCGTCATCAGCGCCGCCGCCGGCATCACCACCGCGTTCATCGAGGAGCGCCTGGCCGACGGGACGCCCGTCGTGCGCGTCATGCCGAACACCCCCGTCCTCGTGGACGAGGGCATGTCCGTCATCTCGGCCGGCAGCCACGCCAGCGCCGACGCGCTCGCCCTCACCGAGGGCATCTTCGGCGCCGTCGGCAAGACGCTGCGGGTGCCCGAGACGCAGCAGGACGCCTGCACCGCCCTGTCCGGCTCGGGACCGGCCTACTTCTACTTCCTCGTCGAGGCCATGACGGACGCCGGCATCCTGCTCGGCCTGCCCCGCGACAAGGCCCACGACCTGATCGTCCAGGCGGCGGTCGGCGCCTCCGTCATGCTCCGCGACAGCGGCGAGCACCCGGTGAAACTCCGCGAGGCCGTCACCTCCCCGGCGGGCACGACGATCAACGCGATCCGCGAACTGGAGAACCACGGCGTGCGCGCCGCCCTCATCGCGGCCCTGGAAGCGGCCCGCGACCGCAGCCGCGAACTGGCCTCCGGCAACAACAGCTGACACCGCCCGCCCAGGGCCCCCTCAGCCCTCCGAGGAGAGAAGCGCCGCGGTGGTCACCACCTGCGCGAACCCACCACCGTGCAGGGTGACCGCCGAGGCCTGCGCCAGCTCCTCCGCCTCGCGCCGCCACCCGAAAGGCCCCTCCAGGTCGAAGGTGTAGGTGGCGTCCAGCGCGAACAACACCTCATAGCCGAGATTCCCGCCCATCCGGGCGGTCGTCTCCGCGCACATGTTCGTCTGGATCCCGGCCACCACGAACTGCGAGATCCCCTCGGCCTTGAACCACGCGTCCAGGTCCGGCGTCCCGTAGAAGGCCGAGTTCACCGTCTTCGTCACCAGCAGCTCGGCCCCCGCGCCCTTCCCGCGCCGCTCCTCGACATATGCCTTGAAGCCGTTCCCCGCGTATCCCGGCCGCAACGGCGACGCCGGCTTCGGCGAGTCATGCCGTACGAAGACGACCGGGCGCCCCGCGGCCTGCCAGGCGTCGATCAGCGCGGCGATGTTGTCATCGGCCCCCGGATTGTTCCGGGGCCCCCAGAACTCCTCCTCCTCGAACCCCTTCTGTACGTCCACCACGACCAGTGCTGCGTTCTCCGCGATCTCCATGACCACGATGCTGCCGCGCCCGCCCCCGCCGCCCCAGAGCCACAAAAGCCAGCGATCGATGGTTTACTGCCACCGTGCCCGCCCCGACGGAAACCCCGACGAACTCCACGGCGGCGGCGACCGCCCGCCCCGCTCAGCGCATCGCCCTCCTCGCCTTCCCCGGCATCCGCGCCTTCGACGTATCCGTCATCAACGAGGTCTGGGGGACCGACCGCACCGACCGGGGCGTCCCGCGCTTCGAGCTGCGCCGGGTCGCCGCCGACCCCGCGCCCGTCCCCCTCCGGGGCGGCCTCACCCTCACCCCGGACCGCACCCTCGCCTGGCTGACCCGGCTCACCGGCGCCGATCTGGTCGTCGTGCCGGGCCTGGACGCGCACCTCGCCCCCGTACCGCCGCCGGTCCTCGACGCCCTGCGCACGGCCCACGCGCGCGGCATCACCGTCGCGGCGCTGTGCGGCGGCGCCTTCGCCCTCGCCCAGGCGGGCCTCCTCGACGGCCGCCGCGCGATCACCCACTGGAACCTCGTCGACCTGCTGCGCGCCCATCACCCCCGCGTCGGCGTCGAGCCCGACGCCCTCTTCATCGAGGACGACAACATCTGGACCTCGGCGGGCACAGCCGCCGGCATCGACCTGTGCCTGCACCTGGTCCGCACCGCCCACGGCTCCGAAGCGGCGGCGACGATCGCGCGCTCCATGGTCACGGCCCCCTTCCGCACGGGCACGCAGGCCCAGTTCATCGAGCACCCCACCCCGCGCGCCGACCGCGACGCCGACACCCTGGCCGCCGTACGCGAGTACGCGCTCCGGCATCTGGACGAACCGCTCACGGTCGCCGGCCTCGCCGCCCGCGCGGGCATGTCGGCACGCTCCTTCGCCCGCCACTTCACGGCGGCGACCGGCACGACGCCCCTGCGCTGGCTCCTGGACCAGCGCGTCGCCGCCGCCCAGAAGCTGCTGGAACGCACCGACCTGCCCATGCCGGAGGTCGCCCGCCGCGCCGGCTTCGGCAGCGAGGTCACGATGCGCCAGCACTTCGCGTCGCGCCTCGCCACCAGCCCCCGCGCCTACCGCGCCTCGTTCTCCGGGGGCAGCAGACCGATCGCCCGATAGGCGCCGTCGACCGTGGGCCGCGCCATCCCCCGGGCCCGCTCGGCCCCCTGCCGCAGCACCCCCTCCACATAGGAGGGGTCCGCCATCAGCTCCTTGTGCCGCTCCTGCACCGGCCTGAGCAGCTCCACCACGGCATCGGCGGTGTCCTTCTTCAACGCGCCGTACGAGGTGTACGCACCGCTGAGCGCTTCCGGGGCCGCCCCTTGGCAGGCGGCGAGGATCTCCAGGAGATTCGAGACCCCGGGCCTGGCCGCACGGTCGAACGCGACCTCGCTCCCGCTGTCGGTGACCGCCCGCAGGATCTTCTTCCGCACGACGTCCGGCTCGTCCAGCAGATAGACGATCCCCGCCCCGGCCTCGTGGGACTTGCCCATCTTCGACGCTGGATCCTGGAGGTCCATGACCCGCGCGGCGACCTCGGGCGGCGTGGCCCGCGGCACCACGAAGGTCTGCCCGTAGCGCTGGTTGAACCGCACCGCCAGATCCCTGGTGAGTTCGACGTGCTGCGTCTGGTCCTCACCCACCGGCACCTCGTCGGCCCCGTACGCGAGGATGTCCGCCGCCATCAGCACGGGATAGGTGAGCAGCGAAAGCCGCACACTCCCGCCCCGCGCCCGCTCCCGCACGGACTTCTCCTTGTACTGGATCATCCGCCGCATCTCGCCGTCCGTGGCGACGCACTCCAGCAGGTACGAGAGCCGGGCGTGCTCGTCGACATGGCTCTGGACGAAGACGGTGGCCCGTCCGGGATCGATCCCGGAGGCGAGCAGCAGCGTCGCCGCCTGCCTGCTGAGCCTGCGCACCCGGCCGGGATCGTGGTCCACGGTCAGCGCGTGCAGGTCCACGACGCTGAACAGCGCGTCGGCGCGGTACTGGTCGACCTCGGCCCACCGCCGGACGGCCCCCAGGTAGTTGCCCAGGGTCAGATGCCCCGTCGGCTTGACCCCGCTGAAGATCCTCGTCATCTCTCCGCCTCCTGCTCCGGGCCGCCGGCCCGACGACCGGGCTCCGGGCCCTCCGCGGGGAGAGACACGAACGGCCGCCGAGGCGGCGGCCGTTGGGTACACGCGCGTGAGTACGGCCGCCGTCAGGCGGCCCACCACAGCTGGGTGCACGCGTGCGTTGTCATGGGCCCCAGGGTAGCGCCGGGAGGGCGCCCCGGCAGGGAGTTGACACTCCTGGAGGGGGTACGTAGTGTTCTCCGAGTTGCCCGACGTGAGCGCCGACCACCAGCTGGTCGGTCCCCGGGCGGCCATTCCGCAACAACCATTCAAGCGATCGACGTCGCGTTCCCTCACGGGATCCGCCTTCGGCTCGTTTTCATGCGTATTTGCGAAATGAGGAATCGGCGTTCGAGAGGGCGCCCCCGATTAGGTCGGGAGCCAGGATTCCGCTAAAGTCTCACTCGTCGGAACGGCCCAACAGCCGCGAAGACAACCCGCTCTGACCGGGAATCAGGCCCGAAAGGATCTGATAGAGTCGGAACCGCCGGAAAGGGAAACGCGAAAGCCGAAAGGCCGGAGCGGGAACC
>NZ_JBEXWC010000038.1:22567-45788 GCF_040629635.1 Streptomyces sp. NPDC005898 | reverse complement strand
GGCCAGCTCGGGGTTGTCGGCGCGGATCGCGGAGGAGACGACGACGCAGCTCGCGTAGAGTGCGGGCCACGCGCGCGTAGAGGGCGCTCACCAGGGTTACACCGGGCGCACCACGCGGTGGAGGGGCATGTAGTGGATCGACTCGACACGGACGTTCGTGCCCGGCCTCGGGGCGTGGATCATCTTGCCGTCGCCGATGTAGATCCCCACGTGACTGAGGTCGTCGTAGAAGAACACCAGGTCACCCGGCTCGGCGTCGGCGGTCCGCACGGTCGTGCCGCCCTTCGCCTGGTCCCACGTGGTGCGCGGCAGGGAGATCCCCGCGGCTTTCCACGCGTCCTGGGTGAGCCCGGAGCAGTCGTAGGAGTCCGGTCCCGTGGCGCCCCAGACGTACGGCTTGCCGAGCTGGGCCCGCGCGAAAGCGACGACCTTCGCGGCCTTGGTGGAGTAACCGCTGTCCGTGCTCCCCGAGCCGGAACCCGACCCGGGAGTCGACCCGGGACCCGATCCACTTCCGGTCCCTGAGTCGCCGCCCTGGCCCGCTCCCGTCCCCCCGGCCGACCCGCTCCCGTGCCCCTGCCCCTGGCCCTGCCGCTGCGCCTGGCCCCGATCCGTCTCCTTCCGCGCGGCCTCTTCCGCCTTGCGCTTGCGCGCCGCCTCGGCGGCCTGTTCGCGCGACAGCTCCACGGCCTCGCGCGCAGCCTCCCGCTCCCGCTTCCGCTCGGCCGCCGCGAGCCGCGCCTTCTCCTCGGCGGTCAGCTCCGAGAGCAGCTCGCGCGCCTCGCCCAGCTTCTTCTGGACGGTCCGCTTGCTCGTCCTGAGGCCGTCGCGGGAGTCGCTCAGCGTCTCCAGGCTCCGCGCCGCCCTCGCGCGCTGTTTCGTCGCCGACGCCTGCTGCGCCTGGTAGTCGTCCACGGCCTTCTTCTGCCGCGCGGTCAGCCGGCCCGCCAGGTGGTTCTGGTCGAAGTAACCCTGGGGGTCGTCGGCCAGCATCATCGCGGCCGTATGGGAGGCGGCGCCGGTGCGATACTGCGCGGTGGCGTAGGAGCCGAGCTTTTGACGTGCCTCGTTCAGCTTGTCCGCGCGCTGGGCCACGTCGTCGAGCAGGCGGCCGGTCTTCCTGCGCTGCTTGTCGGTCTTCTCCTTGGCCGAGTTGTACTTCTGGGTGGCCACGCCCGCCTGGTGGTAGAGGTCGTCGACCTTCTTCCGCACCTCTTCGAGGCTGGGTCCTTCGAGCTTCCGCACCTCTTCGAGGCCGGGCCCTTCGAGGCCGGGTCCTTCGGGGCTCGGCTCTTCGAGGCCGGGCCTCGTCGGCTCGGGGGAGGGGGCTGCCTGCGCGCTCTGCGACAGGAGGGCCACGGAGGTCAGGGCGGCCGTCGTGAGGCCGACGGCCGGGGCGGTGCGGGGCCGGGGTGCGGTCGGCCGGGTCCGTGGCTTGCGGTGCGACGCCAAGGGAGGCGACTCCTTCCGTAGACCGCCTACCGGGTTAGCTGTCGGGTTCGGGCGGGTGCTCCGGAAGGTTGCCCTACGGTCCCGTACTGCGTACGGGACCGATTCACCCCAGGTTTTCGGTGGGTCCCCGGCTCCGAACGCGTCGGACTCGGCGGAGGCCACCCGCTCCCGGCGAGGTTCGCCGGCGGGGGACGAGCGGCCCGCGCAGCACGCTAGCCAACTCGTGAGGCGGGTGTGAAGGTTGATGTGCGATATGCCCGATACATTTCCGTGGCTTTACGAGGGTCTTGACGCGGGCATGGCGGGGGCATGACGTGGGCGTGACGCGGGACCAGCGGGGCGCTGCGGAGCGTGATCGTTCGCGGGCGGGGCGTAGAAGAAGGGGAGCCGGTCACCGGATGTGAGCGGACGGCGGATGTGAGGTGGTCGGAACCCGGGGCGGTTTGTCAGTGGGGCCGCCTAGACTCGGGAGGCGATGAGCAGCCTCTTTGATGACAGCTTCCTGGCGGACCTGCGGCCTTCCCGGGCCGCGGACGAAGAGCCCCCGCCGCCGCCCGAGGACAGCGCTCCGGAACCGGTTCCGGACGACTTGTTCAGCGGGAAGTTCGACGTGCCCATGACCCGGGACACGCACTACCGCGACGGTGCCCCGCGCCCGGTCATCGACCCGGCGACGCTCCTGGAGGGGCTGAACGAGAACCAGCGCGCGGCCGTCGTGCACGCGGGCTCCCCGCTGCTCATCGTCGCCGGCGCCGGCTCCGGCAAGACCCGCGTGCTGACCCACCGCATCGCGTACCTCCTCGCCGAGCGCGGTGTGCACCCCGGCCAGATCCTCGCGATCACCTTCACGAACAAGGCCGCGGGCGAGATGAAGGAGCGCGTCGAGCAGCTCGTGGGCCCCCGGGCCAACGCGATGTGGGTGTCGACCTTCCACAGCGCCTGCGTCCGCATCCTGCGCCGCGAGTACAAGAAGCTGGGCTTCACGTCCTCCTTCTCGATCTACGACGCCGCCGACTCCAAGCGCCTGATGGCCCTGGTCTGCCGTGATCTCGACCTGGACCCCAAGAAGTTCCCGCCGAAGTCCTTCAGCGCCAAGATCTCGAACCTGAAGAACGAGCTGATCGACGAGGAGGACTTCGCGGCGCAGGCGGCAGACGGCTTCGAGAAGACCCTCGCCCAGGCCTACGCCATGTACCAGTCACGCCTGCGCGAGGCGAACGCGCTGGACTTTGACGACCTGATCATGACGACGGTCCACCTCCTGCGCGCCTTCCCGGACGTCGCCGAGCACTACCGCCGCCGCTTCCGGCACGTCATGGTCGACGAGTACCAGGACACGAACCACGCGCAGTACGCGCTGGTGCGCGAGCTGGTCGGCCCCTCCGGGGGCGAGGGCGACGACCCCGCGGAGCTGTGCGTGGTGGGTGACGCGGACCAGTCGATCTACGCCTTCCGCGGTGCCACCATCCGCAACATCCTCCAGTTCGAGGAGGACTACACCGACGCGACGACGATCCTCCTGGAGCAGAACTACCGCTCCACGCAGACGATCCTGACCGCCGCGAACGCCGTCATCGAGCGGAACGAGAGCCGCCGCCCGAAGAACCTGTGGACCAACCAGGGCGCGGGCGCCCGCATCACCGGCTATGTCGCCGACACCGAGCACGACGAGGCGCAGTTCGTCGCCGACGAGATCGACCGGCTCACGGACGCGGGCGACGCGAAGGCCGGCGACGTCGCGATCTTCTACCGGACGAACGCCCAGTCCCGTGTCTTCGAAGAGATCTTCATCCGTGTCGGCCTGCCCTACAAGGTCGTCGGCGGCGTCCGCTTCTACGAGCGCAAGGAGGTCCGCGATGTGCTGGCCTACCTGCGCGTTCTCGCCAACCCCGAGGACGCGGTCCCGCTGCGGCGCATCCTCAACGTCCCCAAGAGGGGCATCGGCGACCGCGCCGAGGCGATGATCGACGCCCTCTCGCAGCGCGAGAAGATCTCCTTCCCACAGGCACTGCGCCGCGTCGACGAGGCGTACGGGATGGCGGCCCGCTCCACCAACGCCGTCAAGCGGTTCAACGCGCTCATGGAGGACCTGCGGACCATCGTCGAGTCCGGCGCGGGCCCCGCCGTCGTCCTGGAGGCCGTGCTCGAGCGGACCGGCTACCTCGCCGAGCTGCAGGCGTCGACCGACCCGCAGGACGAGACCCGCATCGAGAACCTCCAGGAACTCGCCGCCGTCGCACTCGAATTCGAGCAGGAGAACGCGCAAGGGAACGCGCGGCCGGAAGGCGAGGAGGGGGCCGCCGCTCCGGCGGGCACGCTCTCCGACTTCCTGGAGCGCGTCGCGCTCGTGGCCGACTCCGACCAGATTCCGGATGAGGAGGACGACGGCTCCGGAGTCATCACGCTCATGACGCTGCACACCGCCAAGGGGCTGGAGTTCCCCGTGGTGTTCCTGACCGGCATGGAGGACGGCGTCTTCCCGCACATGCGCTCCCTCGGGCAGGTCAAGGAGCTGGAGGAAGAGCGCCGCCTCGCCTACGTGGGCATCACGCGCGCGCGGGAGCGGCTCTACCTGACCCGGTCCTCGATGCGCAGCGCCTGGGGCCAGCCCTCCTACAACCCGCCGTCCCGCTTCCTCGAAGAGATTCCGGACACGCATCTGGACTGGAAGCGGAAGGGCTCCGTCGGCCCCCTGGCGTCCTCCGGTCCCGCCGGTGGCATCGCCTCGTCGCTGTCCTCCTCGCGCTCGCGCACGGGCGGCGCGCAGGGCTTCGCGACCCGCCGCGCCTCGGAGAAGCCGGTGGTCTCGCTGGCGGTCGGGGACCGGGTGACGCACGACCAGTTCGGCCTGGGGACCGTGGTCGGGGTGAAGGGCACCGGGGCGAACGCCGAGGCGACGGTGGACTTCGGTGAGCCCAAGCCGAAGCGGCTCCTGCTGCGGTACGCGCCGGTCGAGAAGCTGTAACGCCGGGGGCGGGAGCCCGGTGGGCCGCGCCTTCGCCGGCGGCGGCCCATCGGCGAGCCGCGCCCGGCGGGGCGGCCCCGGTTACGTCGGGTCGAGGCCGTGGCTGCGCAGCCACGGCAGCGGGTCGATAGCCGAGCCGTGGCTGGGGCGCACCTCGAAGTGCAGGTGCGGGCCCGTGGAGTTGCCGGAGTTCCCGGAGAAGGCGATGGTCTCGCCGGCCTTCACCGGACCGCTGGAGATCTTGTGCTGGGAGAGGTGGCAGTACCACGTCTCCGTGCCGTCCTTGGCGGTCACGATCGCCATGTTGCCGTAGGCGCTGTTCCACTTCGTGGTCACGGTGCCGTCGGTCGCGGCGAAGACCTCTGTGCCGTACGAGACCGGGAAGTCGATGCCGGAGTGCGCCGACATCCAGTTGACGCCCGCCTGTCCGTACTGCGCGCTCAGGCCGTGCTGCTTGACCGGCAGGACGAACTTGGGGCGCATGCGCTCCTTGCGCGCCGCCTCCGCCGCCGCCTGCTTCTGCGCGGCCACCTTCTGGGCCTTGAGGTCGATGCGCTCCTGCGTGCGGCTCGCCCGGTCCGCGAAGTCGCCCGCGTCCGCGGAGAGGTTCGCCAGCTGGGTGTCCAGCTTGTTGTTGGCGGTGGAAGGCTGCACGGACGCGGCGTCCGGGACCGAGGCCGCCGTCTCCTTGTGGTCGTCCCCACCGAAGCTGCCCACGGAGGCGGCGGCCACTCCGGCGACGCCCATCACGCAGGCCGAGGGCACGGCGACGGTCAGCAGAGCGGAACGCTTGGCGGGGGTGCGGCGACGGGTTCTCGACCGGCCCGCTCCGGGTCCGCCGCTCTTGCCGCGGGCGGCGCGGGGCGCGGGGACCGGGACGTGCGCGGCGGGCTCGTGCTCCGCGTCCTCGTACGGGTCCTCGTTCCCGCCCTCGTAGGAGTCCGCGTCCGCGTATGCGGCCTCGGCGGAGATCTCGTACTGCTCGGTCAGCTCGTACCGCTCGGTGCTCTCGTACGTCTCACCGGTCTCACCGGTCTCACCGGTCACACCGGCCTCGTACGGCTGCGGAGTCTCGGATTCCGCGGGCTCGTGCGTCGCTTGTGTCTCGTGCGAGTCACCGGCGGAGTTCCACGCGGTGGCGTCGTAGGCGCCCGTGTCGAAGGACTGGGTCTCCCACTGGCCGGTCGCGGGCGGCTGGTTCCAGTTGGTGGTGTCCCACTGGCCCGTGCTGTCGGGGCCCTGCTGGGAGGGGATGTCGGCGAGGTGCTGATAGGCGCCGGTCGACCAGCCGGAGGTGTCGTGGCTGTCGGTGTCGTAGGCGCCGTGCTGTTGCCCCGCGTACGTGGCATAGGTGGCCGGCTGCTGAGCGGTGTCCGCCGGCTGACGGGCGTCCGGGGCGGTCGCCCACTGGCCGGTGTCGTACTCGGCGCCGCTCATCTCACCGAAGAGCGGGTCGGTCGCGAAGGTGCCGGTGTCGAAGACCCCGGTGTCGCAACTGCCGGTGGAGTAGGCGTCGTAGCCGTAGCCGCCGTGCGGGGCGCTTTGCTGGTCGTACGTCGCATAGGGCGGGTAATCGGCGCCGGGTGCCGAGGGCGGGGGAGTCGAGCTCCCCGACGGGTGACGGTCGTTCACCAACTTCTCTTTCGCCTCGGCAGCAGGGGCAGAGCAGTGCGGCGACTGTACCCGGCGGTATACGGGCGCGACAATCTTCGGCAGGTTTCATGGTTTCAGGAAACGGGCATTCGGCCTTCTTTCGGGGGACTATGGGCGTCGGCTTGGTACTACGTTCGACCCCTGTTCGAGCTGGGACGGGGTGTGCGGCTGTGAATCCGTGAGCAGCCGTCGTCGGCGGAGAGGTCAGGCGACCGTGAGTCCGCCCGGTGCCCCCTTGGCATCCGCCCCTGGTTCGGCCAGATCGAGCGCTTCGCGCACGCCGTTCGCGACCGCCGGATGGACCGGCAGCGCGAGATGGCCGATTCCGGTCACCTGGATGTTCTGCGCGAGCAGGTCGGGATGGTCGACACAGGCGGTCTCCGGCGGGTCCATGACCTGGTCGAGATCGCTCCAGAAGCTCACGAACTGCGTACGGCAGTCGGGCGCGGGTTCCTTCAGCTCCTCGATCACGGCGGATCCCGGACGCATCTGCCGCACGATCGGGTGGGCGTTCGCGAGCGGTGCGACGCGGGTGCCCGTGTGCGGGGTGCCGAGCGTGACCAGCGTGCGAACGCGTACGTCGCCGCCCAGGCGCTGGGCGTAATAGCGGGCGATCAGGCCGCCGAGGCTGTGGCCGACGATGTCCACCCGGGCGTGGCCCGCGCGCTCGCACAGTTCCTCGACGCGCCGGCCGAGCAGCTCGGCGGCGGTGGGGATGTCGCAGGTCAGCGGTGAGTAGTTGAGCGACTCCACCCGGCGTCCGCCGTATTGGGTCAGTGCGCGGCGGAGCAGGACGAACACGGAGCGGTTGTCGGCGAAGCCGTGCAGGAGCAGAACCGGGGGGCGCCCGTCCGGGGGCAGGCGGGGCGCGTCGGGTGGCGGCTGGACGGGCATCACCCTGCGCTCCTGGGCGATGCCCGAGGGGTAGAGGACGAGGTGACCCGCGAGGATCGCCGCTTCCAGGGCGGTCGCCTTCAAAAGCGCTCCCGAGAACTGGCCCGCGATCCTGCCGGGCAACGCGGGCAGGGCCGCCAGCGCGGACAGGCCGGGCAGGGCGGAAACCGCGGGCAGCGAAGGCAGGGAGGGCAGGGAGTGCAGCGAAGCCCAGCTGGGTCGTGGGATGCCCCGTACCGCCCAGCCGGGTCGCGGCATCCCCCGCACCGAGGGCAGGAAAGGCAGGGTCCGCAGCGTCGACAGCGCGGGCAGCGTCAGCAGTGCCGAGAGTCCGGTCCCGGGCGGTCTGGGCAGCGGAAAGCCCCGGGCGTGAAAGGGGCGGGCCCCGGTGACCGGCATCGTCGACCTCCCGACCGGCAGCGCGGGAGGACGGCGCCGTCCCCCGTGTGCCCTAGGGGGAGTCGTGGGCAAGGAGAGTCGGTCGCGCGGCGGGGCCGCGGCTGCCGTCGTACGAACGGCACCCTGCCCCCGTCGCGCCGCCGATGCACCGCACCACCACGCCGGGCGGCTGCCGGCGTGGTGGTCCGGCGATCTCGATGCGGCTCCCCTCGCGCCTGGTCCGGAAGCGGGGCGTGAACCCCCGCTCGGTGGACGGCGCGCAGCGAATGTGTCCCACGTGTGATTTCCCCCTCCCTCTCCGCCGCGAAACTGCCGCTTGCGCGATGCTGGAGATAACGTTCGTTCACTTCCCCCGTCCTCGCGGCGCGGGGTGTCCGTGCTCGGGCATGCTCGGACAGATGGATGTCGGTACGGATATGGGTACATGGAGGCAGTGATGGGTGTGGCAGCCGGGCCGATCCGCGTGGTGGTCGCCAAGCCGGGGCTGGACGGGCACGACCGGGGAGCCAAGGTGATCGCGCGGGCGTTGCGTGACGCCGGTATGGAGGTCATCTACACCGGGCTCCACCAGACGCCCGAGCAGGTGGTGGACACCGCGATCCAGGAGGACGCCGACGCGATCGGCCTGTCCATCCTGTCCGGGGCGCACAACACGCTCTTCGCGCGGGTGATCGAGCTGTTGAAGGAGCGGGACGCGCAGGACATCCTGGTGTTCGGCGGCGGCATCATCCCGGAGGCGGACATCGCGCCGCTGAAGGAGAAGGGTGTCGCGGAGATCTTCACCCCCGGGGCCACCACGACCTCGATCGTGGAATGGGTCCGGGCCAACGTGCGGCAGCCCGCCGGGGCCTGACCTCCGGGGTGCCCCGGAGCCCGGCTCAGGACCGGTCCGCAGCCGGCCCCACCTCCCCGGCATCAGTGCTCCCGGGGCTCAACCGCGGTGGCCGGGGGCCGAGCGGCGGTGACCGGCGGCGACAGTTCGTCACGTATCGCCGCGCGCAGCCGCAAGGTGGTGACCAGGCGCTGGAACGCCTCCGACCAGTAGCCGCCCGCTCCGGGTGAGGCGTCGTCCTGTTCGTCCGGGACCGCCGTGAGCGACTCCAGGCGGACCGCTTCCTCGGGGTCGAGGCAGCGTTCGGCGAGGCCCATGACGCCGCTGAAGCTCCAGGGGTAACTGCCCGCGTCCCGCGCGATGTTCAGCGCGTCGACCACCGCGCGGCCCAGCGGCTCGGCCCAGGGGACGGCGCACACGCCGAGCAGCTGGAACGCCTCGGACAGGCCGTGCGAGGCGATGAAGCCGGCGACCCACTCGGCCCGCTCCGCCGCGGGCAGCGAGGCGAGGAGCTTGGCGCGTTCGGCGAGCGAGACGGCGCCGGGGCCCGCCGCGTCCGGGGCCGCGGGGGTGCCGAGCAGGGCCCTGGACCAGGTCGCGTCCTTCTGGCGTACGGCCGCACGGCACCACGCGGCGTGCAGCTCGCCGCGCCAGTCGTCGGCGACCGGCAGCGCCACTATCTCCGCCGGGGTACGCCGGCCGAGCCGGGTCCGCCAGATGGCCAGGGGCGCCGCCTCCACCAGCTGGCCGAGCCACCAGGAGCGCTCGCCCCGGCCGGTCGGCGGCTTGGGGGAGACCCCGTCCCGCTCCATGCCCGCGTCGCACTCGTGCGGGGCCTCGACCATGAGGGTCGGCCGGCTCGACACGTGGTCCACGGCCACGCAGGACGCCGCCCGGGCCGCCATCCTCCCGGCGAGCGCCGAGCCGGGAAGCGAGGAGAGCAGCTCGGCGGCGGTGGAGCGGACGTTGCGGCTGCGGTCGGTGAGGGCCCGCTCCAGGAACGGCTCGTCTGCGGCGGACAGGCCGGTGCGGAGGGAGTCGAGGAACATCAGGCGGTCCTCCGCCCGCTCCGTCGCCCACGTCGAGTCGAGCAGGTCCCGGGCGGCCGCGGTGTCGTGCGCGCGGAGCGCGGCGAGCAGCGCGACCCGCTCCGCGAAGAGGCCCTCTTCCCACAGCCGGCGGACATCGGCCGTGTCGTCCGCCGAGGGCAGCGGCACGCCGCCCCCCGGGGTGGCACGGAGCGCGAACCTCCAGTCCGGGTTGAGGCGGGCGAGCCACAGGGCCCTGGGGCCCCCGAAGGTCAGCGCCTGGGGGCGCAGGTCCGTGCGGCCACGGGCCGCGTCGAGCAGGGCGGGCAGCAGCTCCGGCGGCGCGCCGTACCCCCGGGCATTGGCCAGGGCCAGCCACTGGGGGAGCAGCTCCATCAGGTCGGGTGTCGCACCGCGCCTGCCACCGCCGCCGGTGCCGGGCCGGCCGGTGAGCAGCGTGGCGAGCCTGCGCCGGGCGGCGGGGGGCGCCGGAGGCCTCGGATCCCGGGCCGCGGGCTCGGGCGGGGTGGCGGCCGGCGCCGGACGCAGTCCCGCTCTGCGGCGGACGGTCTGCACCGCCGCCTCGTCCAGGAGGGCGGCCGGCGCCGTCCTGCCGGGCGCGGTCAGGCCGGCGGGCAGTGCGCGTCGGTCGGTGCCGAGCAGGGCCGCCGTGATCAGTTCCTCCCAGGAAGCGCGTCCAACGGCGGTAGGAGCGCCGGTGGGAGCGTGGGCGGGAGCACTGCCGGTGGGAGCACTGCCGGTGGGAGTGGCGGTGGGAACGTCGGCGGGAGGACTGCCGGTGGGAGCATCGGCGGGAGCACTGCCAGTGGGAGTGCCGGTGGGAGCGCCGGTGGGAACCTCGGCGGGAGCGGCGGGCGCGGGCCGCCGCGCCGCTGCGGGTGAGGCGGTCATCTGCTCCTCCTGGCGTTCATCTGCTCCTCCTGAGCTGGCCTGCCGCTCCGTGCGCGGGTCTGCTGCTCCTGACTGGGGGCCGGTCCTCCTGACGGGATCGGTCCCCCTGGCGTAGGGCTGCTGCTCCTGGCGCCGGCCGGGCGGCCCCTGGCACTCCTCGGTCAGCACAACGGCACCGTCTCTCCCGTGTCCCGGGGCCACGCGGTCAAGGGAGTGAAGCCCTGATGGCCGCACTCGCCGAAGACCGTCAGTGGTGCGCCCGCGGACAGGGCGACCAGCCGCCAGAGGCGTGGCGCGGGAGTGGCGGACGCCATGGGCAGCGCCAGATCCCCCTCGGCGTCAACCAACTGCCAGCGCTGATCGGATTGTTGGCCCGTCTGCTCGACGGGGGTCGGTATGACGTCGCGGAGCGTCACCGGCCAGGCGTCCAGCCAGGGGTCGTCACGCAGCGCCTCGCCGTACAGGGCGGCGGCCTCCTCCGTCCGTACGCCCGGCGGGCGCCGTGCCGTGGGCGCCGGGGCCGTGAACTGCTCGCCCAGCTCCGCCCGGAGCTGCCGCGCCCCCGGATATCCGGTCAGCTCCGCGTCCAGGGCGAGGCCCACCGGCAGAGCGAGCGACGGGGGGCGGCCCGCCGCACCGTAGGAGAGGAGCAGCGCCGTGCGGCCCGATTCCATGCCGTACAGCCAGACGCGGCGCGTGGTCAGCTTGCCGTCCCCGGTGTCGTACTGCGCGAGGACCAGCCAGTGGTCCCGCAGGGGCGGCGCCTCGGGCCGGCCGGGCAGGCCGACGCGGGAGCGGACCGTGGCGGCCAGTTCGGGCGGCAGTTCGTCGCGGCGGAGCCAGCCCTGGTCGAGCAGGTGCAGCAGGGCGCACTCCTCCAGCAGGCGCACCGGCCAGCCGGGCCCCGAGGACGGTATGGCCCCCAACTCCCGTACCCGCGCGGCAAGACCGGGGGCCTGCGCGTCGACCATGCGGGCCGCCGTCTCCTCCCACAGGCCATATCCCGTCTGTTCGGCGGAGGCGGTGCCGGAGCGCAGCAGATCGCACAGGCGCTGTTCCAGTTCCGTCGCCCCCGCGGTGATCCGCCCGGCCCGCCTCTCCGCCCTCTTGCGGGCCGCCTCGGGATCCGCCGGGGCGGCGACGGACGAGGCGGGCGAGGCGGCCGAACTCCCTTCGCCGTCAGCGCTTTTGCGGCGGGAGGCCAGCCAGTCCTCGGCCCACGCGGGCGGGGCGCCGTCCGGCACGGTGCTGTCGCCGGCGGCCCAGACCAGCAGCAGCCCCAGCGCGTGCTTGCACGGGAACTTCCGGCTCGGACAACTGCACTTGTACGCCGGGCCCGCCGGGGCCGAGAGGTCCACGACCGTCCGATACGGCTTGCTGCCGCTGCCCTTGCACAGCCCCCACACCGCCCCCTCGCCCGAACTGCCCGCCTCCGACCATGGGCCGGCGACGCCGAGTCTGCTTCCCGCCTTGCGCGACGGGGCGTCAGGCGCCAGTGCCAGCACCTGATCCGCCGTCCAGCGCACCCCCTGCTGAGTCATGTCCCGAAGGTAGGCCCCGCCACTGACAATCGGCCCCGGCACCGGCATCCGCACAGGTCACAGGCGGGCGCCGGTTGATTGTCAGTGGCGTGGTGCACGGTGGGAACACCTCCGGGCCGCACGTGCCCGGACGAGCAGGAGGGGGATCGCTCATGACCGTTTCCGTCGACTCGACGACGTCCGCGACCGCGCGTCCGTCCGGCGTGCTGCGGCCCCACGCCGAGCACGCCTTCGCCGCCGAACTGGCCGCGCTCGCCGCCCAGGACGATCGGCCGAGGCCGCAGCGGTGGAAGCTCTCGCCATGGGCCGTCGCGACCTATCTGCTCGGCGGCACGCTGCCCGACGGCACGGTGATCACGCCCAAGTACGTGGGGCCGCGCCGCATCGTGGAGGTCGCCGTCACCACCCTCGCCACCGACCGCGCCCTGCTGCTGCTCGGTGTGCCGGGCACCGCGAAGACGTGGGTGTCGGAGCACCTCGCCGCCGCGGTCAGCGGGGATTCGACGCTGCTCGTGCAGGGCACGGCGGGCACACCGGAGGAGGCCATCCGCTACGGGTGGAACTACGCCCGGCTCCTCGCGCACGGACCGAGCCGGGACGCGCTCGTGCCCAGCCCCGTCATGCGGGCCATGGCCGAGGGCATGACGGCGCGCGTCGAGGAGCTGACCCGCATCCCCGCCGACGTGCAGGACACGCTCATCACGATCCTCTCCGAGAAGACGCTGCCGATCCCCGAATTGGGCCAGGAGGTGCAAGCCGTACGGGGCTTCAACCTCATCGCCACCGCCAACGACCGCGACCGCGGGGTCAACGACCTCTCCAGCGCCCTGCGCCGCCGCTTCAACACCGTCGTCCTGCCCCTGCCGGAGAGCGCCGACGCGGAGGTCGACATCGTCTCGCGCCGCGTCGACCAGATCGGCCGCTCGCTCGACCTGCCCGCCGGGCCCGAGGGCATCGACGAGATACGCCGTGTCGTCACCGTCTTCCGCGAGCTGCGCGACGGCGTCACGGCCGACGGGCGGACGAAGGTGAAGTCGCCCAGCGGCACCCTGTCGACGGCCGAGGCGATCTCCGTCGTCACGAACGGCCTGGCTCTCGCGGCCCACTTCGGCGACGGCGTCCTGCGCCCCGGCGACGTCGCGGCCGGCATCCTCGGCGCCGTCGTGCGCGACCCGGCGGCGGACCGCGTGATCTGGCAGGAGTACCTGGAGACGGTCGTGCGGGAGCGTGACGGCTGGAAGGACTTCTACCGCGCGTGCCGTGAGGTGAGCGCATGACCGGGGCCACGGCGCGGGGGGCGGCGGCCGGGGCCGGGGAGACGCTGCTGCTCGGGGTGCGCCACCACGGACCCGGGTCGGCCCGCGCGGTGCGGGCGGCGCTGGACGAGGCGCGGCCCGAAGCCGTGCTGATCGAGGGACCGCCGGAGGCCGACCCCCTGGTGGGGCTCGCGGCCGACGAGGGGATGCGGCCGCCGGTCGCGCTGCTCGCGCACGTGGTCGACGAGCCGGGCCGCTCGGCGTTCTGGCCGCTGGCCGAGTTCTCCCCGGAGTGGGTGGCCATCCGGTGGGCCGTCGCACGAGGCGTGCCCGTCCGCTTCATCGACCTTCCGGCGGCGCACTCGCTGGCGTGGGCCGAGGAGGGAGCCGGGGACGGCGGCGAGGAGGGCGCCGAGGACGGGCCCGGGGCCGCCCCGGAGACGGAGACCGTCGGGGACGCCGTACGGATCGATCCGCTGGCCGTCCTCGCCGGGACCGCCGGATACGACGACCCCGAGCGCTGGTGGGAGGACGTCGTGGAGCACCGGGAGGCGGGCGGGGACCCGTTCGCGCCGTTCGAGGCGCTGGGCGACGCCATGGGCGCGCTGCGCGAGGCCTACGGGGACGGCGGGCACGACCGCGACCTGGTGCGCGAGGCCCACATGCGGCTCCGGACGAGGGCCGCGCAGAAGGACTTCGGGCCCGACCGGGTGGCGGTGGTGTGCGGCGCCTGGCACGTGCCCGCGCTGCGCCGCAAGGTCACCGTGGCCGCCGACCGGGCGCTGCTCAAGGGCCTGCCCAAGGTGAAGGCGGAGATGACGTGGGTGCCCTGGACGCACCGCCGGCTCTCCCGCGCCGGCGGGTATGGCGCGGGCATCGCGTCGCCCGGCTGGTACGGCCATCTCTTCGGCGCGCTCGACCGGCCCGTCGAGCGCTGGATGACGAAGGTCGCGGGGCTGCTGCGCGACGAGGGCAGGCTCGTCTCGTCCGCGCACGTGATCGAGGCGGTCCGGCTCGCCGAGACGCTCGCCGCGATGCGCGGGCGGCCGCTTGCGGGGCTCACCGAGACGACCGACGCCGTGCGGGCGGTGATGTGCGAGGGCTCGGACGTGCCGCTCGCCCTGGTGCACGACCGGCTCGTCGTGGGGGACGTGCTGGGCGAGGTCCCGGAGTCGGCGCCCGCGGTGCCGCTCCAGCGCGACCTCACCGTGCTCCAGCGCAAGCTGCGGCTCAAGCCCGAGGCACAGGAGCGGGAGCTGGAGCTGGACCTGCGCAAGGAGACGGACGCGGCCCGCAGCACACTGCTGCACCGCCTGCGGCTCCTCGGCATCGGCTGGGGCGAGCCGGCGGGCTCCCGGGGCAGCACGGGGACGTTCCGGGAGACCTGGCGCCTGCGGTGGCAGCCGGAGCTGTCCGTGCGGGTCGCCGAGGCGGGGGTCTGGGGGACCACGGTGCTGGGCGCGGCCACGGGCCGGGCGTCGTCCGACGCCGTCGCGGCGACGGGCCTCGCCGAGGTCACCGCGCTCGCCGAGCGGTGCCTGCTGGCCCAGCTGCCGGACGCGCTGCCCGTGGTGATGGGGGTGCTCGCCGACCGGGCGGCGCTGGACGCGGACGTCGGGCACCTGGCGCAGGCCCTGCCCGCCCTCGTGCGGTCCCTGCGGTACGGGGACGTGCGGGGGACGGACACGGCGGCGCTCGCCGAGGTCGCCCACGGCCTCGCGGAGCGGATCTTCGTCGGCCTCCCGGCGGCCTGCGCGGGACTCGACGCGGACGCGGCCCTGGAGATGCGGGGGCATGTCGACGCGGTGCACCAGGCGGTGGGGCTGCTGGCGGAGCTCCGGTCGGCACCTGCTGCGAGTGAGGGCGCCGGCGGGTCGGCCGGGGATGCGGGGTCCCCGGCGCGGCACGCCTCCCCTCCCCCGCGTCCCGACGACGATGCCGCCGCGCCGCAGAGCACGGCCCCCGCAGAGATCCGGGCCCGGTGGAGCGCCGTGCTGCGCGTGATGGCGCGGCGGGAGACCGTCGCAGGGGTCGTGCGGGGGCGGTGCGCGCGGCTCCTGCTGGACGCCGGGGAGCTGGCGGACGGGGAGGCGGGCCGGCTCATGGGCCTCGCGCTGTCCCGGGGGAGCGAGCCGGCCGAAGGCGCCGCGTGGATCGAGGGATTCGTCGGGGGCGGTTCCGGGGGCGGGCTGCTCCTCGTGCACGACGAGCGGCTGCTGGGTCTGGTGGACGACTGGCTGAGCGGTGTCTCGGACGACGCCTTCATCGACGTACTGCCGTTGCTGCGGCGCACGTTCTCGGCGTACGAGCCGGGGGTGCGGCGCACATTGGGGGAGCTGGTGCGGCGCGGGCCGGACGGGGGCGGCGGCGCCCTCGCCGGGGGTGGGGTGCCCGGGTTCGCCGAGGAGATCGACGCCGCGCGCGCGGACGCCGTCCTGCCGACGCTGCGGCTGCTGCTCGGCACGGCACGGACCACGGCACGGACAGAGAGCGACGACCTGATGGGGGTGGCGGGATGACCGGCGGGACGGACGAGCGGCTGCGGCGGTGGCGCCTCGTGCTCGGCGGGGACGGCGCGGACGGGACGGGGCGCGCCCTCACCGGAAGGGACGCGGCGATGGACGGCGCGCTCGGCGCGCTGTACGGGGCGGGGAGCGGGAAGGAGGACGGGGGCCGGGGCCGGTCGGCGGGCCTCGGTGGCTCCGCGCCGTCCGTGGCGCGCTGGCTCGGCGACATCCGGACGTACTTCCCCTCGTCCGTCGTCCACGTCATGCAGCGGGACGCCATCGACCGACTCGGGCTCTCCGCGCTGCTCCTGGAGCCGGAGATGCTGGAGGCCGTCGAGGCGGACGTACACCTGGTGGGCACGTTGCTCTCCCTGAACAAGGCCATGCCGGAGACCACCAAGGAGACGGCGCGCGCCGTCGTGCGCAAGGTGGTCGAGGAGCTGGAGAAGCGGCTCGCGACCAGGACGCGCTCCGCGCTCACCGGCGCCCTGGACCGCGGCGCGCGCGTCAGCAGGCCCCGCCACCACGACATCGACTGGAACCGCACGATCGCGGTCAACCTCAAGAACTACCTGCCGGAGTACCGCACTGTCGTCCCCGAGCGGCTCATCGGGTACGGGCGGGCTTCGCGGTCGGTGAAGAAGGAGGTCATCCTCTGCGTCGACCAGTCCGGCTCGATGGCGGCGTCCGTCGTCTACGCGTCGGTGTTCGGGGCGGTGCTCGCCTCCATGCGCTCGCTCGACACGCGGCTCGTCGTCTTCGACACCAACGTGGTGGACCTGACCGAGCGGCTCGACGACCCGGTCGACGTCCTCTTCGGCACCCAGCTCGGCGGCGGCACCGACATCAACCGCGCGCTCGCGTACTGCCAGGCGCGGATCTCCCGGCCCGCGGACACGGTCGTCGTCCTTATCAGCGACCTCTACGAAGGCGGGATACGCGACGAGATGGTGAAACGGGTCGCGGCGATGAAGGCGTCCGGAGTGGGGTTCGTGACGCTGCTCGCGCTCTCCGACGAAGGGGCGCCCGCGTACGACCGCGAGCACGCGGCGGCGCTCGCCGCGCTGGACGCGCCGGCCTTCGCCTGCACGCCGGACCACTTCCCGGAGGTGATGGCGGCGGCGATCGAAGGGCGGCCACTGCCGATACCCGAGGCGTGATGCCCGGCGCGTGACGCCCGGCGCGTGATGCCCGGCGCCGCGCCGCGCCACGCCGGGCCGGATCGCATCAGCAATCGGCGCAATCCGAGCCGAGCGGCCGCGCCGGAGGAGACGGGAGTGGTCCGTTTGCCGTGGCGACCGTCATGCCGCGGCCGGCGGGTGACCGTCGGGCCGGCGGCCGGGCTGTGACCGTCATCACCGCCCAAATGTGATCTGCGATTTAGGGACCCACGTCCTACGGCGATAACCTGCGAGACGGACATGCCGCGTACGGGACTCCGTCCTACGCCTCCCTTGTGACAGCGCAGTCACGTTGCCCTCCGCGGCACGCCCACGCAGACAGCTGACACCAAAGCAGCGAGATCGCAGCGAGATCACGGATTAGGGACGGACGCGCGTGGACCTGTTCGAGTACCAGGCGAGGGACCTCTTCGCCAAGCACGGTGTACCGGTGCTGGCCGGTGAAGTCATCGACACGCCTGAGGCGGCGCGCGAGGCCACCGAGCGGCTTGGCGGCAAGTCGGTCGTCAAGGCGCAGGTGAAGGTCGGTGGCCGCGGCAAGGCCGGCGGCGTGAAGCTGGCGGCGAACCCGGACGAGGCCGTCGCTCGCGCGACGGACATCCTCGGCATGGACATCAAGGGCCACACGGTCCACAAGGTGATGATCGCCGAGCTGTCCCCGGAGATCGAGGCCGAGTACTACGTCTCGTACCTCCTCGACCGCACCAACCGCACCTTCCTGGCCATGGCCTCGGTGCAGGGCGGCATGGACATCGAGGAGGTCGCGGAGAAGACCCCCGAGGCCCTCGCGAAGGTCCCGGTCAACGCCGTCGAGGGCGTGACCATCGAGAAGGCGCGCGAGATCGTGGCGCAGGCGAAGTTCCCGGCCGAGGTGGCCGAGGGTGTCGCCGAGGCGATGGTGACCCTGTGGGAGACCTTCGTCGCCGAGGACGCGCTCCTCGTCGAGGTCAACCCCCTCGTCAAGACCAAGGACGGCCGCATCCTGGCCCTGGACGGCAAGGTCTCGCTCGACGAGAACGCCGACTTCCGCCAGCCCGACCACGAGGCCCTCGAGGACAAGGACGCAGCCAACCCGCTCGAGGCTGCCGCCAAGGCCAAGAACCTCAACTACGTGAAGCTCGACGGCGAGGTCGGCATCATCGGCAACGGCGCCGGCCTGGTCATGTCGACCCTGGACGTCGTCGCGTACGCCGGTGAGGCGCACGGCGGCGTGAAGCCCGCCAACTTCCTCGACATCGGTGGCGGCGCCTCCGCCGAGGTCATGGCCAACGGCCTGGAGATCATCCTCGGCGACCCGGACGTCAAGTCCGTCTTCGTCAACGTCTTCGGTGGCATCACCGCGTGCGACGAGGTCGCCAACGGCATCGTGCAGGCCCTGGAACTGCTCGCCTCCAAGGGCGAGAAGGTCGAGAAGCCGCTGGTCGTGCGCCTCGACGGCAACAACGCGGAGCTGGGTCGCAAGATCCTGAGCGACGCCAACCACCCGCTCGTGCAGCGTGTGGACACCATGGACGGCGCGGCCGACAAGGCCGCCGAGCTCGCGGCCGCGAAGTAAGGGACGAGGGACAGAACAGCCATGGCTATCTTCCTCAACAAGGACAGCAAGGTCATCGTCCAGGGCATGACCGGTGCCACGGGCATGAAGCACACCAAGCTCATGCTGGGTGACGGCACCAACATCGTCGGCGGCGTGAACCCGCGCAAGGCGGGCACCAAGGTCGACTTCGACGTCCCCCAAGGCCCTAATGGCCAGGGAGGGGCCCCCATCGAAGTCCCGGTCTTCGGCACGGTCAAGGAGGCCATGGAGAAGACGGGCGCCAACGTCTCCGTCCTCTTCGTGCCGCCGGCCTTCTCCAAGGCCGCCGTCGTCGAGGCGATCGACGCCGAGATCCCCCTCGCCGTCGTCATCACCGAGGGCATCGCCGTCCACGACTCCGCCGCCTTCTGGGCGTACGCGAAGTCCAAGGGCAACAAGACCCGCATCATCGGCCCGAACTGCCCCGGTCTCATCACCCCGGGCCAGTCGAACGCCGGCATCATCCCGGGCGACATCACGAAGCCGGGCCGCATCGGCCTGGTCTCGAAGTCCGGCACGCTGACGTACCAGATGATGTACGAGCTGCGCGACATCGGCTTCTCGTCGGCCGTCGGCATCGGTGGCGACCCGGTCATCGGCACGACGCACATCGACGCCCTGGAGGCGTTCGAGGCCGACCCCGACACCGACCTGATCGTCATGATCGGTGAGATCGGCGGCGACGCCGAGGAGCGTGCGGCGGACTACATCAAGGCCCACGTGACCAAGCCGGTCGTCGGCTACGTCGCGGGCTTCACGGCGCCCGAGGGCAAGACCATGGGCCACGCCGGCGCCATCGTCTCCGGCTCCTCCGGCACCGCGCAGGCCAAGAAGGAGGCCCTGGAGGCCGCCGGCGTCAAGGTCGGCAAGACGCCGACCGAGACGGCGAAGCTGGCCAGGGCCATCCTGGCGGGCTGACCCGGCCGACGTGACGCGGGCCCGTACCTCTGCCGAGGTGCGGGCCCGCTCCCGTTCCCGGGGGCGGGTCCGTCACTTCGCCTGGGGGACCAGGCGGTGGGGGCCGCTCGGTACCTCACCGCGGAGTTTGGCGCGGAGTTCCTCGTCCTCGTACGAGAGGGGGCCCGGGCCCATGAGGGGCGGTACGCCGCTGATGGCGCGGCCCGGGGCCTGCGGGGGTTCGTAGTGGGTCGGGGCCGTGCGCAAGGTGAGGGCCGTGGCCCCGACGATCAGCGTCGTGAAGGCGATGGCCGCGCGGGTCCACAGGCGGGCCCGGCGCTCGCTGGTCACCCGCACGCGCTGCGGCTTCGGCGGCCGCAGCTTCTCCGCGCCGCCCAGGGCGACGAGGCGCCGGTGCAGTGTCGCGGGCTCCGCCAGGTCGGGGAGCCGTTCGGCGATCGCCGCGCGCGCGTGCAGCAGGCGGTTCGCGGCGGCGGGCGTGCTCGCCTCCGTCTCCGCGGCGGTCTCGGGCAGGTCGAGGCCGACGCCGTCGTAGAGCAGCAGGGTGCGGCGCTGGGCGGGCGGCAGACGCAGGAGTACGCCGAGGAAGGCGCGGTCGGCCGGTTCGGCGGGCGGGGCGTCCGAGCGGCGCAGGCCGGGGCGGAAGCGGTGCCAGGGCGACATGGCGTACTCGTGCGTGACGGCGCGGACCCAGCCCGGCGGGTCGCGGTCCACGGCCACCTCCGGCCAGCGCTGCCACGCCTGCTGGAAGGCGCGCTCGACGGCTTCCTGGGCCAGCGACCGGCGCCCCGTGAGCAGATAGGCCTGCCGGACCAGGGCGGGAGCGGCGTGCGCGCACAGGGCGTCGAACGCCTCGGCGGCCGAGACGTCGCGCCGCCGCACGGGGAGCGCGGCGGCGGGCGTCAGCGTGGCGACGGGGCGCTCGGACGTGGGCTGCCCGGACGCGGACTGCCCGGACGCGGGCTGCTTGGGCGTGGGGGCCGGTGCGGCCGTCGCCGCCGACGCGGGCGCGGCTCCGGAAGCGGGGTCCGGCTCGGGCGACTTCCCTGCCTCCGCTGCCTGCGCCGGGGCGGAGGTGGTAGGCGGAGGCGCGGGGTCGGCGGGGCCTGCCCCGGGTGCGGATTCGGTTGTGGGTGCGGGTGGGGGCGCGGGTGCGGGTGCGTTCCCGGCTCCGGACTCGACGTCGACCCCAGCTGCGGCCGCGGGCTTCCCCTTGACACCGGCACGGGCCTTGGCACCGGCGCGGGCACCGGCCTCGGAGCCGGCCTTGGCGCCGGAGCCGGCCTTGGCACTGACACCGGCCTCGGCACCGGAACCGCCCTTCGCACCGGCCTCGGACATGGGCTCGGCGCCGACCCCGGTCTCGGTCTCGGACGTGGGCTCCGCCTCGGCATCGGCCTCGGACGTCTCAGCCCCAGCCCCGGGGTGGGACGTGGACGTAGAGGCGGCCTCGGACGACGTGGGCGTGGCTTCGGGCGCTGAGGTGGGCGTCGGGCGAAGGTGGGAGCGGCCGCTCACCGCGGGTGGGGCGCCCGCCACCCCCGTGGGGCCGTGCGGTTTCGCGGCGCGCTTGACCGGCCGCTCGGGCCTGGTCGTCGACCTGGCGCCGTCGCCCGCCTGGGCCCAGCCGGGCCGCCGCACGGCATGCCTGCCCGCGCCGGGATCGGCCCCGTCGGCCGGGGCCTCGGCGGCGGCGCACTCCTCGGCGAGCGCGTTCAGCAGCTTCGCGTAGGCCTCATGGGAACGGCCCTGTGGGTTCGTACGGCCCTTTTCCCAGGAGCGGACCGTCTCGCGGGTGACGCCGAGCTTCGCGGCGAGGTCGGCGTGGCTCAGCGACTTCGCCTCGCGCAGCCTGCGGCGTTCCTTGGGGGAAGGCAGCGACGTGGCAGGGCTCTGGGGCATGTCGGACTCTCCGCACCGTGGGCCGACGTACGGCGGTCGGCCGGGCGCAGCCGAGCCGCAGTACGAATAAGTACATAAACGTATCTTGGGCGACACATCCGATATTCGCCTGTTACGCGAAGAAAGCGCGTGTCGTTGGGAGCATGGCCGGGTGAGCCAGACGACCGATCGCCCTGCCTCGTCACCGTCCGTCCAGGAACTGCTCGACCGCGACCGCGCCCGCTCCCAGGGCCTCGTCACCTGCGCGGTGAACGGGGCCGTCGCGGCCAGCCTCGGCCTCGGCGTGCTCGCGGTGCTCGTCATCATGCTGTGGATCACCTCGCCGTATCCGGACAGCGGCCCCGACGGGGCGCTGCACGTCGCGGCGGGGCTGTGGCTGCTCGCCCACGGCGTAGAGCTGATCAGGACGGACACGCTCTCCGGGGCGGCGGCCCCGGTCGGCGTGACACCGCTGCTCCTCGTCGTTCTGCCGGGCTGGCTCGTGCACCGGGCGGCGCGGGACGCGGCGGCCCCCGACGGCGGGGGCCATGCGGCACACACGGCGTGGTGCGGCGTGCTGGCGGGCTATCTGCTGGTCGGCACGGTCGCGACGCTGTACGCGTCGGGCGGTGAGCTGCGGCCCGACGCGCTCAGCGTGATGGTCCGGCTGCCGCTGCTCGTCGCCTGCGCGGCTGCGCTCGGGGTGTGGACGGCGCACGGCCATCCGCGCGGGCCGCTCCCGGAGCCGGTGCGGCCCGCCGTCGCGCGGCTGCCCCGGGGGGTGCGGGCCCACTGCGTACGGGGTTCCTTCGTGCGCGGCAGAACGCTGGAGGTCGCGCGGGTCGGCGCCGTCGGGGCGGCGGTCCTCGTCGGCGGCGGGGCGCTGCTGGTCGCGGTGTCGCTCGGGCTGCACGCGGGGCCGGTACGGGTGTCGTTCGCGCAGGTCACGAACGTCTGGTCGGGGTGGTTCGCGGTGCTGATCCTGGTCCTCGCGCTCATGCCGAACGCGGCGGTGTGGGGCGCGGCGTACGGGCTCGGCCCCGGGTTCGCGCTCGGCAGCGGGAACGTGGTGGGCCCGCTCGCCATGGACGCGGGCCCACTGCTGCCGCCGTTCCCGCTGCTCGCGGCGGTGCCGACGCCGGGGCCCGGGTCGCCGCTGACCTGGGCGGCCGGGGCGGTGCCGGTGGCGGCGGGGCTCGCGGTGGCGTGGAGCACGGCGCACTTGGCGGCGCCGGCCTTCGGGGAACGCGAGGAGGCCTGGACGGCGGGGCGGACGGCCGCGGGCGCCGCGGTGGCGGCGGTGCTGTGCGGGGTGTACATGGCGGGGCTCGCGGCGCTCTCGGGCGGCCCCCTGGGTGTGGCGGTCCTCAGGGACTTCGGCCCCGTGTGGTGGCAGACCGGGGCGGCGGCACTGGCCTGGACGGCACTCGTCGGCGTCCCGGCGGCCCTGGGCCTACGGTTGTGGCGCCTGCGCTCACACCCGAGTGGACCCGACACGGAGCACTCCGCCCCGGGCGAGGCGCCTGACAGGAAGTCCCCGGGTACGGGTACGAGGATTCCGGCCACCGGGGGATCGGCGGGCACCGGACGGTCCGCCGGTACCGGGGAACCGCCGAGCGCGGGGAAACCGCCGACGGCAACGAGGTCGCGCGACGCGAAGGCGTCGCCGGATGCCAAGGACCGGCCGGGCGTGAGGGAGAGGCCGGGTGCCGCGGAGTCGCATGGCACGGAGGGGACGGCGGATGCCAAGGAGTCGCCGGGGGCCAGGGACTGGTGGGGCGGGAAGAAGACGCGCGGCACCGAGGAGCCACCGGGCGCCAAGGAGTCGCGCGGCACCGAGGAGTCGCCGGGCGCCAGGGACTGGTGGGGCGGGAAGAGGACGCGCAGCACCGAGGAGCCACCGGGCGCCAAGGAGTCGCGCGGCACCGAGGAGTCGCCGGGTGCCGTCCGTCGGGCCTGGCGGTGGTGCGGCACGGCGCTGTCCCGGCGCCGGACTCGTCCACCGCGCCCGGAACCTTCCCGGGAGAAGAGCCCCCACCTGCACGTACCTCGCGTGAGACTCCCGTGGCGCCCCGGGAGCGAACCGTCCCCGCAGCCCGCCGAACCGACCGGGGAGAGCCGCACCCCACCGCCCGCCGAACCGACCGGGGAGAGCCGCACCCCACCGCCCGCCGAACCGACCGGGGAGAGCCGCACCCCACCGCCCGCCGAACCGACCGGGGAGAG
>NZ_JBEXWC010000038.1:0-22470 GCF_040629635.1 Streptomyces sp. NPDC005898 | reverse complement strand
GAGCCGCACCCCACCGCCCGCCGAACCAGCTCCGGAGCGCCTCACCGCGCCGGACACCGCGCGGCCCGAAAAAGCACCCCTCCCCGAAAAAGCACCCCTCCCCGAAAAGGCACCCCTCCCCGAAAAGGCACCGGACACGTCACCCTCCCCCGAGCGCCCCGCACCGGTGAATGCGCCCGACGCGGAAGGCCCGCCCCGCCCCCCGTGGTGGGGGAGCGGGACGGGCCCGGAGGAGCGGGGGCGAGGTTAGTCCTGGTCGCCCAGGAGGGGGCGCAGCTGCTTCGGCAGGAGGTCCTCGCAGGACTGCTGGGCCGTGTTGGTGAGCGCGTCGTCCACGCACGTGTAGTAGTCGCGGTAGACCAGCTGGGCCGTGAACGTCCCCGCCACCATGAGCAGCGCCAGCGCCCCCGTCACCAGGCCGCTGATCGCGGCCGTCGTCTGCGGCCGCGTGCTCGACGGCCCCTTCCGCCCGACGCCGACGAGACCACCCGCACCGCCAGTACCACCGGCGTCACCCGTGCCGGCCGCACCACCCGTGCCGCCCGCACCACCCGTGCCGCCCGCACCGCCCATGCCACCCGCTCCGGCCGCCCCCGCGGCCCCCGCCCCCGCCGCCGTCGGATCCGGCGTACGCGGCTTGGCGCGCAGCGACTGGATGGCCCAGCTCAGCGCGAGCGCGCCGAGCAGCAGCGCCACGTACCGCCAGCCGAACAGCGCGAAGAAGAAGGCCCACATGCCCGAGAGCAGGCCGTAGCGCGCGCGGCGCTGGGCCGGGTCCGTCGGGTCCCAGCGCAGACCGCCGCCGCCCGGGCCCGAGGGGCCGTCCTGTCCGGGGCCGCCCTGCTGGCGCGGCCGCTCGCCGAAGCCGCCCGCCGAGCGGCCGGGCTGGCGGTCGCTCCACTGGCTGCCCCAGGAGGGGCCCTGGCCCTCGCCCGAGTCGTCCGGCGCGGAACCGTCCGAGGGGCGGCGCGGCTGCCACGGGCGGTCCGGTGTCCCCTCCGGCGGCGGCGCGAAGGGGTTGTCGTCGTCCTTGCCCGCGCCCTGGGAGCCCGCGCCCCGGGACCCCGGTCCCTGGGAGTCGGGGTCCTGCGGTGGAGACGAAGGGCGGCTACGGTCCGGCATCAGGTGTGCGTCTTCCCCTTGGTAGAGCCGTGGTGACCGTGCTGGAGCCCGCGTGCGGCTCGGCCACCCGGCGTTCGTCGGTATGCGGCGCCTTTCCCACAGACGCTACCTTCCGCCCGCGCCCCCGTCCCGTGAGGGGCGGTTCCGGGTGCCGGTATCGTTGCTGGCGGTCGGCCGCTTCGTAGGGTTCCCCGTATCGCGGGGCTCGAAGCCTTCGTACGACCATACAAAGACGCACCTCCCGAGAAAGGGCCCCGCTGTGGCCGAGAGCGCCGTGGACGCGCGCCCCAAGCGACTCGTCGTGCTGGTCTCCGGGTCGGGCACGAACCTGCAGGCCCTGATGGACACCATCCGGGCCGAGGGGGCCTCGGCCTACGGCGCCGAGATCGTCGCGGTCGGCGCCGACCGCGACGGCATCGCGGGCCTGGAGCGCGCCGAGCGCGCCGGGATCCCGACCTTCGTCTGCCGGGTGAGGGACCACGCGACCCGCGAGGAGTGGGACGCGGCCCTGGCCGCCGCGACGGCCGCGCACGGGCCGGACCTGGTGGTCTCCGCCGGGTTCATGAAGATCGTGGGCAAGGAGTTCCTCGCCCGCTTCGGCGGGCGGTTCGTGAACACGCACCCCGCGCTGCTGCCCAGTTTTCCGGGGGCCCACGGCGCGCGCGACGCACTCGCGTACGGCGTCAAGGTCACCGGCTGCACCGTCCACTTCGTCGACGACGGCGTCGACACCGGCCCGATCATCGCCCAGGGCGTGGTCGAGGTCCGGGACGAGGACGACGAGAGCGCTCTGCACGAGCGCATCAAGGAAGTCGAGCGCACGCTGCTCGTCGATGTCGTGGGGCGTCTGGCCCGGCACGGCTACCGCATTGAGGGACGAAAGGTTCTTATCCCGTGACCGCCGAAGCTATGAACACCGCGAACGCCCCAGGCACCGACGGCACGCGGCGCCCCATCAAGCGCGCCCTGGTCAGCGTCTACGACAAGACCGGCCTGGAAGAGCTGGCGCGCGGCCTGCACGAGGCGGGCGTCGAGCTCGTCTCCACCGGCTCCACCGCCGGACGGATCGCCGCCGCCGGCGTGCCCGTCACCAAGGTCGAGGAGCTGACCGGCTTCCCCGAGTGCCTGGACGGCCGGGTCAAGACCCTGCACCCCAAGGTCCACGCGGGCATCCTCGCCGACCTGCGGCTGGCGGACCACCGCGACCAGCTCGCCGAGCTGGGCGTCGAGCCGTTCCAGCTCGTCGTCGTGAACCTCTACCCCTTCAAGGAGACCGTCGCCTCCGGCGCGACGCCCGACGAGTGCGTGGAGCAGATCGACATCGGCGGCCCCTCGATGGTCCGCGCCGCCGCCAAGAACCACCCCTCGGTCGCGGTCGTCACCGACCCCGAGCGCTACGCCGACGTCCTCGCGGCGGTGAAGACGGGCGGCTTTGACCTGACCGAGCGCAAGCGGCTCGCGGGAGAGGCATTCCGGCACACGGCCGCCTACGACGTGGCGGTGGCGAGCTGGTTCGCGGACGACTACGCGGCGGCGGACGACTCCGGCTTCCCCGGCTTCCTCGGCGCCACCTACGCGCGCAAGAACGTCCTGCGCTACGGCGAGAACCCGCACCAGGGCGCGGCCCTCTACGTCGACGGCAAGGGCGGTCTCGCCGAGGCCGAGCAGCTGCACGGCAAGGAGATGTCGTACAACAACTTCACGGACACCGACGCCGCGCGCCGGGCCGCCTACGACCACGACGAGCCCTGTGTCGCGATCATCAAGCACGCCAACCCGTGCGGCATCGCGATCGGCGCGGACGTCGCCGAGGCGCACCGCAAGGCGCACGCCTGCGACCCGCTCTCCGCGTTCGGCGGCGTCATCGCGGTCAACCGCCCGGTGAGCAAGGAGCTGGCCGAGCAGGTCGCCGAGATCTTCACCGAGGTCATCGTCGCGCCGGCGTACGAGGACGGCGCCCTCGAGGTCCTCACCAAGAAGAAGAACATCCGCGTGCTGCGCGCCCACGGGGCGCCGGCGAACCCGGTCGAGGTCAAGCAGATCGACGGCGGCGCGCTGCTCCAGGTCACCGACCGCCTCCAGGCCGACGGCGACGACCCCGCCAACTGGACGCTCGCCACGGGCGACGCGCTCGACGAACGGGAGCTGGCCGAGCTGGCGTTCGCCTGGAAGGCGTCCCGCGCGGTCAAGTCCAACGCGATCCTGCTCGCCAAGGACGGCGCCTCGGTCGGCGTCGGCATGGGGCAGGTCAACCGCGTCGACTCCGCGAAGCTCGCCGTCGAGCGGGCGGGCGAGGAGCGGGCGCGCGGCTCGTACGCCGCCTCCGACGCGTTCTTCCCCTTCCCCGACGGGCTGGAGATCCTGACCGCCGCGGGCGTCAAGGCCGTGGTCCAGCCGGGCGGTTCGGTCCGCGACGAGCTGGTCGTGGAGGCGGCGAAGAAGGCGGGCGTCACGATGTACTTCACGGGGACGCGGCACTTCTTCCACTGAGCCGCACCTGACGTACGTACGACTGAGCCGCACCAGACGTACGTACGACAGTGGCCGCGTCCTTCCTCCGGGAAGGGCGCGGCCACGTTCGGTGCCCCGTGCGGGGGGCCGAGTCGCTCAGTAGCGCGGGCGGTTGAACCACGCCGTGCCGCTGGGAACCACTGGGGCCATCGTGATGATCACGGCGAAGACGACCCAGATGAGCGGGAAGATGATGGCGCTCGCGAAGCCCGTGTCCATGCCGACGAAGAGGTAGATCAGGCCGATGACACCGCCGAGGGCGCCGTAGATCACGGTGGTGATGCGCACGCCCTGTCCGCCGCGGCTGAATTTCACCCCGAGCGTGATGGACAGAGCGGCGAGGGCCGCACTGATGAGCGCGAAGATCACGAAGACACCGGTGGCCGCGTCGCCGAAGTCGCTGGTGCTCGTGAATCCCAGGTCATCGGCGCTGTCCGAGACGTCGTTGGTCACCGCGGCGCCGTAGAGGCAGCTGATCGCGCCGAGGATCTGCACCGCCGAGATGAGGAACAGGAAGACGCGCGCGGTGACCAGCAGGCCCGGCATCGTCTGCTGCATCATGTTGCCGCCCGGGTAACCGGGGTAGGCCGGCTGCTGCGGGTAGCCGTAGCCCTGCTGCGGCGGGACGCCGGGCGGGGGCTGCTGGGGGTAGCCGTAGCCGGGCGCGGCCGGCGGCTGCTGGGGCGGCTGCCCGTAGGGGTTGTTCGGGTCGCCGTAACTCATGGCGGTCTTCCTCCGTCGGGTCATGCGGGGACGACGCGGCACATCACGGAGGAATGATCTACAGATGCGGTCCGTCCCCCCGACACTGCCCGCGGCACTGTGCGCTCATCGTTCTTTAGGCCCGGCTTATTTGTCCAGCCGCATTCCACAGGTGTTGTGCAAGTGCAACCTCGCTGATCAGCGTGTGGGACACCGGGGAGCCCTGATTGGTACCCGGCGGCCCTCATCCGGGAAGATGGGGTCATGACCGCCCAGATTCTCGATGGCAAGGCCACCGCAGCCGCGATCAAGTCCGAACTGACCGCCCGCGTGGCGGCCCTGAAGGAGAAGGGCGTCACGCCCGGACTCGGTACCGTCCTGGTCGGCGACGACCCGGGCAGCCAGAAGTACGTCGCGGGCAAGCACCGCGACTGCGCGCAGGTCGGCATCGCCTCCATCCAGCGCGAACTGCCCGCCACCGCCTCCCAGGAGGAGATCGAGGCCGTCGTCCGCGAACTCAACGACGACCCCGCCTGCACCGGTTACATCGTCCAGCTGCCGCTGCCCAAGGGCATCGACGAGAACCGCGTCCTGGAGCTGATGGACCCGGACAAGGACGCCGACGGCCTGCACCCGATGAACCTCGGCCGGCTCGTCCTGAACGAGCCGGCGCCGCTGCCCTGTACCCCGTACGGCATCATCCGGCTGCTGCGGCGGCACGACGTGGAGATCAAGGGCGCCGAGGTCGTCGTCGTGGGCCGCGGCGTGACCATCGGCCGGCCCATGCCGCTCCTGCTCACCCGCAAGTCCGAGAACGCCACCGTCACGCAGTGCCACACCGGCACCCGTGACCTCGCCGCGCACCTGAAGCGAGCCGACATCATTGTGGCCGCCGCGGGCGTCCCGCACCTCATCAAGCCCGAGGACGTGAAGCCGGGCGCCGCGGTGCTGGACGTCGGCGTCTCGCGCGACGAGAGCGGCAAGATCGTCGGCGACGTGCACCCCGGTGTCGCCGAGGTCGCCGGCTGGATCTCCCCGAACCCGGGCGGTGTCGGCCCGATGACCCGCGCCCAGCTCCTGGTCAACGTCGTCGAGGCCGCCGAGCGAAGCGCCGCCGCGAGCTGACCCGGGGAAAGGGGCGAGCGCATGAACGCACAACCCGAGCCGAAGGCCCGGCCGGTCCCCGGGGACACGGAGCCGTCGGGGGCGTCGAAGGACCCGGCGACCCCCGCGCCCCCGGAGACCGCCGAGACCCCGGCGACCCCCGAGCACCCGGAGACCGCTGAGCACCCGGAGACCACTGTGCCTCCGGAGACCCCGGGCGCCCCAGGCACCCCGGAGACCCCGGAGACCGTGCAGGCCAAGGGCGCGGTCAGCGCGCCGGGGCCGGACGGGCGGCCCCGCAAGGTCTCCCGCCGCTTCCCGCTGTTCACCCGGGACACGGCGCGGCCCGAGGGCGGTGGCCGCGCGGCCCCGGGCGACGCGCCCGCCCCCGCCCGGCAGTGGCCGCTGCTGAGCGTGGCGTCCGTGGTCGGGCTCGGGCTGCTGCTCACCGCGTTCGACGTGTTCCGCGTCGGCACGATGCTGGTGGGCCTCGCGCTCGTCGGCGGCGCCGCGCTGCGGTGGGCGCTGCCGGACGTCGGGATGCTGGCGGTGCGCTCGCGCTTCACGGACATGGTCACGTACGGGGCGCTGGGTGTCGCCATCGTGCTCCTCGCCATGATGGCGCAGCCGCAACCGTGGCTGGAGATCCCCTTCCTGGACGACACCCTGCACTTCACCATCGACAGTTAGCCGCCGCCGCCCCTGGTGGTCAGGCGCTCACCCGTCGCGCGGTGGCCCGTCCTCCCCCGTGGGGACGGGCCACCGCCAGGTGCACGACGCTACGGGGGACGGCCGGGGCAGTCGTCAGCTCCTGGTTCGGTTCCCCGCTGCACCGCGCGCCGTAGCCGCCCGGTTCCTGCAACTTCCGCTGTACGGCGCATGGTTGACGTTGTACCGCCCGCACCCGGGTTACGCTGCGGCGATGCGGATCCGCCCCCTCGCCGTCGACGCGCTCATCGCGCTCGCCCTCACCGCGGTGGCCGTGCTGCTCGGCGAGGAGTCCGCACGGCAGGGCTGGCCCGAACTCGACGCCAGCGGATACGTGTTGGTGGCGCTCGCCAATCTTCCCGCGGTGCTGCGCGGCAAGGCGCCGCTCGCCGTGTTCCTCTTCGTCCACGCGGTCTGGTTCGTCTACGTCACGGCCGGCTACTGGCCCGTCCTGAACACCTTCGCGCCCATGCTCGCCGTCTACACGGTCGCCTCGCTGCGGCCCGCCCGTCTCTCGCTGCCCTGCGCGGCGCTGACGGGCGCCGCGTGGATCTACGCGGGTCTGATCACGGACGGCGCGACGATGGCCGCCGTCGTCGCGCAGGCCATCGGGTTCCCGCTGGTGATCTGGCGCTTCGGGCACGCCGCCCGGCGCACGGCCGAGCTGGCCCGGCAGCTGAAGGTGGAGCAGGACGAGCGTGCCCGGCGCGAGGTCGCCGAGGAGCGGGGCCGCATCGCCCGCGAGCTGCACGACGTGGTCGCCCACCACATGTCGGTGATATCCGTGCAGGCGGGCCTCGCCACGTTCGTCTTCGGCTCGGACCCCGCCACGGCGCGCGCCGCGCTCGGCACCATCGCCGGGACCAGCGGCGAGGCGCTCGAAGAACTGCGCCGCATGCTGCGGGTGCTGCGCGCCGGGGACGGCGAGGACGGCGACGGCACCCCGGAGGCGCCGATGCCGGGCCTGGCCCGGCTGGCGGAGATGGTCGAGCGCGTGCGCGCCGGGGGCGTCCCCGTCGAGCTGCGGGTCACGGGAGAGCCGCGACCGCTCGCCCCCGGCATCGAACTCTGCGCCTACCGCGTGGTGCAGGAGGCGCTGACCAACGTGCTGAAGCACGCCCCGGGAGCGGGCACGGACGTCGAACTCGCCTACCGCCGACGGCACATCGAGGTTTCGGTCAGCAACGACGGGAAGGGGGTGATTCAGGACAGAGTGCGGACCGGCGGCGGACATGGCTTGATCGGGATGCGTGAGCGGGCCAAGCTCTACGGCGGGACGATCAGCATCGGCCCGCTGAGCGAGGGGGGATTCGCCGTGCGTCTCACCCTGCCGACCTCGGCGCGGGCCGCGGCTCAGGGGGACAGCGGGGCGGAGTGACCGGATGACCGGCTCCATCAGGGTACTTGTGGTCGACGACCAGTTCCTCATCCGTGCGGGACTGGTCGGGCTGCTGCGCGCCGCGCCCGGCATCGAGGTCGTCGGCGAGGCCGGCGACGGGGACGAGGCCGTCGAACTGGCCGCGCGCACCCGGCCCGACGTCATCCTCATGGACATCCGGATGCCGGGCACGGACGGCATCACGGCCACCGCGAGGATCCTCGCCCAGGCGACCGAGCCCGCCCCGCGCGTGCTGGTCCTGACCACCTTCGACCTCGACGAGTACGTGTACGGGGCGCTGCGCGCCGGCGCCTGCGGGTTCCTGCTCAAGGACTCCGGGCCCGAACGGCTGCTGGCCGCGGTGGCGGCGGTCGGCTGCGGGGACGCGCTCTTCGCGCCCAGCGTGACGCGGCGCCTCGTGGAGGCGTTCGCGCGGCAGGGCGCGAGGTCGGGCGGCGGCGAGGAACCGCCGCCCGACCTCGCGGCGCTGACCCTGCGCGAGGTCGAGGTCCTGAAGCTGATCGCGCGCGGCCTGACCAACGCGGACATCGCCGAGCGCCTCTACATCAGCGAGGCCACCGTCAAGACGCACCTGAACCGCACGATGAGCAAGCTCGGCCTGGACAGCCGGGCGCAGGCGGTGGTGGTGGCCTACGAGACGGGCCTGGTGACACCCGGGGCCGGGACGGGCGCGGGGCCCTGAGGCGTCCGGGCGCGGCTCAGCAGGTGACGACCTTGCCGTAGGAGCCGCGGCCCCAGTTCCACTCCCACTGTTCGTTGTGCTGGTAGGTGAGGCACGGCGAGTCGTTGCCCCAGTCGATGACGACCTTCAGGTGCATGGCGTGGCCGCAGAGGTTGGTCACCTTCACGTACTTCCGGTGCTTGATGACGTCCCTCTTGACGCAGTCCGGGGCGGTGCCCTGGATCGCGGCGGAGGCGGCGGAAGCGTCGGGGCGGCTCACGGGGGCCGCCGACGCGGCGGGCGACGTGACGAGGCCGGCGCCCAGGAGGGCGGCGGCGACGAAGAGGGCGTGGCTCGTGCGGAGGGCGGTGCTCGGCTTCATGGGCGCGGGTTCTCCCTTGGTCGGGTGCGTGTGCCGTTACCTCACCGACTGTGCCGAGCTTTTCGGCCCGAAGCCCCCGACCGGGCCGAAGTGCACCCTTTCGGGGCAAAGGGACGACGCCCGTCCTCTCCCCCGTGGGAGGACGGGCGCCGCCGTTCATGACGAGGGTTTCCTGCCGGAAACTCCCGATGTAAGCGGTGCGTTCCGCTCGCCTCCAGGGTCATGGACGCGCCAACCGGGTTCAAGGGGTGCCTGATCCCTGTGGCATGGAGGTGACCATTCCGCAACGGTGTGCGGGGCCTGCAACGAGTCCGGCCCCTGTGCGGGCCCCCTCGCACCCGCCGGTGACCGGTCCCGCTCCGGTGCGCGCCCGTTGCGGGAACTGACATCCTGGCTCCGCGCATCCCTCTGGTCAGTGGTACGGGGGCAGGACAGGTACGGACGGGAAGAGGGGGAGCGATGCCTCGTTGGAAGGCGCTGCCGGACGAGCTCGACCCGGAGGTCAGGGAGTTCGCCGACCGGCTGCGCGGGCTCGTGGCCCACAGCGGCCTGAGCGTCGCGGCGGTCGCGGACCGGACCGGCTACAGCAAGACGTCCTGGGAGCGCTACCTGAACGGGCGGCTGCTCGCCCCCAAGGGCGCGGTCGTCGCGCTGGCCGAGGTGACGGGCACGCGGCCGGTGCATCTCCTCACCCTGTGGGAGCTGGCGGAGCGCGCCTGGAGCCGCTCCGAGATGCGGCACGACATGACCATGCAGGCGATACGGATCTCGCAGGCGCGGGCGGCGCTGGGCGAGTTGGGGGAGCGGGAGGCGGCCGGCCCGCCGCCCGCAACCGTGTCCCCCGCGCCGGTGGATGCGCCGTCCGCCGCCGATGCGCGGGCCAAGGGCGCCGCGTCGCGCGGGGACCGTGGCACGGCGCGGGGCGGCGCACGCGGCGCGGGCGGTGTGACGGGGGTGGCGGGGCCGGCGGGTGTCTCGCCCACGGTGCCGCGGCCGACCTGGCCCTCGCCCTCCTACGTGCCCTCGCCCTCGTACGGCGCCGCGTCCGTGCCCCCCTACGGCGCGGCGCCCGCGCCCGTGGCGGCGCCCGACGGCGGCACCTCGCCCGACCGGCGGCGGCGTCGGCGCAAGCTCCTCATGTTCCTCGCGGGAGTTCTCGGTGCGCTCGTCGTCATGGCCGCCGCGGCCTTCCTCACCGACGTCGGCTTCGACTTCGGCGGCAAGGGCGACACCACCGGCGAGCACAAGCCGTCCGCGGCGCCGAGCACCGGTGACGGGAAGCTTCCGGCGGGGGTCGAGTGCCGTGGCGGGGACTGCGCGGGCAAGGACCCCGAGGCCATGGGGTGCGGCGGTGAGCGGGCGAGGACGGCCTCGCGGGCGACGGTCGGCGGCACGCTGATCGAGGTGCGCTACAGCAAGACGTGCCGGGCGGCGTGGGCGCGGATCACCCGGGCGACACCGGGGGACGAGGTCACCGTCAAGGGGCCGGGCGGAGGCGCGGCGGCCGGGCGGACGGGCACGGTGGACGAGGATTTCGACGCGTATACGCCGATGGTGGCGGCCAGGACGCAGGGCGCCGCGAAGGCGTGCGCGGTGCTGGTGTCGGGGCAGCGGGGCTGCACGGAGTAGGCGTCGTGAGCGGCCGGGCTGACGGCCGGCGCAGCGCGGGAACCGCGAGGAACACGCGGGGCAGAAGAAAGTTGAGGAAAGAAGTGCATGAGACCGGGGAGGCGGGGCAAGCGGACCGTACCCCCACGGGAGTGGCCAACACCCCCACGGCGGCCGCCGTCCTCCCCCCCCCCCCGGATGGCGGCCGCCCCCCTTCCCCCCAGCTGGCGCCGGCCCTTTCCCCCCGGTCGGCGCAAGCTGTGGGCGGGGCCACACGGACCCGGGGGCCGGGCCGGTCCGGGGCGCGATAGCCTGACGGGCGGATCTCTCTTGATGCCAAGAGATCGATCATCGAGAGGCGATCGAAGACTCGGCGTGGCGTCGGCGGGGATCCAGGAAATCGGGGATCCGGTACACCAGTACATCCGGTACATCAGTACGAGGATCAGGGACCCCCACCGCCAGCTGTCTTACGGAGATCGCCATGACCCGCACTCCCGTGAATGTCACCGTCACCGGCGCGGCCGGCCAGATCGGCTACGCGCTGCTCTTCCGCATCGCCTCCGGCCACCTGCTCGGCGCTGACGTGCCGGTCAACCTGCGCCTTCTTGAGATCACGCCGGCGCTGAAGGCCGCCGAGGGCACCGCCATGGAGCTCGACGACTGCGCCTTCCCGCTGCTGAACTCCATCGAGATCAGCGACGACCCGAACGTCGCCTTCGACGGCGCCAACGTCGCCCTCCTCGTCGGCGCCCGCCCCCGCACCAAGGGCATGGAGCGCGGTGACCTCCTGGAGGCCAACGGCGGCATCTTCAAGCCGCAGGGCAAGGCCATCAACGACCACGCCGCCGACGACATCAAGGTGCTCGTCGTCGGCAACCCGGCCAACACCAACGCGCTCATCGCGCAGGCCGCCGCCCCGGACGTACCGGCGGAGCGCTTCACCGCGATGACCCGTCTGGACCACAACCGCGCGCTGTCGCAGCTGGCGAAGAAGACCGGCTCGTCGGTCTCCGACATCAAGCGGCTCACCATCTGGGGCAACCACTCGGCCACCCAGTACCCGGACATCTTCCACGCGGAGATTGCCGGCAAGAACGCCGCCGACGTCGTGGGCGACCAGTCCTGGCTCGCGGACGAGTTCATCCCGACCGTCGCCAAGCGCGGCGCCGCGATCATCGAGGCCCGTGGCGCGTCCTCGGCCGCCTCCGCCGCCAACGCCGCCATCGACCACGTCCACACCTGGGTCAACGGCACGGCCGCCGGCGACTGGACCTCGATGGGCATCCCGTCGGACGGTTCGTACGGCGTTCCGGAGGGGCTCATCTCCTCCTTCCCCGTCACCACCAAGGACGGCGCGTACGAGATCGTCCAGGGCCTGGAGATCAACGAGTTCTCCCGCGCCCGCATCGACGCCTCCGTCAAGGAGCTGGAAGAGGAGCGCGAGGCCGTGCGCGGTCTCGGCCTCATCTGAGCCGCTTCCCCCCTCCCCGGACAGGGCCTGCGCCGCCCCCGGCAGCCGCGACGAGCGGCCGCCGGGGGCGGTTTCGTGTTCAGGCGCCGTCACGTGCGGGCGGTCCGCTCCTTGCCGTACCCGTACGTGACCGCCGCCGCGGCGGCGACCACCACCAGGGCCACCACGCGCAGCGCCGTCGCCATGCCGTCCGCGAAGCCGGCCGAGGCGTGCGACGCCAGCATGGTGCCGGTGACGGCCACGCCGAGCGCGGCGCCCACCTCGCGCGCCGAGGTGCTGAGCCCCGAACCGAGGCCCGCCTGCCGCGGCGGGAGCGAGGTGACGACGCCGAGCGTCAGGACCGGCATGCACAGGCCGGTGCCCGTCGAGATGACCAGCAGCCAGCAGGCGTACACCGCGTACGGGGTCGACGCCCCCGCCGTGGACGTGCCGAGCAGGCCCAGGCCGATCAGGAGCAGCCCGCCGCCCGCCACCGGCCGCGGCCGGCCCGACCAGCGCGCGGCGAGCCGGGGGACCAGCGTCATGCCGAGGGTGAGCGGGATGATGGCGAGGCCCGCGCGGGCGGCGCCGTACCCCTTCTCGTACTGCAGGTACTGGGAGTTGACGTAGAAGAGCGAGAAGAGGCCGAAGAAGCTCGCGGCGGTGCCGAGCGCCGCCGCGCGCAGCCGCCGCGAGGCGAAGACGCGGGGGTCGAAGAGCGGGGCCCGTGAGCGCAGGGCGTGCGCGGCGAACAGGACGAGAAGAGCGGTGCCGGCCGCGAAGGCGGCCAGGATGCGGGCGGCCGTCCAGCCGTACAGCGGGCTCTCGATGATGCCGAAGAGCAGGGCGAACAGGCCGCCGGTCAGCAGGAGGGTGCCCAGCGGGTCCAGGGCGGGCGCCTCGGCCGCCTTGTCCGTGCGCGGCGTCACGCGGGCGACGGCCAGGGCGAGCAGCGCGGCGAGCGGCACCACCGCCCAGAACAGCGCGCGCCAGGACAGGTACTGGCCGATCAGCCCGCCGCCGAGGTTGCCGGTGAGCCCGCCGAGGCCCGCCGCGAGGGTCCAGGACGCGAGGGCGCGCGGCCGGTCCGCGGGCGGCGCGACCCGCATCAGGATCGACATGGTCGCGGGCATGATCAGCGCGGCGCCCGCCCCGGACACCGCGCGCCCGGCGATCAGCACGGCCGGCGCGGCGGCGAGCGCGCTGACCACGGCCCCGGCGGCGAAAAGACCGAGCCCGCACAGCAGCGCGCCCTTGCGGCCGTACCGGTCACCGAGCGCGCCGGCCGGGATGAGGAGCCCCGCGAAGACGAGGACGTACGCGTCGACCGTCCACAGCAGTCCGCTGGACGACAGGTGCAGCGAGGACGAAGTCAGCTGGGGGACAAGGAGGTTGATGGCGGCGACCATGCCCTGGGCGACGAGCACGCAGGCGCACAGGGCCAGCAGGGTCGAGCGTCTCAGGTGCGGCGGCGCGTCCTGGGCGGGGGGTCGGGTCGGGGTGCGGGCAGGCGAGAGCAAGGCTCCTCCCGGGGAGCGTGGTGGGGTGGGATGTGCTGCCACCGTAGGCTCGGCCCCGACTTGCTTTCCAGTGCAACTTTCGCAAGGGGTGCATGCGTGTGACGCAATCCAGCGGCGGGGCGGGTCTCGACCTGAACCTGCTGCTCGCCCTCGACGTCCTGCTCGACGAGCAGAGCGTGTCCGGCGCCGCCCGCCGGCTGCATCTGTCCGAGCCCGCGATGAGCCGCACCCTCGGGCGCATCCGCAAGGCGCTCGGGGACCCCGTGCTCGTGCGCGCCGGGCGGCGGATGGTGCCGACACCGCACGCGCTTGCCGTCCAGGCCGAGGTCGGCGCCGTGGTCGAGCGGGCCCGCGCGCTCTTCGCCGGGCCCGGCGCCGTCGATCTGCGCACGGTCTCCCGCACCCTGACGATCCTCGCCAACGACGCGCTCACCGGCGCCTACGGCCCCGCGCTCTTCGCCCGCGCCGCGCGGGAGGCGCCGGGCGTCCGGCTCCGCTTCCTCGGCGAGAGCCACGAGGACGCGCCGCTGCTGCGCCAGGGCACCGCCGACCTGGAGCTCGGCGTGATCGGCGCGACCGCGCCCGAGGTGCGGGTGGAGCACTTCCGCGACGACCGGATGCTCGGCCTCGTACGCCCCGGACACCCCCTGCTGGACGGCAGGATGACGGTGCGCCGCTTCGCGGCGGCCGACCACGTCATCGTCTCGCGGCGGGGCCGCCTGAGCGGGCCGCTGGACGCCGCGCTCGCCGAACTGGGCCTGAGCAGGCGGGTGGTGGGCAGCGTGGGGACGTTCGCCGCGTCGGCCTTCATGCTGCTGCGCACGGACCTGGTCGGCCTCGTCACCTCCTGGGCCCGCCCCCTGACGAACACCCTGGGCCTGGTCACCTTCGAGATCCCCCTGGACCTGCCGCCGCTGCCGCTCGGCATGGCCTGGCACCCCCGGCACGACGCCGACCCGGCGCACGCGTGGCTACGGGAGTGCGCGCGGGGACTGCTCGCCTGAGAGCGACGGCGAGCAACCCCATTGCCCACGTACTCATAAATGTAGTACTTCTTATACATGAGCGAGCAAGTGCACAACAGATTGGCGATGGTGCGCGCCGAACGGAAGGTGTCGCGTCAGAACCTGGCCGAGGCAGTGGGCGTCCACTACCAGACCATCGGCTACATCGAACGGGGGCAGTACAACCCGAGCCTCGACCTCGCGCTGAAGATCGCCAAGTTCTTCGGTCTGCCGGTCGAGGCCGTGTTCTCCCTCGAACCGTTTCGCCCGCTCACGGATCAGGTCTACGGGAGGAAGCAGTGATGACCACCGGCGAACAGCGCCCCATGACCCCCTACGACCGGCGGATGTACCGGCTGATGAACCGCCCCGAGGCGGCGCCGTTCCACGCCACCGCCGCGCGCAGGCGGGCCGTGGTCCTCGCCCACGTCGCCCTGACCGGCGCCGGCGTCCTGGCCTGGCTCGGCTCCGTCCTGGGCGAGCGGCGCTGGGCGACCGTGGCCATGCTCGTCCTCCTGCTGCCCTGGTGCGTGGCGACCGGGGTCATCAACAGCTCCACGCGCGGCCTGCTCGAACTGCGCGTGCGCGCGCTGGACGAACGCCAGCGCGCGGAGCGGAACAGGGTGCTGGCCCGCGCCCACCGCGCGACGCTGTGGACGCTGCTCGCGGCGGTGGCCGGTTCGGGCGCCGCCGCCCTCGCCGGTGTGGCGCAGAAGGAGCTGCTCTTCCCCGTCCTGTTCGCCGTTCTCGTCACGCACTGGCTGATGCCGCTCTGGATCGCCGGGCTCACCGCGCAGGACGAGCCGGACTTGGCGGACGACCCGGTCGAGACCGCCGCACAGTGACACGGCGCACTTTCAGCCATTCGTAGGCATGGTTTCCCCGCAGGGGGGCAGGTGCGCCTGGCTACCGCGAGTGACGACATCTGACGGGAACGGAAGGCGAACGGGACGTGTCCGCACAACAGACCATTCACGTGGGCGGGGAGTGGCTGAGCGCCGCTTCCGGCGCCACCCGCGAGATCCTCGACCCGGCGGACGGCAAGCCGTTCGCCGTGATCGCCGAGGGCTCCACGCGGGACGCGGACGCCGCCATCGCCGCCGCCCGCAAGGCCTTCGACGAGGGACCCTGGCCCACCACACCCGTCGCCGAGCGTGCCGCGCTGCTGCGCCGCGTCGCCGACCTGCTCGTACGCGACCGCGAGAAGATCGGCCTCCTGGAGAGCCGGGACGCCGGCAAGACCCTCGAAGAGGGCCGCGTCGACGTGGACTGCGTCGCCGACGCCTTCCGCTACTTCGCCGACCTGGTCATCGGCGAGGGCCCCGGACGCGTCGTGGACGCGGGCAGCGACGACATCCACAGCGTCGTCGTGCACGAGCCCGTCGGCGTCTGCTCGATGATCACGCCCTGGAACTACCCGCTGCTCCAGGCCAGCTGGAAGATCGCCCCCGCCCTCGCGGCGGGCAACACCTTCGTCGTCAAGCCCAGCGAGATCACCCCGCTGACGACCGTCGTGCTCATCGAGCTGCTGGTCGAGGCCGGGCTGCCCGCCGGTGTCGCCAACCTCGTGACCGGCCCCGGCCACACCGTCGGCGCCCGCCTCGCCGACCACCCCGACGTCGACCTGGTCTCCTTCACCGGCGGACTCGTCTCCGGCACCAAGGTCGCCCAGGCCGCCGCGCTCGGCGTGAAGAAGGTCGCCCTGGAACTCGGCGGCAAGAACCCGAACGTCGTCTTCGCCGACGCCTGCGCCACCGAAGAGGGCTTCGACACCGCCGTCGACCAGGCGCTCAACGCCGCCTTCATCCACAGCGGGCAGGTCTGCTCCGCCGGCGGCCGCCTGATCATCGAGGAGTCCGTCCGCGAGCGCTTCGTGACCGAGCTGGCGCGCCGCGCCGAGAAGATCAGGCTCGGCCGCGGCACCGAGGACGGCGTCGAGTGTGGCCCCCTCGTCTCGCGGGAGCAGCGCGAGAAGACCGAGATGTACGTCGCCTCGGCCCTGGAGGAGGGCGCGGTGCTGCGCTGCGGCGGCAAGCGCCCCGAGCCGAGCGACATCAGGCCCGCCACCGGCTACTTCTACGAGCCGACCGTGCTCGACCAGTGCCACCGCGAGATGAAGGTCGTACGGGAAGAGGTCTTCGGGCCCGTCCTGACCGTCGAGACCTTCACCACCGAGGACGAGGCCGTCGCGCTCGCCAACGACACCGAGTACGGCCTCGCGGGCGGCGTGTGGACCAGCGACGCGGGCCGCGGCCGCCGCATGGCCCGCCGGATGCGCCACGGCACCATCTGGATCAACGACTTCCACCCCTACCTGCCGCAGGCGGAGTGGGGCGGCTTCGGCAAGAGCGGCGTCGGGCGCGAGCTCGGCCCCGCGGGCCTGGCCGAGTACCGCGAGTCCAAGCACGTCTACCAGAACCTGGCACCGCGCCCCGTCCGCTGGTTCGCGGGCTAGCACCCGATCACGCGCAAGCACCTTGCACGGCCTCGCAGGAAGAGGAGCAGCCACCCCATGGCCGAAAACCCCCCGTCCGCAACCGAGTTCGACTACGTCATCGTCGGCGGCGGCACCGCAGGATCGGTGATCGCCTCCCGGCTCACCGAGAACCCGGACGTCACCGTCGCCGTCATCGAGGGCGGCCCCAGCGACATCGACCGCGAGGACGTCCTGACGCTCCGCCGCTGGCTCGGTCTGCTCGGCGGCGACCTCGACTACGGCTACACGACCACGGAGCAGCCCCGCGGCAACTCCCACATCCTGCACAGCCGCGCCAAGGTCCTCGGCGGCTGCTCGTCGCACAACACCCTGATCTCCTTCAAGCCGCTGCCGTCCGACTGGGACGAGTGGGAGGAGGCCGGGGCCACCGGCTGGAACGCCAAGGCCATGGACCCCTACTTCGGCAAGCTGCGCAACAACATCGTGCGCGTCGCCAAGAAGGACCAGAACCAGATCGCCACCGACTGGGTCGAGGCCGTGCAGAGCGCGCTCGGCGTCCCCGAGGTCGTCGGCTTCAACGACAAGCCCTTCGACGAGGGCGTCGGCTTCTTCGACCTCGCCTACCACCCGGAGAACAACAAGCGCTCCTCCGCCTCGGTCGCCTACCTCCACCCCCACATGGAGGCCGGCGACCGCCCGAACCTCCACCTGTTCCTGGAGACCTGGGCCACCAGGCTGGAGCTGGACGGCAAGCGGGCGCGCGGCGTCCACATCCGCGCCAAGGACGGCGGGGAGTCGCTGCTCACCGCCCGCCGCGAGGTGCTGGTCTGCGCCGGCGCCATCGACACGCCCCGGCTGCTCATGCACTCGGGCATCGGCCCGAAAGAGGACCTCGAAGCGCTCGGCATCCCGGTCGTCCACGACCTGCCGGGCGTCGGCGAGAACCTCATCGACCACCCCGAGTCGGTCATCGTCTGGGAGACCGACGGGCCGATCCCCGGCAACTCCGCGATGGACTCCGACGCCGGTCTGTTCGTGAAGCGGGACCCGGACCACAAGGGCCCGGACCTGATGTTCCACTTCTACCAGATCCCCTTCACGGACAACCCCGAGCGCCTCGGCTACGAACGTCCCGAGCACGGCGTGTCGATGACGCCGAACATCCCCAAGTCCCGCGCCCGCGGCCGCCTCTACCTCACCTCCGCCGACCCCGAGGTCAAGCCCGCGCTCGACTTCAGGTACTTCGAGGACGAGGACGACTACGACGGGCGGACACTCGTGGACGGCATCAAGCTGGCACGCGAGGTCGCGCGGACCGAACCGTTCAAGAAGTGGCTCAAGCGCGAGGTCTTCCCCGGCCCCGAGGTCACCGACGACGCCGAGATCGGCGAACTGGTGCGCAAGGCGGCCCACACCGTGTACCACCCGGCCGGCACCTGCCGAATGGGCGCTTCCGGTGATGAACTCGCCGTGGTCGACCCGGAACTGAAGATCCGGGGCATGGCAGGAATCCGTATCGCGGACGCATCCGTCTTCCCGACGATGCCCGCCGTGAACCCGATGATCGGAGTGCTCATGGTCGGGGAGAAATGTGCCGAGATGCTGGGTGGTGACGGCCGATGAGCGAAGCCACCATGACGAACGAGACCGAGACCACGACGCCCGCCGACGGGCCCGTGTTCGCCGTCAAGAACCTCTGGAAGGTCTTCGGCCCGCGCGCCGAACGAATACCGGAAGACACCTCCCTGCACGGCCTGAGCCCCGCCGAACTGCGGGAGCGGACCGGCTGCACGGCCGCCGTGCGGGACGTGTCCTTCGAGGTCAACAAGGGCGAGGTCTTCGTCGTCATGGGCCTGTCGGGCTCCGGCAAGTCCACCCTCGTCCGCTGTCTGACCCGGCTCATCGAGCCCACCTCCGGCGCCGTCTCCATCGACGGCGAGGACGTCCTGGCCATGGACCGGGCCCGACTGCGCGAACTGCGCCGCCACCGCGCCGCCATGGTCTTCCAGCACTTCGGCCTGCTGCCGCACCGCTCGGTCCTCGACAACGTCGCCTACGGCCTGGAGGTCCAGGGCGTCGGCAAGGCCGAGCGCCGCGCGAAGGCCCTCGAAGTCGTCGCGAAGGTCGGCCTGGAGGGCCTTGAGCAGCGCAAGCCCGGCCAGCTCTCCGGCGGCCAGCAGCAGCGCGTGGGCCTGGCCCGCGCCCTCGCCGTCGACCCCGAAGTCCTGCTGTTCGACGAGCCGTTCAGCGCCCTCGACCCGCTGATCCGCCGCGACATGCAGGAAGAGGTCGTGCGCCTGCACCGCGAAGAGGGCCGCACGATGGTCTTCATCACCCACGACCTCAGCGAGGCCCTCAAGCTGGGCGACCGCATCGCCCTCATGCGCGACGGCCGCGTCGTGCAGTGCGGCACCCCCGAGGAGATCGTCGGCTCCCCGGCCGACGACTACGTCCGCGACTTCGTCCGCGACGTGGCGCGCGCCGACGTGATGAGCGTGCGCAGCGCCATGCGGCCCGCCACCGGCGAGGACGAGAGCCGCGGCGCCGCCCTCGCCCCCGAGGCCAAGATCTCCGAGGCCATCGAGGCCGTCGCCCGCACCGGCTTCCCCGTGCGCGTGATGGACGGCAAGCGGTGCCTCGGCGTGGTCGACCACGCGGGCCTCCTCGGCGTCGTCGCGGGCGTCGCCGCCCCCGCGCCGGCCGCCACCGCCGGCCCGGCCCCCGCGCCAACCGCCCCCGGCACGGGCGAGGTGGTCGCCTGATGGCCACCGCCACCGCCTCGAGTCCCGTACGGGACAGGGACACCGGAATCGGCGCGCTCCTGCGCCACCGCGCCGTCGGCAAGCTCCTGCTGCTCGCCGTCGCCGCGGCGGCACTCGTCTTCTACGGTTCGATCCTCGACGCCAAGTGGGCCTCCGGCGCCTGGCCGAACGCCCTGACCGTCGACCTGACCGAGCCGCTGGGCAAGGCCAGCGACTGGATCATCGACAACCGCGACAGCCACCCGCTGTTCCTCTACTTCTTCGGGCACGTCAGCAACGCCATCGTGCTGTCCGTGCGGGGCGTCTACCTCGTCCTGCTCGCCGCCGGCTGGGCCGGCGTGACCGCCGCCGCCGGGCTCGTCGCCTGGCGCGTGGCGGGCGTGCGGCTCGCCGTCACCGCCTCCGCCGCGTTCGCCCTGTGCGGGCTGCTCGGCATGTGGGTGCCGACCATGCAGACGCTCGCCCTGATGGTCGTGGCGGTCCTCGCCTCGGTCGTCCTCGGCCTGCTGCTCGGCCTCGCGGGCGGCCTCAGCGACCGCGTCTTCCGCATCCTGCGGCCCGTGCTCGACACCATGCAGGTGCTGCCCGCCTTCGCCTACCTGCTGCCGTTCGCCCTCGTCTTCGGCATGGGCGTCCCGGCGGCCGTCATCGCCACCGTCGTCTACGCGGCCCCGCCCATGGCCCGCCTCACCGCGCTCGGCCTGCGCGGCGCCGACGGCGGCGTGATGGAGGCGGTGACCTCGCTCGGCGCGACCGGCCGCCAGCGCCTGTTCTCCGCGCGGCTGCCGCTGGCCCGCAAGGAACTCCTGCTCGGCGTCAACCAGACGATCATGATGGCGCTCTCCATGGCCGTCATCGCCTCCGTGATCGGCGCGGGCGGCCTCGGCGACCGCGTCTACCAGGCATTGTCCTCCGTCGACGTCGGCCAGGCGCTCGCCGCCGGCATCCCGATCGTGCTGCTCGCCGTCGTCCTGGACCGCGTCACGGGCGCGGCCGGCGAGCGGCTCGGCGCCCACGGCGAGGACACCTCCGCGCTGCGCGGCGGGCGGGGCTGGGCCCTCGCGGGCGCCGTGACGCTCCTCGCCGCGCTCGCCGCCCGCTTCGCGGACCGCGTCGACTGGCCGACGAACTGGGTCGTCAACATCGCCCCGACGGTCAACACCGCCAAGGACTGGATGGTCGACCACCTCTACACCGACGTGCCCGTCGTCGGCGGCACCGCCGACTGGGCCGGGCACTTCACCACCTGGATCCTCGACCCCGTCCGCGACGGCCTCCAGGGCCTGCCCTGGTGGTCGGTGCTGCTGATCGTCGCCGCCCTCGCCTGGGTGATCGGCACCTGGCAGACCGCGCTCACCGCCGTCGCCGCCATGGGCGCGATCGGGGTGCTCGGCGTGTGGAACAAGTCCCTCGACACGCTCTCGCAGGTCCTCGCCGGTGTCGCCGTGACCCTCGTCCTCGGCTTCGCGATCGGCGTCGCGGCCTCCCGCAGCGAGCGCCTGGAACGCCTGCTCCGCCCGGTGCTCGACATCTTCCAGACCATGCCGCAGTTCGTCTATCTGATCCCGGTCGTGGCGCTCTTCGGCGTCGGCCGCGCCCCCGCCGTCGCCGCGGCCGTCGTCTACGCGCTGCCCGCCGTCGTGCGCATCACCACCCAGGGGCTGCGCCAGGTGGACGCCGCCGCCATGGAGTCCTCCCGCTCGCTCGGCGCCACCGGCCGCCAGCAGCTGTTCCAGGTCCAGCTGCCGCTGGCCCGCCCGGCGCTGCTGCTCGCCCTCAACCAGGGCGTCGTCCTGGTCCTCGCCGTCGTCGTCATCGGCGGCCTGGTCGGCGGTGGCTCGCTCGGCTACGACGTGGTGTTCGGCATCGCCCAGGGCGACCTGGCGACGGGCCTGGTGGCCGGTGTGGCCATCGTCTGCCTCGGCCTCATGCTCGACCGCGTAACCCAGCCGACGACCCGCCGCGCCAAGAAGGGAGCGTGACATGCGCGTACGTACGCGTGCACTGAGCGCGGCGACCGCCGGTGCGGCGCTGCTCGCCCTGACCGGCTGCGGCGCCGCCGACATGACCCAGCAGTCCTCGCCCTACGCGAACGCCGCCGGGGCCAGGACCGTGACCCTCTCGGTCCAGTCCTGGGTCGGCGCGCAGGCGGACGTCGCCGTCGCCGAGTACCTGCTCAAGAACAAGCTGGGCTACCGCGTCGACAAGGTCCAGATCGACGAGGTCCCCGCCTGGGACGCCCTCAGCCAGGGCCGCGTCGACGCGATCATGGAGGACTGGGGCCACCCCGAGCAGGAACAGCGTTACGTCAAGGACAAGAAGACGATCGTCCCCGGCGGCGAGGTCGGCGTGACCGGGCACATCGGCTGGTACGTCCCGACGTACTTCGCCAAGCAGCACCCGGACGTCACGCACTGGAAGAACCTCGACAAGTACGCCGACCGGCTCCGCACCTCCGAGAGCGGCAACAAGGGCCAGCTCATGGACGGCTCCCCGTCGTACGTGACGAACGACAAGGCCCTCGTGGAGAACCTGGACCTGGACTACCAGGTCGTCTTCGCGGGCTCCGAGGCGGCGCAGATCACCCAGATCGAGCAGTTCGCCAAGCAGAAGAAGCCGTTCCTCACCTACTGGTACAAGCCGCAGTGGCTGTTCGAGAAGGTGCCGATGACGGAGGTGAAGCTGCCCGCGTACAAGGAGGGCTGCGACGCCGACCCGGCGAAGATCAAGTGCGCCTATCCGCATACGCCGCTCCAGAAGTACCTCAACGCGGACTTCGCGAAGAGCGGCGGCGACGCGGCGAAGTTCCTGAAGAACTTCAGGTGGTCGGAGGAGGACCAGAACGAGGTCTCCCTGATGATCGCCGACAAGAAGATGTCGCCCGAGGACGCGGCGAAGGCGTGGGTCGACGAGCACGAGGACACGTGGCGGGGCTGGCTCCCGAAGTGACCCTCCGGGGGGGTGGGCGGGGGACTGGAGCGCCGCGGGGCGGCGGGGGGGGCCCCCCCCCCGCGGGCAAAACACGCGGGGGGGGTTCCGGGGCCCCACCCCTTGCCCCGACTTTTTGGGGGGGGCGCGCCGGGGGGGGTGGGCGCCT
>NZ_JBEXWC010000037.1:0-48261 GCF_040629635.1 Streptomyces sp. NPDC005898 | reverse complement strand
TCTATCAGACTCTTTCGTGTCCGATTTCCTCGGTGCCTTTCCGGTTCCCGCTCCGGCCTTTCGGCTTTCGCGTTTCCCTTTCCGGCGGCTCCGACATTATCAGATCTCATTCGACTCTCTGACCACAGTCACCGCGGCATGCGGAACCAGACTCAGGGATAGGATCTGTCGTGAAGGATGTCGCCGAGCCGGGACGCTGAACCGCGTCCCACGACCTCAGGCAGAGTTCGACTCTACATCGCCGCACGGGCGGGCGCAAATCGTTTGAGCTGCGCCCCTACGTCCGTCAACCGGGATCTGTCGTGCGGAACCGGGACTTCTTATGACTTACGCTTCTGATCAGCGCGTCGTCCAGGACAGGCAGCGACGGCGGCTACGAATCTCCACCCCCTGGGAGGCATGCCATGACCAGTGTTTCGTCCCCGCTTGCAGGACGCGCCATTGGACTGTCCGCAGTACCGGATCCCGTCTTCTCAGGTGCCATGGTCGGCCCTGGTACGGCCATTGATCCCGTGCGCGAGGCTTCCGAGGCCGTGTCCCCCGTGGACGGCATCATCGTCTCTCTGCACCCCCACGCCTTCGTGGTGGTCGACGATCAGGGTCACGGCGTCCTGACGCACCTCGGCATCGACACGGTGCAGCTCAATGGTGAGGGCTTCGAGCTCCTCGTCAACAAGGGGGACACCGTGCGGCGCGGCCAGGCCGTGGTGCGCTGGAACCCCGCCGCAGTTGAGGCCGCCGGCAAGTCCCCCGTGTGCCCCGTCGTGGCCCTCGAAGCCACGGCCGAGTCCCTCTCCGCGCTGGTCGAGGACGGCGACGTGAAGACCGGCGACGCGCTCTTCTCCTGGAAGTGACGTCATCGCCGTCACCGACGGCGCTCAGCACAATCAACGCGGCGGCTTCGCCCGCCGCACTATCGGAGACGGGTGAGATGGAGACAACGCTGCGAGGCGTCGGTGTGAGCCACGGTGTGGCGATCGGCGAGGTTCGGCACATGGGCACGGCGGTTCTCGAGCCGCCGGCCAAGCAGATTCCCGCGGAGGAGGCCGAGCGCGAACAGGGGCGCGCCCGCCAGGCCGTGGAAGCTGTGGCGGCCGACCTGAATGCACGCGGCAATCTGGCCGGCGGCGAGGCCCAGGCGGTGCTCGAGGCACAGGCCATGATCGCTCAGGACCCGGAGCTCATGTCCGACGTCGACCGGCGCATCACCGTCGGCAGCACGGCCGAGCGCGCGGTCTACGACGCGTTCTCCCACTACCGTGAACTGCTGGCCGGCGCCGGTGAGTACATGGCCGGGCGCGTGGCCGACCTCGACGACGTGCGGAATCGCATCGTCGCGCGGCTGCTCGGTGTCCCGATGCCGGGTGTGCCGGACAGCGACGAGCCGTACGTACTGATCGCCCGGGACCTGGCGCCCGCGGACACGGCTCTGCTCGACCCGGCGCTGGTGCTCGGCTTCGTCACGGAAGAGGGCGGCCCGACCAGCCACAGCGCGATCCTCGCGCGGGCGCTCGGTGTGCCCGCCGTCGTCGCGCTGCCGGGTGCCGGTGAGCTCGCCGAGGGCACGGTCGTGGCCGTCGACGGCAGCACCGGTGAGATCTTCGTGGACCCGAGCGCGGAGAAGCGGGAGCAGCTGGCGGCCGCCGCCGCCGAGCGCAAGGCCGCGCTCGCCGCGTCGACCGGGCCGGGCGCCACGTCCGACGGGCACAAGGTGCCGCTGCTCGCCAACGTCGGTGGTCCCGCCGATGTGCCGGCGGCCGTCGAGGCGGGTGCCGAGGGCGTCGGTCTCTTCCGTACCGAGTTCCTCTTCCTGGACGACAGCACCAAGGCGCCGTCCGAGGAGAAGCAGATCGAGGCGTACCGCAAGGTTCTCGAGGCCTTCCCCGAGGGCCGTGTCGTCGTGCGGGTCCTGGACGCCGGTGCGGACAAGCCGCTCGACTTCCTGACGCCGGGCGACGAGCCGAACCCGGCGCTGGGCGTGCGGGGTCTGCGGACGCTGCTCGATCACCCGGAGGTGCTGCGCACGCAGCTGACCGCGCTGGCCAAGGCCGCCGAGGGACTGCCGGTGTACCTGGAGGTCATGGCTCCCATGGTCGCGGACCGCACCGACGCCAAGGCGTTCGCGGACGCGTGCCGCGAGGCCGGGCTGCGGGCGAAGTTCGGCGCGATGGTGGAGATCCCGTCGGCGGCTCTGCGGGCGCGCTCGATCCTGCAGGAGGTCGAGTTCCTCTCGCTCGGCACCAACGACCTCGCGCAGTACGCCTTCGCGGCCGACCGGCAGGTCGGGGCCGTGTCGCGGCTGCAGGACCCGTGGCAGCCCGCGCTGCTCGACCTGGTCGCGATGTCCGCGGAGGCGGCGAGGGCCGAGGGCAAGAGCTGCGGCGTGTGCGGCGAGGCCGCGTCCGACCCGCTGCTCGCGTGTGTGCTGACCGGTCTGGGGGTCACCTCTCTGTCGATGGGTGCGGCGTCCATTCCCTACGTGCGGGCGACGCTCGGCAAGTACACGCTGGCCCAGTGCGAGCGTGCCGCCTCGGCGGCCCGTGCCGCGGACACCGCCGAGGAGGCCCGCAAGGCCGCGCAGGCGGTCCTCTCGGGCGAGTAGCGCGTAGGCGTGCAGCCCGCTTGCTCCCGCAGGGGGCGTTCCACCGAGCCGGTGGGACGCCCCCTGCGGCGTTCAGTGCGTGTGGCCCCTTTCCGGTCCGTCGTCCTCGAGGTCGGGTGCCGCGCAGTAGTCGACGCCGGATTCGGGGGCCACGAGGTCTCCCGAGATGGCGTCGGTGCAGTACGCGTCGAAGACCTCGGCGGCGGTGAGGGGCTGGAGTCGTCCGCCGCTCATGCGCCAGCCCTGGACGCGGTCGCGGGTGCCTTCGGCGATGCAGCGCAGCACCATGCCCGCCGGGCGGTGGGCGGCGATGCCGACCGCGAGGACCGTGGCGAACTCCAGTGCCTCGGTGTCGTCGAGCCGGGCGCTGCCGTCCTCGTCGACTTCCACGTGCAGCGCGGCCAGGAGGGTCTCGGCGTCGGAGGGCACGCTGCACACCAGGTGCCGGATGCCCGGGCCCGCGGCGTGGAGGGCGCGGGTGATCAGTTCCGATGCGCGGGCGAACGCGGCGCGGCCGATGTCCTCGCCGCAGGTGGCGCAGGGACCGGAGCGGGCGAGCACCATCGTCGCGTACTCCCAGGTCGCCTGTCGGACCGCCTGGTCGACCAGGTCGGGCAGGAGGTCGGCGAGGGGCTGGCCGTCGTAGGGCACGGTGGGGCCGCCCGATGCCAGTTCCGCGGTGAAGCGGGTGCGGCTGGCGGGGGTGTCGGGGTCCAGGCCGGTCTGCGCGCAGTACTCCTCGTACTCCTCGGGGTCGAAGAGGGTGAGGGTGGTGTGCCTGCCCTGCGAGGCGAGGGTCTTGAGCAGGGCTTCGACCTGCTGGAGGTAGATGTCGTGGTCGTCGAAGGCGAAGGTGCGGTAGCGACGCATCGCCGCGAAGTCCTCCTCGTCGGCCAGCAGGCCGATGGTTCCGGCGACTTCGCGGCGCAGAGCACGTCGCATCGTGTCGTTTCGGGTGTGCGCCATGGTTCCCCCTGCACTCGGTCGATCAATGCTCACTCAGAGTAATCATGGGCACTGACAACGGCGTCGAGCTGCGGGGAGACGGCTCAGCGGCGCTTGCGGGCGAGGTCCTCGTAGAAGTGGAGGAGGTCGAGGTCGTCGACCGAGCCGGGGTTGACCGCCTTGTTCAGCGGTGTGCCTTGCAGGAGGCGCTTGACCGGGACCTCGATGCGCTTGCCGGTGAGGGTGTGCGGGATGCCGGGCACCTCGATGACCTCGTCGGGGACGTGGCGCGGGGAGAGCTGCTCGCGGATGATCCGCTTGATGCGGTCGCGCAGGGCGTCGTCGAGCCGTGCGCCCGGCGCGAGGTGGACGAAGAGCGGCATCCAGTAGCCGCCGTCGGGCTCCTCGAGGCCGATGACGAGGGATTCGCGGATCTCGGGCAGGCGCTCGACGGCTTCGTAGATGTCGGCGGAGCCCATGCGGACGCCCTGGCGGTTGAGCGTGGAGTCGGAGCGGCCGTGGATGATCACGGAGCCGCGTGAGGTGCGGGTGATCCAGTCGCCGTGGCGCCAGACGCCGGGGTAGGTGTCGAAGTAGCTGTCGTGGTAACGGGTGCCCTCCGGATCGTTCCAGAAGTGGATGGGCATGGAGGGCATGGGGTTGGTGACGACCAGTTCGCCGACCTCGTCGGTGAGCGGCTTGCCCTGGGGGTCCCAGGACTGGAGGTCCGTGCCGAGGCAGGGGGCCTGGAGTTCGCCGATGTGGACGGGGAGCGTGGGGACGGCGCCGGCGAAGCAGGAGCAGACGTCCGTGCCGCCGCTGACCGAGGCCGTCCACAGGCCGCCGGGGGTGTCCGCGAACTCGTCGTGGAGCCAGCGGAAGCCGTCGGGCGGCAGGGGGGAGCCGGTCGTCGCGACGCACTTGACGCGGGAGAGGTCGAAGTCGCGGGCCGGGTGGACGTCCGCCTTGCGGCAGGCCATGACGTAGGCGGCCGAGGTGCCGTAGAGCGTGGCTCCGGTGCGCTCGGCGACGCGCCACTGGGCGCCGGTGTCGGGGTAGCCCGGGCTGCCGTCGTACAGGACGATGGTGGTGCCCGTCAGGAGGCCGGAGACGAGGAAGTTCCACATCATCCAGCCGGTCGAGGTGTACCAGAAGAAGCGGTCGTCGGGTCCGAGGTCGCAGTGCAGGCCGAGCTGTTTGAGGTGCTCGACGAGGATGCCGCCCTGGGACTGGACGATGGCCTTGGGCAGGCCGGTGGTGCCGGAGGAGTACAGCACCCACAGGGGGTGGTCGAAGGGCACCGCTTCGAAGACGGGTGCCACGTCGGCCGCGGTGAGGGCGGACCACTCCAGGGCGCCTTCGGGGGCGTCGGTGCCGAGCAGCGGGATGTGGACGACCGCGCGGAGGCCGGGCAGTTCGGAGCGGAGTTCGGCGACGGTGTCGCGGCGGTCGTGTTCCTTGCCCCCGTAGCGGTAGCCGTCGACGGTGAACAGGACGACCGGTTCGACCTGCTGGAAGCGGTCCAGCACGCTGCGGGCGCCGAAGTCGGGGGCGCAGGAGGTCCAGACTGCTCCGACTGCGGCGGTGGCCAGGAGCGCGACGACGGCCTGGGGGATGTTCGGCAGGTAGCCGCTGACGCGGTCGCCGGGGCGTACGCCGAGCGCGCGCAGTTCCGCGGCCAGGGAGCCGACCTGTTGGCGCAGTTCGGCCCAGGTGACGGGTCGCGGGTCGTGGCTCTCGTCGACGTGCAGGAGGGCCGGGGTGTCCGCGCGCGCGGGGTCCTCGGCCGCGCGCAGGGCGTGCTCGGCGTAGTTGAGGGTGGAGCCGGGGAACCACTGGGCGCCGGGCATGGAGCGGTCGCCCAGCACGCGCGCGTAGGGGGTCGTGAAGCGGACGTCGAACCAGTCGGTGACGGCCTTCCAGAACGTCTCCAGGTGGGTCACCGACCAGTGGTGCAGCGCTTCGTAGCCCCCGTCGGCCGGCGCGCCGTGGTGCTCGGCGGCCCAGGCCTGGAACCGGGTTACCTGTGCTGCGGCGATCCTCTCCGGGCTCGGCTGCCAGAGCGGCGCGGGGTTCGCTGAGGACGTCATGGGGCGGCTCCCGGACTGTACGCGTCGTATGCGTGTGGAGTGCGCACGTGCTGGGTGTGCGCGTGGACACGGCTGAAAGGGACGATGCCACGTGATCGACTTCCGCACCAGGGTGTGCTCCGCGCGGTCGGTCCGGCCGCTGTGCGCCCGGCCGTAGGTGAACGGCAGTTGAACGCACCACATGGGCGGTGTTCTCGGTGGCAGGGTGAGCGGCATGAGCGGTCGTGACCTGGTGCGTTCGGTGAAGGCGGTCGGCATGGTCAACGCGGCGCGGGGGTTGCGCACGGTGCGTTCGTCGTGGCGCAGATGGCGGGCGGATGCGACGGGGCCCGCCTCTCGGGGTGGGGAGCGGGCGCGGGTGCCCGGCCCCGTGGTGAAGGTGGAGCCGGGGCCGGGCGGTGGGGTGGTGCGGTTCGCGCGGTCCGAGCTGCGGGTGCGGGTGACGTCCGGTGGCGCCGTGTTCTGGGGGTGGGACGGCGCGGGGCCCGAGCCGTCGTACGGGTTGCGGGGCGCCAGTCCGGAGGCGGATCCGCGGGCGGTCCTGGAGCCCGACAAGGCGGGCGGCTGGCGGGTGGTGTCGGAGCGGGCGACGGTGGTCGTGTCGCGTCAGGGGGCCGTCGAACTGCGCACCCCGGGTGGGGTGATGCTGCGGCGCGATCTGCCGCCGCGCTGGTGGGAGTCGTCCGAGGGGGGTGTGGCCCGCTGGGTGCAGCGGTCGGAGGTGCCGGCCGACGCGCGGTTCTTTGGACTCGGGGGACGGGCCGGCGGTCCTCGGCTGCGGGACGGGGCGTACCGGTTGTGGAACACCGATCCTGGGGGCGGTTTCGGGGCGGGGGACGATCCGCTGTCCATCACGATGCCGGTGCAGGTGGTGGTGGCCGACGCCGGTACGCATCTGGTCTTCCACGACAACACGTGGGAGGGCGAGGTCCTGGTCCGGGAGGGGCAGGAGGGGGCCGGGTCGGGACATGACCGGGGCGGCTCGTGCGAGGTGCGGATGGCGGGCGGGCCGCTGCGGTGCTGGGCGATGGTCGGCACTCCCGCGCGCGTGCTGCACACCTGGGCGTCGCTGACGGGTCCGCCCGTGCTGCCGCCGTCGTGGGCTCTCGGGCACCATCGCGCGTGGCGGGGGCCCGGCGGCGAGGAGGAGGTGCGGCGGATCGCCGCGGGCCACCTGGAGCACGGGTTGCCGCTGGACGCCTTGCATCTGGGCATCGCGCACGGTGAGGCGCATCAGGTGTTCACGGTCGACAAGGAGCGCTTCCCGAAGCTGCCGCAGTTCGCGGACGAGCTGCGCAGGGAAGGGACTCGGCTCGTGTCGGTCGTGGGTCCGGCGGTGAAGGCCGGGCCGGGCGTCGGGGCGTACGACAGCGGGGTGGCCGCCGACGTGTTCGTACGGGACGCGGCGGGACGCCGGGTACGCGGTGTCGCGTGGCCCGGCGATGTGCTGTATCCGGACTTCACCGGGCCACGCGTGCGGGAGTGGTGGGGCCGTCTCTACCAGGAGCGGCTCGACCAGGGGTTCTCGGGTTTCTGGCACGACATGGACGAGCCGGTGTCCTTCGCCGCGTTCGGGGAGGCGACGCTGCCGCGTTCGGCGCGGCATTCGCTGGAGGGGCGGGGCGGGGATCACCGGGAGGCCCACAACGTGTACGGGCTGGCGATGGCTCGTGCCGCCTACGAAGGGCTGCGGGAGGTGCTTCCCGAGGAGCGGCCCTTCTTGTTCTCGCGTTCCGGGTGGGTGGGGATGCAGCGCTACGGAGGGGCGTGGTCCGGCGCCGTGTCGACGGACTGGCCGGGGCTGCGGGCCGCACTGTCGCTGGTGTTGGGGCTCGGGCTGTGCGGTGTGCCGTACTCCGGTCCTGATGTGGGCGGGATCGACGGCAGCCCGTCTCCGGAGCTGTATCTGCGCTGGCTGCAACTGGGGGCGTACCTGCCCCTGTTCCGTACGCGCGCGAGTGTGGGAGGCGGTCGGCGCGAGCCCTGGGAGTTCGGTGCGGAAGTGCTGGGGCACGCGCGCGTGACGCTCCTGGAGCGCAGGCGTCTGCTGCCGTATTTCGTGACGCTCGCCCAGTTGGCCCGGCGGACGGGGGCGCCTTATGTGCGGCCTTTGTGGTGGGGCTGTCCCGAGGACAGGGCGCTGCGCGAGTGCGGGGACGCGTTCTTGCTCGGGGATTCCTTGCTGGTGGCGCCGGTGCTGGAGAGCGGCGTGCGGCAGCGTGCGGTGCGGTTGCCGCCGGGGCGGTGGTACGACACGGCCACCGGAAAGGCGTACGCGGGTCCCGGCCAGGTGCGGGTGGAGGCGCCGCTGTCGCGTATCCCGGTGTTCGCGCGGGCGGGCACAGTGCTGCCGGTGCGGGGGCGTGACGGCGGCCTCGAACTGGAGGCGTGGGCGCCGGCCGAGGGGCGTACGGGGAGCGGTCTGGTGATCGCCGACGCCGGTGACGGGTGGGAGGAGCCGGAGGTCGAGAGGTTCACGACGCGGTGGAGCGCCGGGCGTGTGGTCGTCGAGAGGGACGGCGGCGAGGAGGGGCGGGTGGCGCCGGGGCGGCCGGTGCGGGTGCGGGGGCTCGGGCTCGCCGAGGGGTAGGACGGGGGCGGCGTAGGGGCCGCACGGTGCGGTTTCGGCTGCGGCTGATTTCCGGTTGGGGCTCGGCCCGGGACACGGCTCGGTCCGGGACGCGGCTTGGTTCCAGCTGCGACTCGGTTGCATCCGGGACGCGCGGCTCGGTTCCGGCCACGGCCAGTTCCCGTGCGCGGTCTGGTCTCGGGTGCGGCTGGTTCCCCTGCGGCGGCCCACCCGGGGGGTCGGCTCGCCCCGGGTCGCCGCTCGGTCCCCGCCGCGGCCTGGCGCGGCCGCCGCCGCGGTGGGGAGTGCTGGGCGGGGGTCAGATGTAGCGGCCCTCGAACCACGCGCGTGCCGCCAGGGTGTGGAGCGGGAAGGCCAGTTCGGCGGGGCGGCGCAGTATGTGCCAGCCCTCGGTCTCGTCCGTCGCCACGGAGGCCGGCAGGTCGGCGGCCGGGCGTTCGGGGAGCAGGCCGAAGATCAGGAGATGGCCCTCGGGGTCGCTGGCCGCGTCGATCAGGCGGATGTCGCGGCTCTGGGCGCTGATGCCGGTCTCCTCCTTCAGCTCGCGCACGACGGCGTGCCGCCAGTCCTCTCGGTCGTCGACGAAACCGCCGGGCAGGGCGATGCCGCCGAGCGCGGGGGCGATGGTGCGGGTCACGACGACCAGGCCGGTGCCCTGGGTGTCGTACACGGGCTGGAGGGCCACCGCCACGGGAAGGGGATTGCGGTAGGCCACGGTGGTGCAGACGGCGCAGGTGCGGGGCCAGCCGGAAAGCTGGTCTTCGTAGGGCGCTCCGCAGCTCGAACAGTGGGAGCCCGGGGCGGAGTTGGTGAGGTGTGGGGATGCGGACACGCCGCGGACTGTATCCGATCTCCCCGGCGTCGGTCTTCCCTGGTCGGGGGTGATCCTGGTAGACGCAGGGGCATGACAGCATTTGCCCCTGTTCTGCGTGCCCTGGTCGCCGCTACCGCCGCTCTGCTGGCCGTGGCGGTGGCCCCCTCCCCCGCGTACGCCAGACCGGAGCCGAAGGCTCCGAAGGAGTTCGTGGCGTTGCGCGACGTCGACCCGACGATCATCCAGGAGATGCGCTACATCACGCCCCACAACTTCGTGGGCGAGCCCATAGACGGCTACAAGAAGCCGATGTGCATCCTCACGGCGCCCGCGGCGAGGGCGCTGCACAAGGCGCAGCGTTCGTTGCTGCGCAAGGGTTACTCCCTGAAGGTGTACGACTGCTACCGGCCGCAGCGGGCCGTGGACCAGTTCGTGCGGTGGGCCAAGGATCTGGGCGATGAACGCATGAAGGCGGAGTTCTATCCCCATGTCGACAAGTCGCGGCTGTTCGCGGACGGGTACATCGCGGAGAAGTCCGGGCACAGTCGCGGTTCGACGGTGGATCTGACCGTCGTGAGGCTGCCGGCCCTGCCGACGCGTCCGTACGTGCCCGGTGAGCCGCTGGCGCCGTGTCACGCACCCTGGAGCGAGCGCTTCCCGGACAACTCCGTGGACATGGGGACGGGGTTCGACTGCTTCGACACGCTGTCGCACACGGACGATCCACGCGTGAGCGGGCAGCAGCGGGCCCACCGCGAGCTGCTGAGGGGCGCGCTGTCCGAGGCGGGGTTCGTCAACCTTCCCGAGGAGTGGTGGCACTTCACCCACAAGCCCGAGCTGTTTCCCGACACGTACTTCGACTTCCCCGTCTCGCGGCGATCGCTGACGGGGCGCTGACGGGCGGCGCGCGCGGCGTACGAGAGGGCGACCGGGGCCACCCCCGTCGGTCCCGGTCGCCCTCTCCGATACTCGGACGCGAAAGCGGGCTGTCCGGTTCCCCCGGCGCCGGCCTGTGTGGCCATCGGATCTCGCGGTCTCCGGCTGCCTCTCCCCTCACGAAATCCGGTTGCCCGTGCCACACTCCTGACGATCCGTCAGTTCGAGTGCCATGGAGGAACCTTGTCGCGTACGCGCACCCCCGTAGTGGCCGACTGGTTCGCCGGGGAGGGTGAGAGCTTTTGTCTGCTGGGGACGCGCTGCTCGGTCTGCGCCTGCGTCTTCTTCCCGCGTGAGGACGCCTACTGCCGCAATCCCGGCTGCGCGGGCGGTGATCTCGTCGAGGTGCCGCTGTCCCGGTGCGGGCGCGTCTGGTCGTACACCGACGGGCGCTACCGCCCGCCCGCGCCCTACGTGTCCGACCCGGAACTTCCCTGGCGCCCGTACACGTTGATCGCTGTGGAGCTGGAGGCGGAGCGCATGGTGGTGCTCGGGCAGGCGGCTCCCGGCGTCTCGGTCACCGACCTGGAGGTGGGCATGGAGGTGGAGGTCGTCCCCGGCGTGCTCCACGAGGACGAGGCGACGATCTGGACGACCTGGCACTGGCGGCCCGTGGGGGTGGGCGCATGAGCGGCGAGGTGGCGGTGCTCGGCGCGGGCATGCACCCCTGGGGGAAGTGGGGGCGCGGCTTCGTCGAGTACGGGGTGGTGGCGGCGCGCGCCGCCCTCGCGGACGCCGGGGTCGACTGGCGGGACGTCGGTTCGATCGTGGGCGCCGACACGGTCCGTGGCGGCTATCCGGGTCATGTCGCCGGGGCGACGTTCGCCAAGGCGCTCGGCTGGCAGGGGGCGCGGGTGGCGAGCGTGTACGCGGCGTGCGCGTCCGGCGCCCAGGCGATCGCCGTCGCGCGGACCCAGATCCTCGCCGGTATGGCCGACGTGGTCCTGGTGGTCGGGGCCGACGCCGCGCCCAAGGGGTTCTTCCGGCCCGCCGGCGGTGATCGGCCCGATGACCCCGACTGGCTGCGGTTCCGCGTCCTCGGTGCGACCAACCCGGCGTACTTCGGGCTCTACGCCCGCCGCCGGATGGCGGTGCACGGCGACACACTGGAGGACTTCGCCCAGGTCAAGGTGAAGAACGCGGCGATGGGCGCCCTCAATGGGTACGCCCGCTACCGCAAGGCCGTCACGGCCGAGGAGGTCGCAGCCTCGGCGGTCGTCGCCGATCCGTTGCGGCTGCTCGACATCTGCGCCACGTCGGACGGAGCCGCCGCCCTGGTGCTGTCCAGCATGGAGTTCGCCCGGCGGCACGGCGCGCCGGACCCCGTGCGCGTCCGCGCGGTGTCCACGGTGACGCCGACCTATCCGAGCGCGGTACTGGACCTGCCGGACATCGCCACGGACTCCGCGGCGGTGGTGGCGCCCGCCGCCGAGACGTTCCGGGCGTCCATCGCGCGAGCGGCCTACGAGGAGGCGGGCATCGGTCCCGAGGACATATCCGTGGCGGAGGTGTACGACCTGTCCACCGCTCTCGAACCGCAGTGGTACGAGGACCTCGGGCTCTGCGGCGAGGGCCAGGGGGCGAAGCTGCTGCGGGACGGGGTGACGGCCATCGGCGGGCGCGTGCCCGTGAACACCAGTGGCGGGCTCGCGTCCTTCGGCGAGGCCGTGCCGGCGCAGGCGCTCGCGCAAGTCTGCGAAATCACCTGGCAGTTGCGGGGCACCGCCGGACCTCGGCAGGTCGCGGGCGCGCGCGTGGGGCTCACCGCGAACCAGGGGCTTTTCGGCCATGGGTCGGCGGTCGTCGCGGTGCGCTGATCCGCTCCCGGGACGCTCCGGGGGAAGGTGTCCCACCGGTTAACCGGTGTCGTCCGCGACCTTGACGCTCCATCACCGCCGGTGAACACTTCCGGTGTCAGTCGGCGTCGCCGCACCTCGGCTCCACGCGCGCACAGAGCCTCTGCGCGTGCGAAAGGTCCGCACGCAGGACCTGGTCACCAGGTCATCCCCCATGGGCGATGTGACTGCCACGGCACGCTCGCACGGACGCCGGGCAGGGCGCGGGAGACTCCCTGCCCCCGGCTGCGTCAGCCGGTCGTATCCAGGCACCGGCCGTGGGAAACGCACCCTGCACGGAGTACCGGGGCGCACTGCCCCGGGCGAGGGCCTAGGAGCCGCCATGTACTCGAACGGGGACATCTTCGTCGGTGAGGTCATCGGCACCGCGATCCTGATTCTGCTCGGCGCCGGCGTGTGCGCCGCCGTCACGCTCAGCCACTCGAAGGCAAAGGCCTCCGGGTGGGTCGTCATCGCCTTCGGATGGGGTTTCGGGGTGCTCGCGGGCGCCTACACCGCGGGACCGCTCTCCGGTGGGCACCTCAATCCGGCCGTCACGCTCGGCATCGCCATCGACACCGGCGAGTGGGGCAAGGTCTGGGTCTACGTGCTCGGCCAGCTGGTCGGCGCAATGCTCGGCGCCGTGCTCGCCTACCTCGTGTACCTGGCGCAGTTCAACGCCAACGGCGCGCGAGGCGTGAAGGACGAGGTGACCGGCGCGCACGAGCCGACACCGACACTCGGCATCTTCTCGACCATCCCGGAGATCAGGAACCCGGTCGCCAACGTCATCACCGAGGTCATCGCCACCGTCGCGCTGGTGCTGCCGGTCCTGGCCTTCGGGCTCACCAAGGGCCTCGGCGAGTCCGGCACGCAGACGCTGATCGTGGCCTTCCTCGTCGTCGGCATCGGTCTGTCCCTGGGCGGTCCCACGGGCTACGCCATCAACCCGGCGCGCGACCTCGGTCCGCGCATCGTGCACGCGTTCCTGCCGATTCCCGGCAAGGGCACGTCCGACTGGAGCTACGCCTGGGTTCCGGTGGCCGGGCCGCTGATCGGCGGCGCCCTCGCGGGCCTCATCTACAACGCAGCCTTCTGAGTCCTCCCACCAAGGAGTAGCCATGCCGGACAGCTCCGGGAAGTTCGTCGCCGCCATCGACCAGGGCACCACCTCCAGCCGCTGCATCATCTTCGACCAGGGCGGCGCGATCGTCGCCGTGGACCAGCGCGAGCACCGCCAGATCTTCCCCAAGCCCGGCTGGGTGGAGCACGATGCCACCGAGATCTGGTCCAAGGTGCAGGCGGTGGTCGCGGGGGCGATCGCCAAGGCCGGGCTCCGCGCCGACCAGGTGAGCGCCCTCGGCATCACCAACCAGCGCGAGACGACGGTCCTGTGGGACCGCGCCACGGGCAAGCCCGTGCACAACGCGATCGTCTGGCAGGACACCCGTACCTCGGGGCTCTGCGACGACCTGGGCGGCACGGACGGCCAGGACCGCTTCCGCGAACAGACGGGGCTGCCGCTCGCCAGCTACTTCTCCGGGCCCAAGGCGGCCTGGCTGCTGGACAACGTGCCGGGGCTGCGGGCGCGCGCCGAGCGGGGCGAGATCGCGTTCGGCACCATCGACTCCTGGCTGATCTGGAACCTCACGGGCGGCAGGGACGGCGGCAAGCACGTCACCGACGTCACCAACGCGGGCCGCACCATGCTGATGAACCTCCACACGCTCCAGTGGGAGCAGTCGATCCTGTCGGCGATGGACATCCCGGAGGCGATGCTGCCGGAGATCAGGTCGTCGTCCGAGGTGTACGGCACGGCCGTGGGGCAGCTCTCCGGGGTGCCCGTCGCCTCCGCGCTCGGCGACCAGCAGGCGGCGGTGTTCGGGCAGGCCTGCTATGACACGGGGACGGCCAAGAACACGTACGGCACGGGCAGTTTCCTGCTCCTGAACACCGGTGACCGGCCCGTTCCCTCGAAGAACGGGCTGCTCACGACCATGGGCTACAAGATCGGCTCCGAGGCGCCCGTGTACTGCCTGGAGGGGTCGATCGCGATCACCGGCGCCCTGGTGCAGTGGTTCCGCGACCAACTCGGCATCATCCGCCACGCCGACGAGATCGAGACCCTCGCCCAGAGCGTGGCCGACAACGGCGGGGCGTACATCGTGCCCGCCTTCTCCGGGCTGTACGCGCCGTACTGGCGCTCGGACGCGCGCGGTGTCGTCACGGGGCTCACCCGGTACGTCACCAAGGCGCACCTCGCGCGCGCGGTCCTGGAGGCCACCAGCTGGCAGACCCGTGAAGTGGTCGACGCCATGTACCAGGACTCCGGGGTGCGGATCACGACCCTCAAGGTGGACGGCGGCATGACGAAGAACAATCTGCTGATGCAACATCAGGCCGATGTCCTCGGGGTGCCGGTGATCAGGCCGAAGGTGTCCGAGACGACGTGCCTGGGCGCCGCCTACGCGGCAGGGCTCGCGACCGGGGTGTGGCACGACCTCGACGAGCTGAAGGCGCACTGGCAGCGGGACGTGGAGTGGTCGCCGCGGATGGACGCGGCCACGCGGGACAAGGAGTACCACCACTGGCGCAAGGCGGTGGAGCGGAGTTTCGGCTGGCTGGAGGACGGCGAAGGCTAAGCCGAGCGAGCCACGGCCCGTACCCCGGTCGGCGGGGGTACGGGCCGTGCCCCCGGGCCACCACGTAAGACGAAGACCTGACTACGTGGCAGAGGGGCCTGTCACGTCGTCGCCGGCTCCCTGGCCGCCGCGGCCGCCGCCATCGCGTGTTCCACGACGTCGATGAGGACGTCCTTGACGGACTCCCGATCACGCGCGTCGCAAAGCACGACAGGCACCCTGTCGTCGAGATCGAGGGCCTGCCTGACGACCTCCGCGGGGTAACGGGAGGCGCCCTCGAAGCAGTTGACGCCGACGACGAACGGTATGGAGCGCCGCTCGAAGTAGTCGACGGCGGCGAAGCAGTCCTCCAGGCGGCGGGTGTCGGCGAGGACCACCGCGCCGAGCGCCCCCGTCGCCAGTTCGTCCCACAGGAACCAGAAGCGGTCCTGCCCCGGTGTGCCGAAGAGGTACAGGACGAGGTCCTCGCGCAGGGTGATGCGGCCGAAGTCCATGGCCACGGTGGTGGTGCGCTTGCCCGCGACACCGCGGGTGTCGTCGACGGGCCGGCCGGCCTCGCTCAGGGTCTCCTCGGTGCGCAGCGGCTTGATCTCGCTGACCGCGCCGACGAGGGTCGTCTTGCCGACACCGAAGCCTCCCGCCACCAGGATCTTCAGGGTGACCGGCTCGACGGCGGCCTTGCCGCGCTCAGTACGCCGGAAGATCATCGCTCACTTCTCCTGGATCAGTGGTGTCACGCGGGGCCGGTCCGTATCCGCCGCCGCCAGGGGTCTCGCTCACGGATGGGTGGCCGGGCCCGGCCACCCCCACGCGCCGTTCAAAGGGCCCGCAGGCCGCTGATCACATCGCGCAGGATGCTCTCGTCCGGCAGCTCGGCCGGGGGGACGGGCCGGGTCACGTGCACCAGTTCGTCGTCCACCAGGTCACCGATGAGCACGCGGATCACACCGACGGGCAGGTCCAGTTCGGCCGCCAGTTCGGCGACGGACTGCGGCGCGTCCCGGCACAGCTCCACGATGTCCACGTGCTCCGGGGACAGTCTGTGGTCCGCCTCCGGATCGGCCGCGGCCCGCTCCCCCGCCATGACGACCGCGATGAGGTCGAGGCGGTGCTGGGCGGGGCTCGTGGTGCGACCGCGCGTCATGGCGTACGGGCGTACGACGGGGCCGGCGTCGTCGTCGAACCAGCGGGGCGTCTCCTGCGGCCCCGGCGTCTCCCGGGGCGCCGCCTGCCGTGGCGCCGTGCCCCGGTGCCGGGGCAGCCCCGGCACCCCCGCTCGTCCGGGTATCCCGCGCAGTGCCTTCGTTCTCTGCGTCCCTCGACCGTCGTGGCTCATGCCCTCCCACTACCCTCCCGCGGGCAGGTCCGTGCGCGGTGCCGTACCCAGATGCACACCCACCCTCTTGACCAGCAGCGTCATTTCGTAGGCGACGAGGCCGACGTCGGAGTCGGCTTCCGCGAGGACGGCGAGGCAGCTGCCGTCGCCCGCGGCCGTGACGAAGAGGAACGCGTCGTCCAGCTCGACCACGGTCTGGCGGACCCTGCCCGCCTCGAAGTGCCGGCCCACGCCCTTGGCGAGGCTGTGGAACCCGGAGGCGACGGCGGCGAGGTGCTCGCTGTCCTCCCTCGTCAGGTTCTTGGACACGCCGGTGGGCAGGCCGTCGCCGGAGAGCACGAGCGCCTTGCGGATGCCGGCGACGCGCTGCACCAGGTCGTCCAGGAGCCAGTTCAGCTCGCCCGGTCCCCCGTTCGTGATGGTGTGTGCGTCGGCCTTCGGTGCGGTCATCGACCGTTCCCCTCAGATGTCGTTCCTGGTGCTGTGCCGTCCGTGGCGTCGTCCCCGGCGGCGTTCTCGTCGCGGCCGCGCTGCCAGCCCCTCTGGAGGGAGGCCATGCGGCTGCGTACCTCTTCCGCGTCGCGCTCCTCCGGCCGGGTCCCGGGGCGGTCGGAGCGGCGGTCGGGGCCGTCCTTCAACTGCGGGGCGAGGCTGGCCTGCCGGACGCGGCGGGGCAGTCCGCCCGGGTCGGTCGTCGGGGCGTCCTCCCGGGTGCCGCGGCCGGGGGCGGCGCCGCCCTGCGGGCCGGTACGGCGGGAGCGCCGGGGCAGTTCGGGCGCCGGGTCGGCGGTGGTGGCGTCCTGGTGCGGCGGTGACAGATCGGGCCAGGTGGGGCGCTGCCGGGGTGCCGGGGGCCGCGGGGCGTCGTCCTCGGCCGCGCCGGCCTGGGGCCGGCCGTTGTCCTGCGGCCGGGTGTGTGTCACGGGGCGCCCGTGCGAGCTGACCAGCTTCGGGGTCCTGCGGCGCGGCAGCGGTACGGGCCCCGCGGAGAGGCGGTCCTCGGTGAAGCGGGCGTCGGCGAGGTCGTCGCCGGGGCGGGCGGAGGACTCGGGGCGCGCCGAGGGGCGGGCCGGGGTGAGGTCGCGGCGGGTCGGCTCGGGGCGGCCCGTCTCGTGGTCGTCGCGGGCCTGCTGGTGCTGTTCGCCGGGTATGCCCGCCACCCGGCGGCGCGGGCGGAAGAGGTCGCCGCGCTCGCTGTCGTCGTCGCCGAGTGCTCCGGGGAAGGGGTCGAGGTCCCCCATGCCGACGGGCGCCTCCAGTTCCACCGGGCCGTCGAGCACGGAGGCGGGCAGGCCGGGGAGCCGCACGGGCACCTGGGCCAGGGCCGCCGCGCGGTCGGCCGCCTCGTCCGTGCTGGGCACGGTCTCCCTGGTCCGCGACCGGTCGAGGCGGAAACCGGCGCCGGCGGTGTCGGGCACGTCGTCGGTGAGAAGGGCCTCGGGGATGAAGACGACGGCGGTCGTGCCGCCGTACGGAGAGGGCTGGAGGGAGACGCGGACCCGCTGGCGCTGCGCGAGCCGGCTGACGACGAAGAGGCCGAGCCGGTCGGTGTCGGACAGTTCGAACTCGGGGGTCTCGGCGAGGCGGAGGTTCGCGTCGAGGAGGGCGTCGGCGGCCATGCCGAGTCCCCGGTCGTGGATCTCCAGGGTGAAGCCGTTGGCCACGTGCTCGCCGAGGACCTGCACGGCGGTGTGCGGCGGCGAGAACACCGTGGCGTTCTCCAGGAGTTCGGCCAGCAGGTGCGTGAGGTCGGCCACGGCGGGGCCGGTGACCGCGATGCGCGGCAGGCGGCGCACCTCGATGCGCTCGTAGTCCTCGACCTCGGCCACGGCTGCGCGCACGACGTCCATGAGCTGGACGGGCTTGCGCCACTGCCTGGACGGGGCGGCTCCGGAGAGGATCACCAGGCCTTCGGCGTGGCGCCGCATGCGGGTGGTCAGGTGGTCGAGCCGGAAGAGGTCGGCCAGCTCGTCGGTGTCCTCGGTCCTGCGCTCCATGGTGTCCAGGAGCGTGAGCTGCTTGTGCAGCAGGACCTGGCTGCGGCGGGCGAGGTTGACGAAGACCTCGGAGACGCCGCGCCGCAGGTCCGCCTGTTTGACGGTGGCCTCGACGGCGGCACGCTGCAGGGTGTTGAGGGCCTGCCCGACCTGTCCGATCTCGTCCTTGTCATACGTGAGCCGGGGCGCCTCGGTCTCCACGTCGACCTGTTCGCCGGCCGCCAGGCGGCGCAGTACGCCGGGCAGGCGGACGCCGGAGGCCTCGTGGGCCTCCAGGCGCAGGCGGCGCAGGTCGCGGATGAGGCCGCGTCCGATGCGTACGGACATGAAGAGCGAGACCAGCAGCGCGAGCAGACCGAGCACGCCGGCGAGGACGACGCGCACGACCACCCCGACGGCGACGGGCTCGACGCGTTCCTGGAAGCGGTCGCTCGCCTCGTCGTCGCGCTTGGCGAGGTCCTTGAGGGTGCGGCCCGCCGTCTCGTCCCAGTGTGCGGACGTCACCGCGTGCGGGGTGCCCGGCACGGACTCGACGACGTCCTTCTCGGCCTTGCGCAGCTGGGTGGTCTCGGCGCCGTTCCAGTAGCGCTCGTAGCGGGCGCGTTCGTCCTCGGGCAGCGGCGGGAGGTTCACCTCGTACAAGAGGGTGCGCTGGGCCCTCAGCTCGGCGACCTGGCGGATCTCGTCCCGGGTGACGCGGCCGGAGACGAGTGCCGACGCGAGCAGCGCGTCCTCCCGTGCGAGCAGTTCACGCGCGCGTGCGACACCGATCAGCGCGCGGCCCTGCTGGTCGAGGCCGGCGTCGTCGAGGCCGTTGAGGGTGGTGAGCAGGCTGAAGCAGGGGTCGATCAGTTTGGAGTACATCTTCAGGGCGCCCGCGCGGGTGACCGTGCCCTCTTCGACGGTGCGGCGCAGCGACTCGATGCCGTCGAAGGCGTCGAGGAGCGAGGCGAGCCGCTGTCGGGAGTTGCCGTCGATGCTGTCGCGGACGTCCTCGTCCTCGGCGTTCGCGCGGACCTCGGCGATCATGTCGTCGGTCACGTCACGGCTGCGGCGCAGGGCCGCGAGGGCGTCGGAGGCGCGCGGGTCGGCGAGGTGGACGAGGGTCTGGCGGCGCTCCTGCTGGAGCACGCGGACCGTGTCCTCGATGGGGTAGCCGATCTTGTCGACGATGTTGGCCGAGTCGAGCAGGGCGCTCGCCTCGCGGCCGGTGATGACGGTGGCGAAACCCCAGATCGCGGTCAGGGAAACCAGCGGCACGAGCAGCAGTGCCACGATCTTCCGGCGGATGGACTTCCCGCGAAAGCGCATGGCCTCCCCCAGATCGGCCCCTGCGGCCGTTGCACGGGCCAGGGGCACACATGTGCGTCAACAAACGGCGCGAGCCTACTACTGACCTCCGAGCAACTCGAAGACACATCCGAACGCTTTTCGGCCGTGACGAGAAAGGGACGTCCCTAGTTGTCCCCCCATTACGGGAGATTGCGTCCCAGCATGTGGGGCATCGCGCCGGGCCTCATCGGCCTTACGCGGCACGCCAGTTGGCCGGAACTCTTCGCTTCACGGAACCGGAGCGGGAATCTTTCCGATCTCTCGTTCGTCGGTCAGGGAGAGACGGTGAAGAGTGGTCGGACCGCGGGTGGGCCGTGGGGCGGGTGACATAAAGGGCAGTAAACCGGGCAGCCACAGGTGAGTTGGGTCGAAGGGCCTCACCGGAGGGTTGTTCGTGAAGGACCGCGAAGCGGCGGGGGGAGTGACGAGATGACGGGCACGGCGGAGCGCCGCAGGGCGTCTGGGAGCGACGAGGCGGCATGGGCCGCGGCGCGGGGTGCCTCCCCGCAGGGGGCCGGGAGGCCAAGTGCCTTGCCGCGCGGGCGGAGTTCCACCGAGCGGGCGCGGCAGTCCGTCGCCGCACCGGCGCGGGAGCGGTCGGCGCCGCGCCCACCGCTGTGGGTGGAGGAGCCCGCCCGCAGACGGCGGTTGCCGGACCCGGTGCGGACGGCGGCCGTACGGGCCGTGATCATCGTGGCGGTCACCCTTGTGCAGGCGATGGTCGCCTTCCTCACCGCCCTCGCGGGGTCGTGGCTCTCCTTCCCCATGGTCCTGAGCAGCGTGGCCAGCACGGTCGTGGCCACCTGGGGCGTCCTGGACGTGTGGGTGACCCGCCAGGTGTGGAACCAACGGCACGGGGTGGTGTCCGTGCCCAGCAGTACGGCACGGCGGCTGCGGCGCGAGCGGCGCCGGGCCCGCCGTCAGGAACGGGCCGCCGAGCGCGGCAAGGTGCCTATACGGGTGCGCGTGCGCAGGCGCGAAGGAGCGGGGCAGCTGTCCCACTCCTGAGGAGTGAGTGAGGAGTGGGGCGGTGGTTACGGGGCCGTCTCCGTCGTCTCCTCGCCATCGGGCAGGGCGAGTTGGCCCCGACCGGGTCACCGGTCGAACCCTGCACGCAGTTCCCGGGCCGCGGACAGGCCGGCGAGCGAGGCACCGGCCACGGTGACGGTGACGGTCCTCATGCCGGCGGACGCTCGTATACGCCCTCCGGGATTCGTGCGGGGCCCGCGTCGGCTCTCACGCGGCTGACCCTTCCTCGGCGGCCGTGAGCCGTACGCGGATCATGCCGTCCTCGACGTATACCTGGTGGGTACGGACGGGGCGGCGCGCGGGCGGGCCGGTGGGGCGGCCGGTGCGGAGGTCGAATACCGCGGCGTGGAGGGGGCATTCCACCAGGCAGCCCTCCAGCCACCCCTCCGACAGGGAAGCGTCCTGGTGGCTGCACGTGTCGTCGATGGCGAACAGCTCGCCGTCGGCGTTGAACACCGCGACGGGCGGCGTGGTGTCGAGGCGGACGGACTCGCCCGCGGGGAGGTCTTCGAGGCGGCAGACGGAAATCATGGGCCCCCCTCTGGTGTCGTTCGGCCCGGTCCTCGCCCCTTCGGGGGGCCAAGACCCTTCGATAACATGACGTTTCACATGGCGCACGAGGGAGCGCTCTACGCAACAGAGTCCGGTCGGGACGCCCGTCACGTCAAGGGCTTCCCGAAGACGCGGCTTCACAGGGCCGCGAGGTGGTGGGGGTCGACATATGAGCGGCACAGCGAAACAGCCGAAGGCGGCCGCCGGCTCGGTGCAGTCCGTGGACCGCGCCGTGAGCGTCCTGGAGATCCTCGCCCGGCACGGCGAGGCCGGAGTCACGGATATCGCGGACGAGTTGGGCGTCCACAAGTCGACGGCCTTCCGGCTCCTCGGGGTGCTGGAGAACCGCGGCCTGGTCGGCCAGGCCAAGGACCGCGGGAAGTACTTCCTGGGTGCCGGCGTACTGCGCCTCGCGGGGGCGGCGGCAGTGCGCATGGACATCTCCCAGGAGGGCGGCCCGGTCTGCCGCGAACTCGCGGACGAGCTGGGCGAGACCGTCAACATCGCGGTCCTGGACGACGACGCCGCCGTCAACATCATGCAGGCCCGCGGGCCCGCCTCGGTGACCGCGCAGAACTGGCTCGGCCGCCGCACCCCGCTGCACGCCACGTCCAGCGGCAAGGTGCTGCTCGCGCACCTGCCGACGACGCTGCGCGAGGGCCTGATCGCCCGCACGCTGCCCCGCATGACCGAGCACACGGTGACCGGCACGGTGGCGTTGCGCGGCGAGCTGGAGGCCGTGGTCGGGCAGGGTTTCGCCGTCGCCGTCGAGGAGTTGGAGGTGGGACTCGCCGCCGTCGCCGCGCCGGTGCGGGCGCACGACGGCAAGGTCATCGGGGCGCTCAGCACGTCGGGGCCGGTGTACCGGCTGACCGAGGACCGCCTGACCGAACTGGCCAAGCGGACGGTCGCGGCGTCCGTGGAGCTGTCCCGGCGGATGGGCTACGGCTTCTGAGTCCTGCACGGCTTCTGAGTCCTGGGGCACGGCTTCGGACAGATGGGGTGCCGCCCCCTTGACGGCCTCTCGATGGCGTTCCCAGTATGTCTCTCATAGCGCAACCGGTCGTGCAGTACGCAACAGAATCTGCCTTCGTACGCATCCACGCCACCGAGCCGTGCGCAACAGCAGAGGAGTCTGGCCGTGCCCCACGAGGTCCGTGCCGTCGTCGCCGTCAAGAAGGGCGCACCCGTCGAGGTGCGGACGATCGTCGTGCCAGATCCCGGTCCCGGAGAGGTGCTCGTCTCCGTGCAGGCCTGCGGGGTCTGCCACACGGATCTGCACTACCGGGAGGGCGCGATCACCGACGACTTCCCGTTCCTGCTCGGCCATGAGGCGGCCGGCACCGTCGAGGCGGTGGGCACGGACGTCGTCGGCCTCGTCGCCGGTGACTATGTGGTGCTCGCCTGGCGCGCCCCCTGTGGTGAGTGCCGTTCCTGTCGGCGCGGGCGCCCCTGGTACTGCTTCGACTCCCGCAACGCCGCACAGTCGATGACCCTCCAAGACGGCACGCCGCTGAGCCCCGCCCTCGGCATCGGCGCCTTCGCCGAGAAGACGCTGATCGCCGCAGGCCAGGCGGTGCGGGTCGATCCGGCGGCGCGCCCCGAGGCGGCGTGCCTGATCGGGTGCGGCGTGATGGCGGGGTACGGGGCGGCCGTGCACACCGGTGGGGTGGGTCGCGGCGACACCGTCGCGGTCATCGGCTGCGGCGGTGTCGGCGACGCCGCGATCGCCGGGGCGTCCCTGGCCGGGGCCCGGCGCGTCATCGCCGTCGACATCGACGACGCGAAGCTGGACGCGGCGACCCGTTTCGGCGCGACGCACACCGTCAACTCCCGTGGCACCGACCCCGTCGCGGCCGTCCACGAGCTGACCGGCGGGCACGGGGTCGACGTCGCCATCGACGCGGTCGGCACCCCGTCGACGTACAAGCAGGCCTTCTACATGCGCGATCACGCCGGCGTGCTGGTCCAGGTGGGGGTGCCCGACGCGGAGATGAGGGTCGATCTGCCGCTGCTCGATGTCTTCTCGCGCGGCGGCGCCCTCAAGTCGTCCTGGTACGGCGACTGCCTGCCCGCGCGGGACTTCCCGATCCTCGTGGACCAGTACCTCAGCCGCCGCCTCGACCTGGGCGGGTTCGTCTCCGAGACGATCTCCCTGGACGAGGTGGAGGAGGCCTTCGACCGGATGCGGCGCGGTGAGGTGCTGCGCTCGGTGGTGGCCCTGTGAGCCGCTTCGCGGGCCGGGGGCCCCGTGTGGTCGTCGTCGGCGCCGGAATCGTCGGCTGCTCGCTCGCGGACGAGCTGACCGCCCGCGGCTGGACCGACGTCACCGTGCTCGACCAGGGGCCGCTGCCCGCGCCCGGCGGCTCCACCTCCCACGCCCCCGGGCTGGTCTTCCGGACCAACCCGTCCAGAACGCTGACCGCGTTCGCGACGTACACGGTGGAGAAGTTCACCTCCCTCGAAGCCGACGGCCTTCCGTGCTTCCACCCCGTGGGCGGCCTCGAACTGGCCACCACGCCCGAGCGCTGGGCCGAGTTGCACCGCAGGGCCGGTCTCGCCGCCTCCTGGGGCGTCCGCGCCGAACTCGTCGGGCCCGCGCGCTGCAAGGAGCTGTGGCCGCTGGTGGACGAGAGCCGGCTGTACGGCGGTCTGTACACACCGGACGACGGCTTGGCCCGCGCCGTTCCCGCCTGCCGTGCGCAGATGGCGCGGGCACGCGCGCGTGGCGCACGTTTCCTGGACCGCCACACCGTGACCGGCATCGAGCAGGACGGCGGCCGGGTCTGCGCCGTCGTCACCGACCGCGGCACCTTCCCCGCCGACCACGTCGTCTCGGCGGCCGGCTTCTGGGGCCCGGTGATCGGGCGGATGGCGGGCGTCGACGTGCCGCTGCTGCCGCTCGCCCACCAGTACGCGATCACCCGTCCCCTCTCCGAGCAGGCCGGGGCCAACGACTCGCGCACCGAGGCGTCGCGGCCGATCCTGCGCTTCCAGGACCGCGATCTGTACTTCCGGGAGCACACCGACCGCATCGGCATCGGCTCGTACGCCCATCGGCCGCTGCCCGTCGACCCGTTCGGCGTCCCCGCCTACGACGACGCCGAGAGCATGCCGTCGTCGTACCCCTTCACCGAGGAGGACTTCGCGCCCAGTTGGCAGGACTGCCGGTGGCTGCTTCCCGCGCTGGGGCGGACCGAGATCGAGGAGGGCTTCAACGGCGTCTTCTCCTTCACCCCGGACGGCATGCCGGTGCTCGGCGAGTGCCGTGCGCCGCGCGGCTTCTGGCTGGCCGAGGCGGTGTGGGTCACGCACTCCGCGGGCGCCGCCAGAGCGGTCGCCGAGTGGATGGTCGACGGGCGCCCCTCCCTCGACCTGCACGAATGCGAGCCGACCCGCTTCGAGGACGCCCAGCGCTCCCCCGCGTACGTCGCCGAGCGGGCCACCCGGCAGTTCGTGGAGGTCTATGACGTCATCCACCCGCTCCAGCCACCGGACGAGCCGCGCCCCCTACGGGTCAGCCCCTTCCACGCCCGCCAGCGGGAGCTGGGCGCCGTCTTCCTGGAGGGCGGCGGCTGGGAGCGCCCGCACTGGTACGAGGCGAACGCCCGCCTGGCCGACGGGATCGCGCTGCCCGCGCGCGACGCCTGGGCGGCGCGCCACTGGTCCCCGACCGTGGCGGCCGAGGCCCGTGCCACCCGCGAGGGGGTGGCCCTGTACGACATGACGCCCCTGCGCCGGCTGGAGGTCACCGGTCCCGGTGCGCTCGCCTTCCTCCAGCGCATGACCAGCAACAACCTCGCCAAGAGGCCCGGCGCCGTCACCTACACCCTCCTTCTCGACGAGGCGGGCGGCATCCGCTCCGACCTGACGGTGGCACGCCTGGCCCCCGACCGTTTCCAGGTGGGCGCCAACTCCCCCGCCGACCTGGACCGGCTCCTTCGGCATGCCCCGGCCGACGTCCACCTCAGGGACATCACCTCGGGGACCTGCTGCATCGGTGTCTGGGGGCCCGCGGCCCGCGCGCTGGTCCAGCCGCTCACCCCGGACGACTTCTCGCACCAGGGGTTCGGTTACTTCAGGGCCAAGGAGACCTGGGCCGGGCACGTCCCGGTGACCGCGATGCGCCTGAGCTACGTCGGTGAACTGGGCTGGGAGCTGTACACCACCGCCGACCTGGGGCTGCGCCTGTGGGACACGCTGTGGGAGGCGGGGCGGGCGCACGGGGTGATCGCGGCCGGGCGGTCCGCCTTCAACAGCCTGCGCCTGGAGAAGGGGTACCGCGCGTGGGGGCACGACATGACCGCCGAACACAACCCCTACGAGGCGGGCCTCGGCTTCGCGGTGCGCATGGACAAGGGGGACTTCGTGGGCCGCGCCGCCCTGGCAGCGCTGGGTGAGCCTGCGCGGAGGCTCACGCCCCTGCTCCTCGACGACCCGGCCGCCGTCGTCCTCGGCAAAGAGCCCGTGTACGTCGACGGCGCCCCGGCCGGGTACGTCACGAGCGCCTCGTACGGATACACGCTGGGCCGCTGTGTCGCGTACGCCTGGCTGCCGCCCCTGAGGGCCGGTACGGGCGTCGACGTCGAGTACTTCGGCGAGAAGGTTCCCGCGACGGTCGCCGAGGAACCCCTGTTCGACCCGGAGATGACCCGCATCCGCCGCTAGCCGCCAGGAGGCCCCGGTGTCCCCCACCACCTACGACGTGATCGTGATCGGCCTCGGCGGCATGGGCGGCGCCGCCGCCCACCACCTGTCCGCGCGTGGCGCCCGCGTCCTCGGCCTGGAGCGGTACGGCCCCGCGCACCGGCGCGGCTCCAGCCACGGCGGCTCCCGCGTCACCCGGCAGTCCTACTTCGAGGACCCCGCGTACGTCCCGCTGCTGCTGCGCGCGTACGAGCTGTACGAGCGCCTCGAACGGGACACGGGCCGTGAGATCGCCACCCTGTGCGGCGGCGTGATGCTCGGCCGGCCCGAAAGCCGCCCCGTTGCCGGCTCGCTGCTCTCCGCCGAACGGTGGGGCCTGCCCCACGAGATGCTCGACGCGAAAGAGATCCGCCGCCGGTTCCCGACCCTCACCCCGGACGACGACGAGGTGGCGCTGTACGAGGCACGGGCGGGCCTGGTCCGCCCCGAGAGCACGGTGGCCGCCCACCTGGAGCTCGCCACGCGCGACGGCGCCGACCTGCGCTTCGAGGAGCCCATGACGCGCTGGGAGCCCTGCCGGGGCGGCGTACGCGTCCACACCGCCGCAGGCACGTACACGGCGGGCCACCTGGTGGTCTGCCCCGGCGCGTGGGCGCCGGAGCTGCTCACCGACCTGGGCGTGCCGTTCCACGTCGAACGGCAGGTCATGTACTGGTTCCAGCCCACCGGCGGCGTACGGCCCTTCCTGCCGGACCGGCATCCGATCTACGTATGGGAGGACGCGCGAGGCGTACAGGTGTACGGCTTCCCCGCGATCGACGGGCCCGAGCTGGGGGTCAAGGTGGCCTTCTTCCGCAAGGGCACGCCCTGCACGCCGCGGACCATCGAGCGGACGGTCCACGACCACGAGATCGCGGCGATGGCCGAACAGGTGGGCCGGCTGATCCCGTCGCTCCCCGGCCGCTTCCTGAAGGCCGCCACCTGCATGTACTCCAACACTCCCGACGAGCACTTCGTCATCGCGCGCCATCCGGCGCACCCCGGGTCGGTCACCGTCGCCGCCGGGTTCTCCGGGCACGGCTTCAAGTTCGTGCCCGTGGTCGGCGAGATCGTCGCCGACCTGGCGCTGGACGGCGCCACCGGGCAGCCCATCGAGCTGTTCGACCCCGCCCGGTTCGCCGCCGCGCCCGCCCGCGGAGTCCGAGCGCCTTCTTGAGGAGGACGACCACCGTGACGACGACCCCCTTGCCGCCGAGTCTCATCGCGACCCTCCCCGGCCGCTACTACACCGACCCGGAGATCTTCCGGCAGGAGCAGGAACGCGTCCTCGAAGCGCTCTGGTTCTGCGCGGTGCGCGCCGCCGATCTCGACACGCCGGGCGCCTTCCGCACGGTACGGGTCGGGCGGGAGAGCGTCCTGGTCACCCGCTCGCGCACCGGCGAACCGCGCGCCTTCCTGAACGTGTGCCGGCACCGCGGCGCCCGCCTGTGCGCCGAGGAGTCCGGGCAGGTCCGCCGCGCCCTCCAATGCCCGTACCACGCCTGGACGTACGACCTCGACGGCAGACTGATCGCCGCGCCCAACCTGGTCAGGATGCCGGACGTGGACCGTTCCGCGTACGGCCTGGTGAAGGTGGCCCTGCGGGAGTGGCTCGGCTACCTCTGGCTGTGCCTGGCCGAGGAACCGCCCTCCTTCGAGGAGAGCGTCGTCGGCGCGGTGGTCGAGCGGCTGGGCGACGCGGCCTCCATCGAGCGCTACGGCACCGAGCGGCTCGCGCTCGGCCGGCGCGTCACGTACGACGTGCGCGCCAACTGGAAGCTGATCGTGGAGAACTTCATGGAGTGCTACCACTGCGCGACCATCCACCCCGAACTCACCGACGTCCTGCCGGAGTTCGCGGACGGCTTCGCCGCGCAGTACTACGTCGGGCACGGCGCCGCGTTCGGCGAGGAGGTCGGGGGTTTCACGGTCGACGGCAGCGCGGGCTTCGGCCGCCTCCCCGAGGTCGGCGACCAGCAGGACCGCCGCTACTACGCGGTGACCGTGAAACCGACCGTCTTCATCAACCTCGTCCCCGACCACGTGATCCTGCACCGCATGTTCCCGATGGCCGAGGACCACACGCTCGTCGAGTGCGACTGGCTGTACGCACCCGACGTCGTCGCCTCCGGAGCCGACCTGTCGAAGTCCGTGGAACTCTTCCACCGGGTCAACGTCCAGGACTTCGCGGCCTGCGAGCGCACCCAGCCCGCGATGGCGTCCCGCGCCTACCGCGGGGGCGGGGTGCTCGTGCCGACCGAGCACCACATCGGGCTCTTCCACGAGTGGCTCACCAAACAGCTCGCTACGTAGTGGCCGAGGAGGGCTGGGGCGCCGAAGAGGGCCGCGCCGGCAAAGACGCTTGCGCCGTGGGGCGCTTGTACATCCGCGTGGCCGTGATCTCGCCGTGCACCGTCTCGCCGTCGGGGTCATCGGGGTCCCGCTGCGGCAGGCCGGGGCGCAGGTGCTCCTCGACGCTGATGTACTTCAGCCCCGCCCGCAGGTCCGCGTCGTTGCGCAACCGGATGACCAGCGGGAACTCCGCGAGCGCCGTGGTGTCGAACAGGCCGGTCGTGTAGAGCAGCTGCACACCGAGCGCGTCGGAGACGGCCCGCTGGAGCTCCAAGAGGTACGTCGCGTTGGCGCGGCCGATGGGGTTGTCGAGGAAGAGCGTGCCGGCGTGCCGGTGCTTGTCCCGGCCCCGGTCGTTGCTGCGCAGGGCGGCCATCGTGCAGTACAGGGCGATGGCGGCGGTGAGCAGCTGCCCTCCGGAGAAGACGTCGCCCATCTGTCCGACCGGGACGCGCTCGGCGCGCAGCACGGCGTCCGGCTTGAGGATCTCGACGGCGACGCCGCGCGGCTCCAGCGCGGCCTGGACGCCGCGCAGCAGCAGGGACATGCCGTCGCGCCGCAGGTCCGAGTTCTTCTTCACGGCCGCGCGGGTGGCCTCGTCGATGACCTCGCCGAGGCGCTCCACGAGGGTGGCCTGGTCGGGCTCCTCGAAGCGGACCCGCAGGAACTCCTGGCCCGACCACTCCCCGAGGCCCTCGGGCAGGCGGGACAGGCGCTGGGCGGACCTGAGCGTCGCGAGGGCCGACTCCACGAGACCGCGCAGGCGGTCCACGATGCTGTCGCGGTTGCGCTCCAGCTGCGCCAGCTCGTCGGTCAGCACCCGCAGCCGGGGCGCGAAGGCGTCGGCCCACTTCTTGGCGTGCTCCGGCAGCGCGGAGGCGGGCAGCTCGCGGATCTGCTGGCGGGCGGGCGTGCGGACCTGCTCGTAGCGGGTGGAGTTGGCGTGCCGGACGAGGATGTCGCCGGCCTCGCGGACGGCGGTGTCGGCGGCGGACAGGTCGGCGGCGCAGCCGCGCAAAGAACGGCGGGCCTCGGCGGCGGCCTGGCGGGCCTCCTCCAGGGTGCCGGAGTAGGGGTCGGGCTCCTCTTCGGGGTCTTCCTGGTGCTCGCGCAGGAGGTCGCGCAGGAGGGCGGCCGTCTCGTCGAAGCCGCCCGCAGCGTCCTCCGTGGCGCGGTGCGCCTGGAGCAGCGCGGCGTGGGACTCCTTGGCGCGGCCCAGCGCCTCGGTGTGCGCGGCCAGTTCGCCGGTGGCGGTGCGCAGCAGTGCCTGGGCCTGTTCGGCGTCGGCGGGGACCAGCTCTTCGGGCAGCTCGGTGTGGGCCTCGCCGTCCTCGGGGGCGTGCCGCTCGGCCTCGCCGCGCAGCCGGCCGAGCTGCTCGCTGGCGGTGGCGGCGCGGGCCTCGATGAGCTGGACCTGGGCCTCGGCGCGGGCGGCGGCGGCCTGCCGGGAGGGGCCGTCGGAGCCGTCGGTGCCTTCGAGGAGCAGGGCGGCGCGGGTGCGCACCTTGTTGCTGAGCCGGTCCAGCTCGGCGAGGGCGGCGCTCTCGTCGCTCTCGGCGCGGGCCTGTTCGGCGCGCAGGTCGGCGCCGACGCCCACCTTCTCGTAGAGCTGCGATGCCGCGCGGTAGGCCTCGCGGAGGGCGGGCAGCGACGTCTTGGGGGCGTCGGTGTCCTCGGGGATGTCCTCGGGGGCGCCGGCGATCTCGGCGCGTTCGGCGCGCAGGGCGCGGGCGGTGCGGCGGGCGTCGTCGGCGGCGCGCTGGGCGGCGCGGCGGTCCTCGTCGGCGGCGCGGGCGCGGTCCAGGCAGGTCTGGGCGCGGGCCTCGGACTCGGCGGCGTCGTCGGCCAGTTCGCGCAGCTTGGCCTGCCAGCCGGCCCGCTCGCGGAGCCGGAAGGCGAGGCCCGCGAGGGCGTCGGCGGCGCGGCGGGCGCGCTGGGCGGCCTCTTGGCGTTCGTCCCGCACGCGTGCCGCCTCGCTCGCGGCCTCGTCGGCCTCGGCGCGGGCGGTGCGGGCCTCGGCCAGCTCGGCCTCGGCCTCCTCGGCGAAGGCGCGGGCATCCTGGGCGGCGGTGGCGAGTTCGGCGAGGCGGCCGCCGGGGCAGCCTGCGCGCCAGGAGGTGAGCCGGGCGGCCAGCTCGCGGTCCTTGGCGAGCCGGGCGGCGAGGGAGCGGATCTCCTCGTCCCGCCGGGCGGCCCGCGCGCGCAGCGCCTGCCGCTCCTCGTCGGCGGCGTGCTCGTCGTGCATGGCCGGGTTCGGCGGTACGAGGAAGACGCCGCTGTCGGTGGCCTGCTCGCCCGGTGTGGGGGCGAGGAGGGCGGCGGCGGTGCCCACGGCGACGGCCGAGCGGGGCAGCAGGGCGGCGTCCGCGAGGGCTTCGCGGGCGCGGGCGTGGGTGTCCGGGTCGGTGATGACCACGCCGTCGACCAGCTCGGGGCGGGCGGCGAGCACGCGCGCGTGGTCGGCGGGGTCGACGGCCTGGGCGAGATAGCGCCAGCCGGGCAGTGCGGGGATGCCGTGCTCGCCGAGGAACTCGACGGTGGCGAGGACGTCGGGGCCGGGCGGCAGCAGTCCGCCGTCGCCGAGGGCGCCGAGGATGCGGGAGTCATCGGCGGCGGCGGTGCGCAGGTCGAAGAGCTGCCGTTCGGCGGAGGCGACGCCTTCTTCGAGGAGGGCGCGCAGCTCGTCGGCGGAGCGGTCGAGTTCCTCCACGGAGAGGGCACCGCGCGCCGGGGAGGGGGCGCTGTCGGTTTCGGCGCCGCGGGGGCGCGGGACGGCGCTGACGCCGGTCGGCAGGCTCAGCAGTTCGGCGAGCCGTTCGTCCCCGGCGATGGACTCGGCGGCGCGGCGCTCCGCGTCGTGGGCGGCCTCGGCGGCGGTCGCGGCGTCCGAGGCGCGGGCGGCGGTCAGTTCGGCGCGGGCCTCGGCGGCGGCCGCCTCCTTGGCGTGGTCGGCGGTTCGGCGGGCGGCCTCGCGGGCGGTGTCCCAGGCGGCGACGGTCGTCTTCTCCGCGTCGCTCGCGGCGAGGGCGGCCCGCGCGGGGTCGGCGTCGGGCGCGGTGTCGTCGAGCCAGCCCGCGCGCACGGCCTCGGCGGTCTCCTGCTCGACCTCCGTGAGGCGCTGGCGCAGGTGGCCGGCCTCGCTGCGGGCCCGCTGGGCCTCGGTGGCGGCGGCGGTGGCGTCGCGGTGCGCGCTCTCGCCGGTCTCCTGGAGGGCGGCGGAGCGCTCCTCCTCCTCGTTCGCGACGTCCTCGGCGCCTTCGGCGGCGGTGTGCAGGGCGCGCACGAGGTCGGCGGCGGCCTTCGCGCGGGCGGCGAGGGCGGGCGCGGCGTCCCGCTCGGCCTCGCGGATCGCGGCGGCCACGCGCGCGGAGCGGTCGGCCGCCGCGCGGTGGCGCAGGACGGCCTCGGCGGCCTGCCAGGCGGCGTGCAGGGTGCGGGCGTCGGCGAGTTCGCGGCGCTGGGCGGCGGCGGCCTTCTCGGCGACGGTGAGCGCCAAGGACGCGTGGCGGTAGGCCAGTTCGGCGGAGATGAGGGCGCTCTTGCCGCGGGCCTGTTCGGCCTCGGTGACGGTGTGGGCGGCGGCGGTGACCTGTTCGGTCAGGGTCGCGGCGCGCCCGCGCTCCTCGACGGCGCGGGCGGACAGGCGCCGGGCCAGGGTGCGGGTCCTGCGCTCGGCGGCCGCGTGCACGTCACGTGCGCGTGCCCGGGTGCCGGCGGCCTCGACGATGCGCCCGAGCAGGTCGACGGAGCCGGCGGTGAAGTCCCGCTCGGCCATCAGTTCGGCCCGTCGGCCCAGCTTGTTGCCGAAGCCGTGGACGAGGTCGGCGAGGCCGTCGGTGTCACGGGTGTCCGTGACGGCGCGCAGCAGCAGGTCGGTGAAGTCGGAGTCCTTCTTGACGGCGAAGAGGCCCGCGGCCTCGCCCTCGTCGGCGTTCATCTCGCGCTGGTAGCGGAAGAGTTCGGGGTCGAGACCGAGGTCGCCGAGGTGTTCGTTCCAGCGGTCGTGGATCTCTTCCCAGTGCACTTCGAGGTGGGGGTAGGCCTTGGTGGCCTCGGTCAGCGCGTCGCGGAAGCCCTTCATGGTGCGCCGGCGTCCCTGCGCGCCCGAGGCGCCCTCCACGGAGGGCCGTACGGCGGTGGACTCGGCGACCGGCAGCGAGTCCAGGCTCAGGCCGGGGCCGGGCCGGAAGGAGTACCAGGCCTCGGCGAACTTCCGCGGGTCGTTCGAGACCTGGCGTCCCCGCCACTCGCTGACCTTGCCCACGACCACGCACTCACCGGTGAGGGTGTGCTGCCACTCCAGGGCGACGTGCCCGCAGTCGTCGGCGAGCAGGAACTTGCGCAGTACGCCGGAGCTGGCGCCGCCGAGGGTGTTCCGGTGGCCCGGCAGCATCACCGAGAAGATCAGCTTGAGCAGGACGGACTTGCCGCCGCCGTTCTCCAGGAAGAGCACGCCCGCGGGGGCGGGGCGGCGCGGCGGCCCTGTCGGCTCGTCCTCGAAGAACTCCGCCTGCGTGGGTGCGGGGTCGGGCACCACGGCGCCGACACCGCGCAGGTCGAGCACGGTGTCGGCGTAGCGCGCACCGGCCGGACCGATGGAGTAGAGGCGGATCCGGGACAGCTCGTACATGGCGGCGGACTCTCGTCGTAAGTCGTGGGAAACGGCGGGGAGGTGCGGGGCGGGGGCGGCGGCGCCGCGTGGGTCGGGAGGGGCCGCGGGGTCAGGAGTGGAAGGGCAGTCCCGCGTCGGCGGCCAGCTCCAGGTCGTCGGTGTCCTCGGGGGGCAGCAGCGTCGCCGAGCCGTCCGTGACCGGTACGACGCCGAGGTCCAGGAGCTCGGCCATGGCCGCGCTGCCGGCCATGTCGCGGACCTGGAGCTGGTAGCGGGCCGTGGTGCGGTACGTCCCTCCGGAGTCGTCGCCCGTGCGCTGGAGGAAGCCGGAGTCGGTGAGGAAGGCGACGGCCTTGCCGACGATGCCGGTGGTCGAACCGGCGAGGCGGCGGGCGTCCTTGGTGGCCCCGGTGGAGCTGCGCCGCGCCCAGATCCGCCAGGCGGCCTCCAGCCCGGGGGCGTCGGTGGCCGGGTCGGTGTTCTCGCCCTGCTCCTCGGCGCGCTCCTCCAGTCGGCGGCAGGCCTGGCGCACGAACGCGTCGACGCCGTTGACCGTGACCCGGCCGATGTATCCGTCGTCGGCGAGGTCCTCGGGGCGCGGGAAGGCCATGGCGGCGACCGCGAGGTGTGCGAGGCCGTGCAGGAAGCGGTCGGTGGAGTCCGTCGCCGCGCGGCGGGCGTAGTCGCCCATGCGGACGGCGAAGACGGAGTCCTCGGCGGCGGTCACGGCCATGCCCGCGCGCGGGGAGACCTCCAGGACGACCAGCCCGAGCCCGGTCGCGACGGCGTCGGCGAGCCGCGCGAAGGGCGGGTCCTCGCGGTAGCGGCGGAGCAGTTCGCCGTACTCCTGGTCGCGGGCGGGCTGGAGCTTGGGCTGCAGGCCGAAGGAGACGAGGCGGGCCGCGTCGGCGGCGTCGGCCGGGGTGACGGGCGCGGGGGCGGCGGGCGCCGTGGCGGAGTCCGGCTCGCCCCACGCGGCGTGCTCTGCGGGGTGGTCGGTCACGGCGTGTGCTCCTTGGTCGGGTGGGGCGTGAGGGGGCCGGGGTGACGCATGAGGCGGCCAGGGGGGTGCCCTGGGGTGCGGGAGGGGCACCTGCGTGTACGGGAGTTCACGACGCCTCCTTGCGGTCGGCCGCCATGCCGGCGGCGTCCAGGAGGGCCGTGCCGACGATGAGGTCGGCGCCGCCGAACTCCTCGTCGTCCAGTTCGGTGCCGTCGTCCACGGCGAAGAGCAGCTTCTCCTCGCCCTGGCGGTAGGCGGTGCCCACCGGCGGGCTGGCCGCGTGGACGGCGAGGAGGGCGACCAGGTAGGGCAGTTCGGGGTCGCGCAGGCGGGCTTCGGCGAGCAGACCGGAGAGGCGGCGCGGCGCGTCGGCGGGCAGCGTCAGCAACTCCATGGCGCTCGCCAGCTGCTCCTCGCTGAAGCGGCTGTCGTCCGGGGTGGCGATGAGGTCGGGCTCGGGCATCTCCGCGCCGAGGTGCTCGCGCTCCGTCGGCGGGGTGAGCAGTATGTCGACGAGGTCGCCCACCCGTACGGACACGGGGGTGCGCAGGCCGGTGCCGCGCGCGAAGAAGGCGTCCGTCACGCGGATCGCCCGCTCGGCGGGGAGCGGCAGGATGGGCGCGAGGAGCTGCCCGTACAGGTCGAGCCCCGCGCGCGCTGTGGGCGTCGCGAAGGCCTGCCGGTCCTGCTCGGCGCGGAAGAGCGGGCCCGCTTCGAGGAGGCGGGACTGCAGCTGGGTGTGGCGGCGGATGCAGTCCTTGACGATGTCGACGAGCTCGGCGGCGCGGCGTTTCTGCTCGGGGTCCTCGGACTCGTCGCGGGCCTTGCGGATGTTGGTCAGGATGGCGTTCTCGTGGCGGTAGCGGTCGGCCACGTGGTCGAGCGCCTCGGCGATCATGTCGGGGACGGCCTGGAGCCAGTCGACCGCCCGGACGTTGCGCCGGGTGGCGTCGAGGGCCTTGCGGAGCGTCTCCGAGTACTGCACGGTCCGGTAGCGGGCCTGCTCGGCGGCGAGCTGGGCGTCGGCGAGCCTGCCGCGGCTGATGAGGACCTCCAGCTTCACCTCGGCGGCGATCTGGGCGCTGGTGACGTCCGTGTCGAGGGCGCCCACCAGGACGTTGACCGCCTCGTCGGTCGTGCGCAGATAGACGCTGCCGCCGTACCCGGGGACCTCTTCGAGGAGCTTGAAGTCGTAGTCCCTGCGGACGTACGTCCCGTCGGGCGCGAAGGTGCCGTACACCGCGCGGAAGCCGCGGTCCACGCTGCCGACGTTGATCAGGTTCTCCAGGACCCAGCGGGCCACGCGCTCGTGCTCGGCGGCGGGGCGCTCGGGGGCCTGCGCGGCGACGCGCGGGAACAGCCTGGCGACGATCTGCTCGTGGTCGGCGCCGGTGTCGAAGTCCATGGTGAGCGTGACGAGGTCGATGGCGGACAGGGCCACCTCGGCCATCGCGTAGACCGAGTACTCGCCCGCGAGGTTGGCCTTGCGCACGTCGAGGTCGTGCAGCGGAGCCGTGCAGGCCAGGGCGCGCAGGCGGCGCGCCAGGCCCTCGTCGGCGGCCGGGCCCGTGGCGGGCCTCGGCCCCGCGCTGAGCTGGGGCGGAGCGGTGTCCGTAACGGCAGGCGAAGTCACGGTGCACAGACTAGGTCCTCGGTCTGACAACGGTCGAAACGGCGCAGAAGCGACCGGCTCCCCGGCCGGGGCCGCCGCACCGGAACGTCCGCCTCAGCCGCCCGCGTACGGCGACTTTCAGCCGCTCTCGGCCACCCGGCGCCCGTACACCTCGACGAGGCCCGCGAGCGAGTCCTCCAGGTAGGCGGCGAGCAGGCGTTCGGCCCGCGCCGCATGGCCCGCCCGCAAGGTGTCGAGGATGCGCTGGTTGCGTTCGAGGTAGGGCTCGTGGAGGCGGCGCGGATCGGCCACCACGTGGAAGGCCAGGCGGAGTTCGGCGAAGACGCTGCGCATCAGCTCGTCGGTGCGCTCGCTGCCGGCGAGGGCGACGAGTTCCCGGTGGAAGTGGATGTTGGCCGTGGAGACGCCTTTCCAGTCCTTCTCGGCGGCGGCCCGCACGCCGTCGGCGACGGCTCCGGCCACCCCGTCGAGCGCGAAGGGGGGCTCGCCGAGACCACGGACCACGGCGCACTCCACGAGGCGGCGCGTGCGGTAGATGTCCCGGACGTCCTCGACCGTGAGGACCCGCACGAAGACCCCGCGGTTGAGCTGGTGGACCAGCAGCCGCTCGTGCGTGAGCAGGCGGAACGCCTCGCGCAGGGTGTTGCGGGACACGCCGAGCGCCCCGCCGATGCTGTCCTCGGACAGTCGCGTGCCGGGCGGGAAGTACCCCTCGGCGATGCGGCTCCGGAGGATGTCCGCGACCCTCTCCGCCGTACTGGTGCGCCCCAGGAGCGCACGGTCGTCGGCCAGTTCGCCCACTCCAGCCATCCCCTCAGCCATGCCCGGATTCAATCGCAGAAGCGAGGACGAAACAACACAGGTATTGAGGGATCGTTCAACGATCCTCTACCTTGTGGCACCAGATCCCCGCTCCAGCACCCTCCCCGTCCTTCTCCTGCGAGGTGCCCATGAGCACGACTCCACCACCCCAGGCCACCCCGGCCAAGACGAGCGACGGCGTACCCGCCGGCGTGCGTGGCGACCAGGGCGGACTCCCCGACGACAGCGGGGCGTTCGGCTGGCTGCGGGCGCTCGGCCCGCGCGGCCGCCGGGCCTTCGCCGGCGCCTTCGGGGGCTACGCCCTGGACTCCTACGACTACTTCACGCTGCCGCTGAGCATGGTGGCGCTCGCCGCGTACTTCGGCCTGGACAGCGGCCAGACCGGGCTCTTCACCACCGTCACCCTCGTCGTCTCCGCCGTGGGCGGCGCCGTCGCCGGTGTGGTCGCCGACCGGATCGGGCGCGTGAAGGCGCTGATGATCACGGTGGTCACCTACGCGGTCTTCACCGTCGCCTGCGGTTTCGCGCCCGACTACGAGACGCTGCTGGTCTTCCGTGCGCTTCAGGGCCTCGGCTTCGGCGGTGAGTGGGCGGTCGGCGCGATCCTCGTGGCCGAGTACGCCACCGCCAAGAACCGGGGCCGCACCCTCGGCGCGATCCAGAGTGCCTGGGCCGTGGGCTGGGGGCTCGCCGCGATCGTGTACACCGTGGTCTTCCAGTTCCTGGACGACGACCTCGCCTGGCGCGTGATGTTCTGGACCGGCGCCCTGCCCGCCCTCCTGGTGATCTACGTGCGCCGCAACGTGCACGATGCCCCGGAGGCGGCCGCCCAACGTCGTGACAGCGCCCACAAGGGGTCCTTCACGGCCATCTTCAAGCCGGGGCTGCTGCGCGTCACGTGCTTCGCGGTGCTCCTGTCCACCGGAGTGCAGGGCGGTTACTACACACTGGCCACCTGGGTCCCCACGTATCTGAAGACCGAGCGCGGCCTGACCGTCGTCGGCACCGGGGGCTATCTCACCTTCCTGATCTCCGGTGCCTTCCTCGGCTATCTGACCGGCGGCTATCTCACCGACAGGCTCGGCCGCAAACGGAACATCACGCTCTTCGCCTTCCTCTCCGCGGCCAGCATCCTCGCCTACACGAACATCCCGGACGGGGCCAACGGCCTTCTCCTTGTGCTCGGTTTCCCGCTCGGCTTCTGCATGTCCGCGATCTTCAGCGGCTTCGGCTCCTTCCTCAGCGAGCTGTATCCGGCCGCCGTGCGCGGCACGGGCCAGGGCTTCACGTACAACACCGGCCGCGCGGTCGGCGCCGTGTTCCCCACCATGGTCGGCTTCCTCGCCGACAGCTGGGGCGTCGGCGGCGCGCTGATCTTCGGGGCACTCGGTTACGGCCTCGCCGTCATCGCCCTCTTCGGCCTCCCGGAGACGCGGGGGAGGGAACTCCTGTGACCGCCGAAAAGACCGGCGCCGCGATGGCGCGCGCCGCCTTCCGTGCCGGCGAGAGCGGCCCCACCGCGGGCCGGGCGCGGGGGTTCACCCAGGCCAACCTCGTCTCCGTCCCCGCCGACTGGGCGTACGACATGCTGCTGTTCTGCCAGCGCAACCCCAAGCCCTGCCCGGTGCTCGACGCCACGGACGCGGGCTCCTGGAGCACGCCGCTCGCCCCGGGGGCCGATCTGCGCACGGATCTGCCCCGCTACCGCGTGTGGGAGCACGGTGAGCTGACCGACGAGCCCACGGACGTCGTCGGCCGCTGGCGCGGCGACCTGGTGTCGTTCCTCATCGGGTGCAGCTTCACCTTCGAGTGGGCGCTGGCCGACGCCGGGGTGCCGCTGCGCCACGTCGAGCAGGGCCGCAACGTCCCGATGTACGTGACCGCGCGCCCCTGCCGCCCGGCGGGGCGCCTGCGCGGCCCCATGGTGGTGTCGATGCGCCCGGTCCCGCCCGGCGCTCTCGCCGCCGCCATCAGGGAGAGCGCCCTGATGCCCGCGGTGCACGGCAGCCCGGTGCACTGCGGCGACCCGGCGGGGCTCGGCATCGAGGACCTCACCCGGCCCGACTTCGGTGACCCGGTGGCGGCCGGGCCGGACGACATCCCGGTGTTCTGGGCGTGCGGGGTGACACCGCAGGCCGCCGTGATGGCGTCCAGGCCTCCCTTCGCGATCACCCACGCGCCGGGCAGGATGTTCATCACGGACGCCCGGGACGAGCAGTACCGCGTGACCTGAGAGCCGAGGCCCGCGGCACCGCCGTACCCGGGTGCCGAGAACCCGCCCGACCGTCGACAACCGCCCGACCGGCGAGAACCCCACCGGCCGCCGAGAACCCAGGAGACCCGCGCGGATGAGCACCACCTCCATCGATCTGAACGCCGACCTCGGCGAGGGCTTCGGCCGCTGGCACCTGACGGACGACGAGGAACTGCTGTCCGTCGTCACCAGCGCCAATGTGGCCTGCGGCTTCCACGCCGGGGACCCCGTGACCATGCGCAGGGTGTGCGACCGGGCCGCTGAGCGCGGGGTCCGGATCGGCGCGCAGGTCTCCTACCGCGACCTGGCGGGCTTCGGGCGGCGCGCCATGGACGTGCCGGCGGAGGAGCTGGCGGCCGAAGTGGCGTACCAGGTCGGCGCCCTGGAGGTCTTCGCCCGGGCGGCCGGCACGCGCGTGTCGTACGTGAAGCCGCACGGCGCGCTCTACAACCGTGTCGTCCACGACGAGGAGCAGGCCCGCGCGGTCGTCGAGGGCGTGCTGCTCGCCGGCGGCTCGCTGCCGGTCCTCGGGCTGCCCGGGTCCCGCTTCCTGGAGTCGGCGCGGCGGGCCGGGCTCCCGGCCGTCACCGAGGCGTTCGCGGACCGCGCCTACACCGAGGAGGGCACGCTCGTACCGAGGAGCGGCGAGGGCGCGGTCATCACGGAGGCGGACGCCGTGGTCGAACGGTCCCTGGACATGGCACGCTCCGGGAGGGTCACCTCGCGCACGGGCCGTGAGATCGCGGTGCGCGCGCGGTCGCTGTGTCTGCACGGCGACACGCCGGGCGCGGTGGACCTGGCCCGCCGGGTCCGGGCCCGCCTGGAGTCGGCGGGCGTGCGCGTGGAGGCCTTCGCGTGAGGGTCCTGCCGGTGGGCGAGCGGGCCCTGCTCGTGGAACTCGCCGACGGCGCCGAGGCCCAGGCCCTCCACGCGGAACTGCTGCGCCGCCGCGCGGCCGGCTCCCTGCGGGTGGGCGAGATCGTCCCGGCGGCCCGCACGGTGCTCCTGGACGGACTGGACGAGCCCGCCCGGGTCCGCGCCGAACTGCCCGGGTGGGGCATTCCGCCGCTGCCCGCGCGCGCGGGGGCCGTGGTGGAGATCCCGGTCAGGTACGACGGCCCGGACCTCGCGGACGTCGCCGCGCACTGGGGCGTGGGCGTCCCCGAGGTGGCCCGGATCCACTCGGCGGCGCGTTTCCGTGTCGCCTTCTGCGGGTTCGCGCCGGGGTTCGGGTATCTGACCGGGCTGCCCGAGCGCTACGAGGTGCCGCGCCGGGCCACGCCCCGCACCTCGGTCCCCCCGGGCAGCGTCGCCCTCGCCGGGCCGTACACGGGGGTGTATCCCCGCGCGTCGCCCGGCGGCTGGCAGCTGATCGGCACGACGGACGCCGTGCTGTGGGACCACACACGCGTGCCCGCCGCGCTGCTCTCTCCCGGCGTGCGCGTCCGCTTCGTACCGCAAGGCCCGCCCTCGGACGCGCCGGACGCCACCCGGGAGCGGCGATGACGGACCGGGCCTTCGCCGTCGTGCGGGCCGGCGCGCTGACCACCGTGCAGGACCTGGGGCGCCCCGGGTACGCGCACCTCGGGGTCCCGCGCTCCGGCGCCCTGGACCTCCCCGCCGCCCGCCTGGTCAACCGCCTGGTGGGCAATGCTGCGGACGCCGCCGTCCTGGAGACCACCTTGAACGGCTGCGCGGTGCGCCCCCGCCGCCCCGTGACGGTGGCCGTCGGCGGCGCGCCCTGCCCCGTGACCGTAGACGGCCGGCCCGCCGCCTGGGGAGCGCCCGTACGGGTGCCGGCGGGGGCGGTCCTGGACGTCGGTGGTGCCGTCCAAGGAGTGCGGTCCTACGTCGCCTTCGACGGCGGTGTGGCCGTCGAGGCGGTGCTCGGCAGCCGCTCGTCGGACCTGCTCTCCGGGCTCGGTCCGCCCCCGCTCGCGGACCGGGCGGTGCTGCCGCTCGGCGCCCCGGCCGGGCCGCACGCGCGCGTGGACAGCGTCCCACAGCCCGCCCCACCCCGGGTGCTGGTGCTGCGGGTGACGCTCGGCCCGCGCGCCGACTGGTTCACGCGGGCGGCGCTCGAGACGCTCACCACGCGCGCGTACCGGGTGTCCTCGGCGAGCAACCGCATCGGACTGCGCACCGAGGGTCCGCCGCTGGAGCGCGCGGTCCACGGCGAACTGCCCAGTGAGGGCATGGTGCTCGGCTCCGTACAAGTGCCGCCGGACGGCGGGCCCGTCGTCTTCCTCGCCGACCATCCGACCACCGGGGGCTATCCGGTGGTGGCGGTCGTCCGGGAGGCCGACCTGGCGGCGGCCGCCCAGGCGGCGCCCGGCACGCCGGTGCGCTTCCTGGGCACGGGCCGGCGGTGACCGGCCCGGCCGCACGGCGCGGCGCGGCGGGCGCTACACGGCGGGCGCGTCGGCGTCGGGGCCGATCCTGCTGCGTACCGCGGTCTGTACCTCGTCCTCCTCGGCGGGGTCCGCGGCGAGCCTGCGGAGCCGGTTGACGACCCGGGCGTCACCGGTCTCGGCGTGCCGTGCGGCGACCCCGCGGGTGGTCTCCTCGCAGTCCCACAGGCACTCGACGGCGAAGCCGGAGGCGAAGGTGGGGTCGGTGGCGGCGAGCGCGCGGGCGGCGCGGCCGCGCAGCTGGGACGAGGCGGTCTCGCGGTAGACGTGGCGCAGCACGGGGGCCGCGCAGGCGATGCCGAGGCGTCCCGCGCCGTCGACGAGCGTCCACAGCGTGGGCGCGTCGGGCCCCTCGCCGCGGACCGCCTCGCGCAGCGCGGCGAGGACGAGCTCGCTGTCCTGCGCGCCACCGCGGCAGGCGAGGACGCGGCCGGCGGCGGCGCCCAGGGCGTCGGGGCGGTAGGCCCAGCGCCGGGCCCGTTCGACGGCGGCGACGCCGCGCATCCGCTCGAAGGCCTCGGTCGCGGCCTCCACGACGGCCGGGGAGTGACTCTCCACGGCCCCCTCGATGAGGTCGAAGACCTCGGGGTCGTGGGCGTCGGCGAGATAGCGCAGGGCGGCGCCGCGTGCGCCGTCGGAGCCGGCGCGGGCGGCCTTCAGGATCGCCGGGCGGTCCTCGGGTCCCGCGACGGCGCTCAGGCAGCGGGCGGCGGGCACATGCAGCACGGCACCGCGCTCCAGGCCCTCCTGGGCCCAGTCGAAGACGGCCTGGACGCTCCATCCGGGGCGCGGTCCGGCGGGCCGCATCTGGCGCTGCCAGCGGTCGAAGGAGCCCTGTTCCCGCGCGGCCCGCACGCGGGCGCCGATCTCGGGGCGGGGGTCCTCCTCCCACAGCCGCCAGGGCCGTGGTTCGTAGGCGTCGCGGACGGCGGCGGCCAGGTCGGCCTCGCCCTGCGCGTCGGCGGGGAACCTGGCGAGCACGGGGGCGGCGAGGGCGCGCAGGCCCGCGTCGTCGTCACGCAGGGCCAGCTCGTCCAGGGCCCAGGCCCAGTTCACGCCGTGGGCGGCGTACCGCCTTAGGAGCGCGAGGGCGTCGGGCCTGCCGTACGAGGCGAGGTGCCCGAGGACGGCGAGGGCGAGCCCGGTCCGCGAGTCGTCCGGGTCCAGGGCGTCCTCGGCGTCGAAGAGGTGCCGCTCGATCTCGCCGAGCCCGCCGTGCAGGTCGAGGTAGAGCCGGGCGTAGTACAGCGAGCGGTTCTCCACCTGCCAGTCGTGGCGTGGATCGTTGAGCACGCAGTGGTCGAGGGCGGCGAGCGCCTCGGAGCGGGGTGCCGTGAGCGCGTGCAGCGTGCCGTCGCCGCGGCCCCGCTGCAGCAGGCCGAGCAGCGTACCGCTGGGCGCTATGACCGGATCGAACATGGGAAACAGCCTCACATCAAGCGTCGACGCAACCGGGAATCACGCATTACCTGGCCGCACGCCAACACGTCGGGCCGCCCGCCGTCTCTTGCTTGTCGAAGACCATCTTCCTCTGCCTCTCGTCGGTGGCCCTTAAGGGTTCCCGGACCGAGGTCCGGGGGCGGGCCGCTCACGGACCACGCGGTTCGGCGCCTTTTGCCCCACCGTCGCGTCCGTGAATCACGTCGTCATGATGACCCGGCGGTCATGTCCGCCGCGACCACATTTCCAGCGCCCCCGTCACTGCTGCCCGGTTACCCGTTCAGAGCGCCCCGAACAGTTCCAGCAGCTCCGTCTTCTGGAACATCCGTGCGGTGTCCAGCGCCGACGGCGTCCCCGCGGCCGGGTCGGCCCCGCCGTCCAGGAGGGCGCGGATCACCGCCTGCTCGCCCTTGAAGACGGCTCCGGCGAGCGGCGTCTGCCCCCGGTCGTTGGCGCGGTTGGCGTCGCCGCCGCGCTCCAGGAGGGCCCGGACCGCGTCGGCGTGCCCGTGGTAGGCCGCCAGCATCACCAGGGAGTCTCCGCTGTCGTTGGTGAGGTTGGCCGGGACACCCGCGTCCACGTAGGCCGTGAGCGCCGCGGTGTCCCCCTGCCGGGCCAGATCGAAGATCTTGGTCGCCAGCTCCACGACCTCGGGGTCGGGGGCTTCGCTCATGGGGTGTCCGCCTTTCCGGGATGCGCTGCGGGTGCAGCCGTACGAGTGAATCGACAGGGTACTGCCCGGGCGGGCACATGACGCGGCCCGGCCGAGGCAGAGATCACGGCACGCACGCGAGACCCGCCGGCCCGCTCTTCGACAGCTCCGAAAGGGCTCTGCCATTCGAGGGAAATTCCGGGAATTTCACTCTTTTGCACCTTTTGTCGTATGGATACATGCTGTGAACCTGGAAGAACTCATGGTGACTGTCCCCACCACATCAGGAGAACCGTCATGGTCCTTTCCATCTCGGGCGTCGTACTGCTCGGAATCATCGTCTTCCTCTTCTTCCGCAAGGACGGCCTCAAGGCCTCCCACGCCCTGGTCTGCGCCCTCTTCGGCTTCTTCCTGGCGGGCACCGCCATCGCCCCGAGCATCAAGGCCGGCAGCGCGAGCCTCGCGAGCCTCCTCGGCGGCATCAAGTTCTGAGGCTCCCTTCCTTCGCACGCACCTCCAGGAGACTGACGTGGCCAGGCCCCCACTCCCCCGCATCCTGAGCAACGGCACCGCGTCCCTGGCGCGCAGCCGGGAGCTGGCACGGTCGGCCGCCGACAGCGCCACCGACGTTCTCCACCCGCTGATCACGATCGCTCGTGGACTGCGCCGGCTGGCTGCCGCCGGGCGGCGCAGGTGGGCCGAGACCCCGAAGGACAAGCGCGGACCGCTGCTGTTCCTGGTGGCCTCCGTGATTCTGGTGGTGGCCCTCGTCCCCTACGGGCCCCTGCTCGCCGGGATCTGTCTGATGGGGGCCTGCGCGTGGACCGGCCGGGAGCGCAACCCGCCCGCGCCGGACGGCCCGGACGAGGCACAGGCACAGCGGCTGCAGTCGCTCTACGAAGCGCTCGTCCCCTACTTCTCCGTCCCGGAGGACCCCGACCCGCTCTTCGCGCACGGCGGCGCGTGGGACAAGGCCTTCCCCTCCTACACGTTCGACGACACGGGACGGATCTCCCGGCTCGTCGTGCACTACCCCGCGTACTTCACGGACGGCGAGGCCGAGTCCCGCGCGCGGATCGAACAACTGCTGCACGCCAAGTCGGGCCGCGGACGCGAATACCACTTCGCGTGGGATGAGGAGGGCAACGAACTGACGGTCAGCGTGCTCCCCCCGCTCCCCACCGACATCGCGGCCCAGCGCTTCGTCACCGCCCCCGGGGAGACCGTCCTCGGCTTCACCGACGAGACGGACGTGCGGCGCACCCTGCCGGTCACGGACGGCGAGCAGTGCCGCGACGTGCCCCCCGTCGTCTGGCGCACCGGCGTCCGCTCCACCGAGCCCCATCTGCTGATCGCCGGCCAGCCCGGCAGCGGCACCACCACACTGCTGCGCTCGATCGCCCTCCAGGCGCTGCAGTACGGCGATGTCCTCGTCGTCGAGGGCACCGGCACCGGCGACTACGCCTGCCTGACGGGCCGCGAGGGCGTCCTCGCCATCGAATGCGGGGTCGCCGGAGCGCTCGCGAGCCTCGAATGGGCGGCCCATGAGACCGAGCGCAGGCTCATCGCCGCCAACCGCGCCCGGCAGGCGGGCCACTCGGCGCCCGAGGACATCAAGCGCCCCCTGTGGATCCTCCTGGACCGGCCGAGCGCCCTCGGCCACCTCGCGGCCGCCGACGGGCGCGACGATCCCCAGTCGCTGCTCCAGGTCCCGCTGCGGCACGGCAGGGCGGCGAACGTGACGGTGGCCGTGGCGGACCAGCTGGACTGCCTGGACGCCCTCAGCGACGCCGTGCGCCAGCACACCCGCGCGCGCGTGGTGCTCGGGCCCGCCGGTGCCCGCCGGCTGGAGGAGGTCCTCGGGGCGCCGCCCCACACGACGCCCACGTCCGAGGTCCCGCCCGGGCGTGGCTACGCCCGGCTCGGCACCGGTCCGGTGCACCGCCTCCAGGTTCCCGCGACGCCCGACCCGTACGACGACGCGACGAGCGAGGCGCACCGACGCGCGGTCCTGGACCTGCTGCCGGAACGGAGCACCGCCCCGCAGACGGGCCCCACGGAACAGATCACGGAGCAGATCGCAGAACAGCGGGCCGAAGAACTCCAGGAGGTCACCGAGCCGGCCCCGGTCGCCGCGGAGAGCTGAGGCGGGCGGGAGCCGAGCCCGGCGGGGGCTGGTACCGGCGGGAGCCGAGCCCGGCGGAAGCCAAGCCCGGCAGAAGCTGACACCGGCGGGAACCGAGCCTGACGGAAGCCGAGACCGGCAGGAGCTGGCGCCGGAGGGAACCCAGCCCGGCGGAAGCCGACACCGGCGGGAGCCGAGCCCGGCGGGAGCCCAGCCCGGCGGAAGCCGACACCCGCGGGAGCCGAGCCCGGCGGAAGCCGACACCGGCGGGAACCCAGCCCGGCAGGAGCCGACACCGGCGGGAACCCAGCCCGGCGGAAGCTGGCGCCGGCGGGAGCCCGCCCGGCGTAAGCCGACACCGGCGGAAGCCCAGCCCGGCGGAAGCCGAGACCGGCAGGAGTTGGCGCCGGCGGGAGCCGAGACCGGCGGGAGCTGACACCGGCGGGAGCTGACACCGGCGGGAGCCCAGCCCAGGGCAGAGCCGAACCAGCGGGGCGTCGCGGCGGGGGGCGTCCTCAGGCCACGAAGGGATGCGCGACCTCCGCGCCCGTGCCGGCGCCCGTCTCCACGAGGCGGGCCGCGGCGGCCAGGCGCGCCGCCGCCTCGTCGGCCACCGCGCCGCCCACGGTGAACGGCAGCCGCACGTACCCCTCGAAGGCCCCGTCGACACCGAACCGCGGCCCGGACGGAACCCTGACCCCCACGCGCTCGCCCACCTCGGCGAGCCGCGAGCCCGACAGGCCGCCGGTGCGCACCCACAGCGTGAGGCCGCCGCGCGGCACCTCGAACTCCCAGCCGGGCAGCTCGCGGCGCACGGCGGTGACCAGCGCGTCGCGGTTCTCCCTGGCCTGCTGCCTGCGCAGGTCCACGGCGGCCTGCCAGCCCTCGGTGTTCAGGAGCCAGTTCACGGCGAGCTGCTCCAGGACGGGGGTGCCCAGATCGGCGTACGCGCGTGCCGCGACGAGGCTGCGGATCACGTCGGGAGCGGCGCGCACCCAGCCGATGCGCATGCCCGCCCAGAACGCCTTGCTCGCCGAGCCGACGGTGATGACGGTGGAGCCGGCGGGGTCGAAGCCGCAGACGGGCCGCGGCATGTCGAGGTCCGGGTCGAGTCCCAGCTCGCTCATCGTCTCGTCGACGACGAGGACCGTGCCCGCCGAGCGGGCGGCCTCGACCAGTTGCCGGCGCTGGTCCTCGCTCGCGAGCGCGCCCGTGGGGTTGTGGAAGTCCGCGACGACGTACGCCAGCCGGGGAGCGGCGTCCCGCAGCACCTGCCGCCAGCGGTCCATGTCCCAGCCCTGGAGGCCCTCGGCCATGGCGACGGGGACGAGGCGGGCGCCCGCCTCGCGCATCAGCTGGAGGATGTTGGCGTAGGAGGGGGACTCGACGGCGATGCGCTCGCCGCGCCCCGCGAAGAGGTGGCAGATCGCGTCGATGGCGCCCATCGCGCCGGTGGTGACCATGATCTGCTCGGGCATGGTCGGGATGCCGCGCGCGGTGTAGCGCTCGGCGAGCATCTCGCGCAGGGCGGGCAGCCCCGCGGGGTAGTCGCCGTGGGTGTGGGCGTACGGCGGCAGCGCTTCGAGGGCGCCCTGCACGGAGCGGGTGAGCCAGGGCTCGGGCGCGGGCAGCGCGGCGCAGCCCAGGTCGATCATGGAGCCGAGCGCCTCGGGCGGCAGCGGTTCGAGCCCGCGCGCGGGCAGCGGGTTCCCGGCGGGGACGGCGGTCCAGCTGCCGGCGCCCCTGCGGGACTCCAGGAAGCCCTCGGTGCGCAGCGCCTCGTAGGCGGCGGCCACGGTGGTGCGGCTGACGGCGAGCGCCACCGCGAGTTCGCGTTCGGCGGGCAGGCGCGCGGCGACCGGGACGCGGCCTTCGAGCACGAGCAGCCGGATGCCGTCGGCCAGGGCGCGGTAGGCGGGCGGGCGGCGGGTGCCCGTGCCGCTCGGGCGTGCCTGCTGGGAGGCGAGGAGCCGGGCCAGCTGGGTCGAGCCCATCGCCGAAGTCCACTGAGCCATGATTCCCAGTCCACCTTCCCCGGATTGGCCATGGTCGCGGTCTACTTCCAAGCCACAGGGTGTCATGCGTCATGCCACTGTCACCAGCGGGGAGCACCACTTGTCCGGGATGAAGCCACAGCTCGTGCGTCGGTTGGCGCGGTTGTACGTCGGTCTGACGCTGTATGGCGCCAGCTCCGCGCTGATGGTGGCCGCGGGGCTCGGTCCCGAGCCGTGGAACGTGCTCAACGAGGGCCTGTCCGAGCTGACGGGCCGGTCGATCGGCGTGGTCTCCATCGCCGTGGGCGCGGCGGTGCTGCTGCTGTGGATCCCGCTGCGCCAGCGGCCGGGTCTCGGCACGATCTCGAACGTCTTCGTCTGCGGTCTCTCGATGGACGCCACGCTGGCGCTGCTGCCGCAGGCGCAGACCCTGGCCGTCCGCGTCCCCCTGCTGCTGACCGGTGTCGTCCTCAACGGTGTGGCGACCGGCCTGTACATCACCGCCGCGTTCGGCCCCGGACCGCGTGACGGCCTGATGACGGGCCTGCACCGGCGCACGGGCCGCTCGGTCCGCCTGATGCGCACGCTCATCGAGGTGACGGTCGTGGCCACCGGCTTCGCGTTCGGCGGCACGGTCGGCCCGGGCACCGTCCTGTACGCGCTCGCCATCGGCCCGCTCGCCCAGTTCTTCCTGCGCCACTTCGGCCCCGCCCGCGCCCTTGCCCCCGCCGGGATCCGGGTGGTCGACCGCCGCTTCGCGCGCGACGCGGGGGAACCTCGTACCGAGAAGATTTAGCAACTGAGGGCAAAGGGCGGTAGTGTACGCGTTTGGCCTGCCAGGCGGACCGTTACTGCGATCTGGAGCGTCAGAAACGCTGGGTGACATCTGCTGCCAGATGTGACAAACCGGGCGCTGGTGGGTACAACAAGGGGCGGCATACGACGGCGACGCATGACCCTGAACGGGAATCTTTACCGCCGACCGGACGTTGACCGGATGACGACGACAGCGACACCTGTCCTGTGGGCGACAAGCCCGGGAGGCACGATTCATGAGTGAGCGAGCTCTTCGCGGCACGCGTCTCGTGGTGACAAGCTACGAGACCGACCGCGGCATCGACCTGGCTCCGCGCCAGGCCGTGGAGTACGCATGCCAGAACGGACATCGTTTCGAGATGCCGTTCTCGGTCGAGGCGGAGATCCCGCCGGAGTGGGAGTGCAAGGTCTGCGGGGCCCAGGCACTCCTGGTAGACGGCGACGGACCTGAGGAGAAGAAGGGCAAGCCGGCGCGTACGCACTGGGACATGCTCATGGAGCGCCGTACTCGAGAGGAACTCGAAGAGGTCCTGGAGGAGCGCCTGGCGGTCCTTCGGTCCGGCGCCATGAACATCGCGGTGCATCCGCGGGACAGCCGCAAGTCCGCCTGACGACGGACGCGGCGCACCACCGCACAGCACGAAACACGAGGGCCGGGGCCACTGCTCAGCAGTGGCCCCCGCCCCCGGGGGGGCTAAGGCCCCCCCCCCGGCGGTGAGCGGCCCCCGGGGGCGGGAGCGCGGCGCCAGGGGGTGGGGCCG
>NZ_JBEXWC010000036.1:0-49808 GCF_040629635.1 Streptomyces sp. NPDC005898 | reverse complement strand
CATGCGGGGTAAACGGGCGGGTGGGCGGGAAACACCCGCCGCGCAGCGGCGGCACAGCCAGGCCCCTACGCCAACGACCCCATGCGGGGTAAACGGGCGGGTGGGCGGGAAACACCCGCCGCGCAGCGGCGGCACGAGCCACCGGCGACCCGGCCTAGGGGAAAAGCACCTCCCGCAACACGGCGAGGAAGCGGTCCGAGGTCCCCCGATCCCGGACCGCGACCCGCAACCACTCAGGCCCCAGGCCAGGAAACGTGTCGCCCCGCCGCACCGCGAACCCCCGCCCCCGCAACCGCTCCCGCACCCCCGCGGCCCCGGGCACCCGCACCAGGACGAAGGGCCCCTCCGCGGGCCCCACCGCCCGCACCCCGAAGGAGGCCAACTCCGCGAGCCCGGCGAGGAGATGGGCCCGGTCCGCGGCGACGCGGTACGCCGCGTGACCGGCCTCCGCCAGCGCCCGCGGCCCCACGCAGGCCCCGGCGGCCACCAGCGCCGGCGTGGACACGGGCCACAGCGGCTGCGCCTGCTCCAGCGCGGAGATCACGTCGGGGGCGGCGAGGACGTAACCGATGCGCAGCCCGGCGAGGCCCCACGTCTTGGTGAGGCTGCGCAGCACCACGAGGCCGGGCACGTCCGTCCGGCCGGCCAGCGCCTCCCGCTCGCCCGGCACGGCGTCCATGAACGCCTCGTCCACGACCAGGATCCGCCCGGGCCGCGCCAGCGCGGCGACCGAGGCCGCCGGGTGGAGCACGGACGTCGGGTTCGTGGGGTTGCCGATGACGACGAGGTCGGCCTCTTCGGGGATCGCCGTCGACCCGGTGAGCCGGAAGCCGTCCGCCTCCCGCAGCAGCACCCGCCCCACCTCGTGCCCGGCGTCCCGCAAGGCCGCCTCGGGCTCGGTGAACTGCGGATGCACGACGACGGGCCGCCGCACCTTCAGGGCGCGGGCGAGCAGGACGAACGCCTCCGCCGCCCCCGAGGTGAGCAGCACCCGGTCGGGCGGCACCCCGTGCCGTGCCGCCACCGCCTCCCGCGCCCGCCGGCCGTCCGGGTAGGCCGCGAGGCCGTCCAGGGAAGCGGCGATGACGTCCTTGAGCCACACCGGGGGAGTGTCGGCCCGTACGTTCACCGCGAGGTCGGTGAGGTCCGCGCCGTCGTCCCGCACCTCCGCGTCCCCGTGGTGGCGCAGGTCGTGGCCGAGGCCGGACCGCTCGGAGCCGTCGACGCGGCGCGCGACCGCGCACGTGGCCATCGCCGGGCGCCCGGCCGGCGCCGACTTCCGCTTGGGCACGAGCAGTTCACCGCCGCCGCGCAGCGCCGCCGCCTCCGCGACGGACGGCGTCCCGACGGCCGCGCGGGACCGGTCGGTGGGGTTCGGCACCCGCACGTCCGCCAGCTCCCGCGCCGAGTACGCCATGAGCGGCACCCCGAGCCGGGCCGCCGCCCCGACGATGCCCGGCTCCCGCGCCTTCACGTCGACGGTCGCCAGCTCGGCGACCGCCCCCTCGTCGAAGCCGGCCTCGGCGACCGCGTCCCGCACGAGCCCGAGCACCTCGTCGAGGGAGGCGCCCTCGCAGGCGCCGACGCCCACGACCAGTACCTGGACGTCAGCCATGGAGGGGTCCTTTCATACGAGGAGGGGGGACACGGGGTGCGGGATGCGCGCGGGAGGGCGGTGATCCGCTAGCAAGGGGCCATGGCGGTGTTCGTGGCGCTCGGCGCCTTCCTCATGACCCTGGTGGGCGGCTGGACGGCCCAGCGGGTCACCGACCGGCGCCATCTCGTCCTCGGGCTCGCGGGCGGCCTGATGCTCGGCGTCGTCGGCCTGGACCTGCTGCCGGAGGCGCTGGACGCGGCCGGGCGGCCGGTGTTCGGCGTACCGGCGGCGCTGCTGCTGTTCGTGGCCGGCTTCCTCGTCGCCCACCTCGTGGAACGCCTCCTCGCGGGCCGTCAGGCCGCGCACGGCGCGGGCGAGCACGCGCACGGCCGGGTCCCCCAGGTGGGGCTCACGGCGGCCGCCGCGATGGTCGGCCACAGCGTCATGGACGGCGTCGCGATCGGCGCCGCCTTCCAGGTGGGCGGCGGCATGGGGGCGGCCGTGGCGCTCGCCGTCATCGCCCACGACTTCGCGGACGGCTTCAACACGTACACGATCACCAGTCTGTACGGGAACGCCCGCCGCAAGGCCCTCGCGATGCTGTTCGCGGACGCGCTGGCCCCGGTGGCCGGCGCCGCCTCGACGCTGCTGCTCACCATCCCGGAAGAACCGCTCGGCGGCTATCTCGGCTTCTTCGGCGGCGCGCTGCTCTACCTCGCGGCGGCCGAGATCCTGCCCGAGGCGCACCACGACCACCCGGCCCGCTCGACGCTGCTGTGCACGGTGGCGGGCGCGGCGTTCATCTGGCTGGTGGTGGGTGTCGCCGAGTGAGCGGCGGCGCGCGGTCACGGCGTACATCTGTCGACGAAGCGGCGCGCGACGTCCGGCCGCGCGGCCCAGTGCGTGTGCAGATAGCTGGCGTGCACGTTCGCCTGTACGAAGCCCTCGACGCGCCGCTCGGGCGCGTGCAGGCCCCAGGCGGGCGCCGCCCCCGCGCCGGGCTCCACGACGGTGCGGTGGAACTCGTGTCCCCGCGCCCGCGTCCCCGCCGCCGCGAGCACGCTGTCCGAGACGGCCACGGCGTCCCGGTATCCGAGGGTGAGCCGCCCCGACATCCGCGCCCCGGCGTCGAGCACGCCGCACATCGGCTTCCCGTCCAGCTCGCGGGCCAGGTACAGCAGCCCCGCGCACTCGGCGGCCACCGGCGCCCCGGAGCGCGCCAGCTCCGCCACCGCCTCGCGCAGCGGCTCGTTGGCGGACAGCTCGGGCGCGTACACCTCGGGGAAGCCGCCCCCGATGACCAGCCCGGCGGTCCCGTCCGGCAGCCGCTCGTCCCGGAGCGGGTCGAAGGTGACGACCTCGGCCCCGGCGGCGGCGAGCAGCTCCGCGTGCTCGGCGTAGGAGAAGGTGAAGGCGGCCCCACCGGCGACGGCCACCACGGGCCGTCGTGCGGGCGCCCCCCTGCCCGTCGTGGGCCCGGGGCCGGGGGAGTGCGCGGACGCACCCGGCGAAGCCGGTGCCGGCCCGAGCCCCGCCGCGGGGTCCCACGCCTCCCCCGACAGGGCAGCCGCACCGCGCGCCAGGGCGAGGAGGGCGTCCAGGTCGCACCCCGCCCGCACCTGCGCGGCGAGCGCCGCCACCGAGGCCACCGCGTCGGCGTGCCGCTCGGCCACCGGCACGAGCCCCAGGTGCCGCGACGGCGTGTCGACCTGCGGCGCACGGCGCAGCGCGCCGAGCACCGGCACCCCGGACTCCTCCAGCGCCTCCCGCAACAACAGCTCGTGCCGGTCCGAGCCGACCTTGTTCAGGATGACGCCCGCCACCCGCACCCCGGGGTCCCACGAGGCGAAGCCGTGCACCAGCGCCGCCACCGACCGGGACTGCGAGGACGCGTCCACGACCAGCACCACCGGCGCCCGCAGCAGCTTGGCGACATGCGCCGTCGACGCCAGCTCCCCCTGGCCCGCGGCCCCGTCGTACATCCCCATCACGCCTTCGATCACGGCGAGATCGCACCCGGCGGACCCGTGCGCGAACAACGGCGCGATCAGGTCGGGCCCGCACAGGTACGCGTCGAGGTTGCGGCCGGGGCGGCCGGTCGCCAGCGCGTGATAGCCGGGGTCGATGTAGTCGGGCCCGACCTTGTGCGGGGACACGGCGAGCCCGGCCGCCGCGAAGGCGGCCATCAGGCCCGTTGCGACGGTCGTCTTGCCGCTGCCCGACGACGGCGCCGCGATGACGAGGCGAGCTACCACTCGATGCCCCTCTGGCCCTTCTGGCCGGTGTCCATCGGGTGCTTGACCTTGGACATGTCGGTGACGAGATCCGCGAAGTCGACCAGCTTCCGCGGCGCGTTGCGGCCGGTGATGACCACGTGCTGGGTGCCGGGACGGTCGCGCAGGACCTCGACCACCTCGTCCGTGTCGATCCAGCCCCAGTGCATCGGATAGGCGAACTCGTCCAGGACGTACAGCTTGTACGTCTCCTCGGCGAGGTCGCGCTTGACCTGCTCCCAGCCCTCGCGGGCCTTGTCCTCGTTGGTCGGCTCGCCCTCGGCGGGAGCGCGCTGGATCCACGACCAGCCCTCGCCCATCTTGTGCCAGGCGACCGTGCCGCCCTCGCCGGAGGCGCCGAGCACCTTCAGCGCGTTCTCCTCGCCGACCTTCCACTTCGCCGACTTCACGAACTGGAACACCCCGATCGGCCAGCCCTGGTTCCAGGCCCGCAGCGCGAGCCCGAACGCGGCGGTCGACTTGCCCTTGCCGACGCCCGTGTGGACGAAGACGAGCGGGCGGTTGCGGCGCTGGCGTGTCGTGAGCCCGTCGTCCGGTACGACACTCGGCTGTCCCTGCGGCATCAGGCGGCCCTCCTCGTGGGCGAGTTCATTCCCTGTACGTTCTTGACCAGACCGGCGATCGAATCCGCCCGCAGCTCGTCCAGCGTCACGGCCGTCCCGCCGAGCTCGCCCGCCAACTGCCCGGCCAGACCCAGCCGTACGTAACCCGACTCGCAGTCCACGACCACCGAGGCGACGCCCTCGGCCGCGAACATCCGCGCCGCGCGCCCCGCCCGGGCCACCGGCTCCACCCCGCCCGTGGCGCGCCCGTCCGTCACCACGACCACCAGCGGCCGCCGCGCCGCGTCCCGCAGCCGCTCGACGCGCAGGACGTCGTGCGCCTTCAGCAGGCCCGCGGCCAGCGGGGTGCGCCCGCCGGTCGGCAGCGATGCGAGCCGGGCCGCGGCCGCGTCCACCGACGACGTCGGCGGCAGCGCCACCTCGGCGTCCTTGCCCCGGAACGTCACCAGCCCCACCTTGTCGCGCCGCTGGTAGGCGTCGAGCAGCAGGGACATGACGGCACCCTTCACGGCGCTCATCCGCTGCCGGGCCGCCATCGACCCGGAGGCGTCCACGACGAACAGCACGAGGTTGCCCTCACGGCCCTCCCGCGTCGCCTGCCGCAGATCGTCACGGCGGACGACCAGCCCGGGGCCGGAGCGCCCGCGCGCCTTCTGGTGCGGCGCCGCGGCCTGCACGGTCGCCGCCAGGTGCAGCTTGGTCAGCGCGCCCCGGGGACGCCGCGAACCCGTCGTGCGGCCGTGCTCGGTCCGGGCCCGCGAGCGCCGCCCGGCGGCGCCCTCGCCGATGCCGGGCACGCTCAGCGTCTTCGTGCGGAACGGCTCGGCGGCGCCCACCGCCCGCTGCTCACCGGCGCCCGCGCCCGGGGCGGGGGCGGGCTCCTGCGGGGCCGGCGCCTCGTCGGATTCCGGCCCCTGCTGCTGGGAGGGCAGGTCGGGGGTGGTGGGACCGCCCGCGGGGGGCTGCCCGCCGCCCGGGCCGCCGTCGGGGCCGCCGCCGTCGGGATCGTCGTCGCCCTCCGGTGGCTCGGGCTCCTCGGCGGCGCCGTCCTCGCGGGCCTCCTCCAGCGTCTCGTCGAGCTTGTCCTCGTCCAGCCCCGGCGCGTCGAAGGGGTTGCGGCGCCTGCGGTGCGGCAGCGCCAGCAGCGCGGCCTGCCGCACGTCCTCGCTCGTGACGTCCGTACGCCCCGCCCAGGCGGCCAGCGCCGTCGCCGTGCGCGCCATCACGATGTCCGCCCGCATCCCGTCCACCTCGAACGCCGCGCAGGTCGCCGCGATCTGGCGCAGCGCCCCGTCGCCCAGGACGACCTGGGGCAGCAGCGCCCGCGCCGCCACGACCCGCTCGCGCAGCGCGGCCTCGTCCGCGGCGAAGCGCCCCGCGAAGGCCTCGGGGTCGTCGTCGTACGCGAGCCGCCGCCGCACGACCTCCACGCGCTGGTCGGTGTCCCGGGACGCGGCCACCTCCACGGTCAGCCCGAACCGGTCGAGCAGCTGCGGCCGCAGCTCGCCCTCCTCGGGGTTCATGGTGCCGACGAGCAGGAACCGCGCGGCGTGCCGCACGGACACGCCCTCACGCTCGACGTACGAGGCGCCCATCGCGGCGGCGTCCAGGAGCAGGTCGATGAGATGGTCGTGCAGCAGATTGACCTCGTCCACGTACAAGATGCCGCGGTTCGCCGCGGCCAGCAGCCCGGGCTCGAAGGCCTTGACGCCTTCCGCGAGCGCGCGCTCGATGTCGAGGGACCCGACGAGACGGTCCTCGGAGGCGCCCACGGGCAGCTCCACCATGCGCGCGGGCCGCGCCGTGGCCCCGCCCGCCTCGTGCGGGCCGTCGGGGCAGTTCGGGTCGGGCGCCGCCGGGTCGCACGAGAAACGGCATCCGGCGACGACCGGCACCGGCGGCAGGAGCGCCGACAGGGCGCGTACGGCGGTGGACTTGGCGGTGCCCTTCTCACCCCGTACGAGCACGCCGCCGACGGCGGGCGAGACGGCGTTCAGCAACAGCGCGAGCCGCAGGTCGTCCTGCCCGACAAGAGCGGTGAACGGATACGGGGTACTCACAGAGCCTCCTTGGTGCGGTGGTGCGGGGCGGTGCTCATGACGGCGCGCCCGGTGCGATGAACGGCAGGCCGGCCGGCGCGCCCTTCTCGATCAGGCGCGACAGCCCGTCCGTGTCCGCGTGTTCTTCGATCAGGTCACCGAGCAGGTCCAGCTGCTCCTCGCGCAGGGCGGCGAAGCTGGTGTCCGGCGCCGGCACGAAGCGGCGCCCGGCCGCGCGCGCCACCTCGGTGAGGAAGCGGCGCCGGAACGCGTCGCTCTCCAGCGACCCGTGCCAGTGCGTGCCCCACACCTCACCGACCCGGCAGCCGTCCAGGAACGGCTCCCCGCCGGCGACCTCGGCGACCCCGTGATGGATCTCGTACCCCTCGACCGGTTCGCCGAGGGCCTCGCCGACCGGCCGGGCCAGCGTCTTCTCCCGGGCGAACCGCACCCGCACCGGCAGCAGGCCGAGCCCGTCCACCGAGCCCGCCCGCGACTCGACGTCGTCCTCGATGTGCTCGCCGAGGACCTGGAAGCCGCCGCAGATCCCGAGCACCGGACGCCCCTCGGCGGCCCGGCGCGCCAGCGCGTCCGCGAGCCCGCGCTCCCGCAGCCACTGGAGCGCCCGTACGGTCCCCCGGGTGCCCGGCACGACCACGAGGTCGGCGTCGACCAGCTCCTCGGCCCGGTCCACGAACCGCACGACGACACCCGGCTCGGCGGCCAGCGCGTCCACGTCCGTGAAGTTGGACATCAGCGGCACCGCGCACACCGCGACCCGCAGCACGTCCGCGCCGACCGGCGGCGCCACGGCCGACTCCCGCACGGCGCCCCGCAGGGACACCCGCAGGCCGTCCTCCTCGTCGATGCCGAGCCCGTGCCGGTAGGGCAGCACACCGAAGGTGCGCCGGCCGGTGAGGCCCTGGAGCATGTCGAGGCCGGGTTCGAGGAGCGAGACGTCCCCCCGGAACTTGTTGACGAGGTATCCGGCCACCAGCTCCTGGTCGGCCGCGCTCAGCAGCGCCGTCGTCCCGAAGAACGAGGCGAACACCCCGCCCCGGTCGATGTCCCCGACCACCAGGACGGGGAAGCGGGCGGCGCGCGCGATGCCCATGTTCACGATGTCGGTGCGCCGCAGATTGATCTCGGCGGGACTGCCCGCGCCCTCGCAGATCACGACGTCGTACGTGCTCCGCAACTCCTCCAGACACCCCACGACGGTCTCCAGGAGCGCCTGGCGCCCTCCCGGCTGCGGTGTCCCGGAGGACGCTCCGCCGGGACCGCCGAAGAACCCGCGCGCGCTCATCTCGCCCACCGGCTTGCCCATGAGGACGACCTGGCTGGAGCGGTCGCTGCCCGGCTTGAGCAGGACGGGGTTCATCAGCGCGCTCGGCTCGACGCGGGCGGCCTGCGCCTGCATGGCCTGCGCCCGGCCGATCTCGGCGCCCTCGCGGGTCACGAAGGAGTTCAACGACATGTTCTGCGCCTTGAACGGCGCGACGGACACGCCCTTGCGGGCGAGCCACCGGCAGATCCCCGCGGTGACGACGCTCTTCCCGGCGTCCGATGTGGTCCCGGCGACCAGCAGTCCACCGCTCATGCTCTTCTCCCTGACTTCGCCGCTCGCGGCGACCTCGTCGACCCCAGCACCCGCCGGGCCGCCACCGCGACCCCCAGCGCCAGCCAGCTGACCCGCCGGGAGAGCCGCACGGCCCGCTCGATGTCCGCCACGCGCACGTCCCGCCCGCCCGCGTTCAGCACGGGCCGGTGCTCGACCCGCCCCCCGTACGAGAGGGTGCCGCCGAGCCGTACGCCCAGCGCCCCCGCGAAGGAGGCCTCGACGGGACCGGCGTTCGGGCTCGGGTGCTTGGCGGCGTCCGCGCGCCACGCCCGCACCGCCCCCGAGGGCGAAGTCCCGGCCAGCGCCGCGAGCCCCGCGGTGAGCCGGGCCCCCGGCCAGCCGAGGACGTCGTCCAGCCGGGCCGACGCCCAGCCGTAGCGCCGGTACCGGGGCGACTTGTGCCCGACCATCGCGTCGAGGGTGTTCACGGCGCGGAAGGCGACGAGCCCCGGCACCCCGCCGACGGCGCCCCACACCAGCGCGCCGACCACGGCGTCCGAGGTGTTCTCGGCGACGGACTCGACCACGGCGCGCGCGATGCCGTCGCGGTCCAGCGCCTGCGGGTCCCGGCCGCACAGATGGGGCAGCCGCTCCCGGGCCACCTCGATGTCCCCCGCTTCGAGGGCGCCGCCGACGGCCCGCGCCTCCCGGCCCAGCGAGGTCCCGCCGACCACGGCCCAGGTCGCGGCGGCGGTCAGCGCGACGGACGCGGCGGGGGAGCGGCGCACGAGACGGGCGGCGAGGGCGGCGGCTCCCGCCGCGCCCCCGGCGCACACCACGGCGTGCAGTGCGCCCCATCCGCGGTGGTCGCGCCACAGCAGCCGTTCGACGGCGCCCGCCGCCCGGCCGAACCCGGCGACCGGATGGCCGCGGCGGGGATCGCCGAGCAGCAGGTCGCCCAGGAGGCCGGCGGCGGCGCCGTACGCGAAGTCGCGGTCGGCACTCATCGGCTCAGCCGGCCGCTGTGCCGAGAAGGGAGCTGACGCTCGGGGAGTGGTCCGGCAACGGGCGGCCGCGCATGGCGATATGTCCTCACTCAGGGTGTCCGCGCCCTGGTTCGACGTGATCGGCGGCGAGAGTTCCTGGCTTTCCGGGGGAGCGTCCGTGACGGCCTCCCGGTGACAGTGGCGGGACCGCGCCGGATTCGCACCGGCTTCCTCTTCTGCCGCCGTAGTTGGCCCCGGAAGTCCACCACGCCCCGCGAACGCCCGTCAACTCGCCGTTGACCTGCGGCGGGAGAGTGTGCGGAGCCCCACATACGACGGTGGGGCGCCGGACGTGAACACACGTCCCGCACCCCACCGGGGAGTCGCCGCCGTCAGGCGACGATCAGATAGATCCCGTACGCCACGGCCGCCGCGCACAGGGCGAAGCAGGCGTACGCGCCGGTGCGGGCCAGGGCCGCGGAGCCGCCGGCCGGGGCGGCGGCGGCCGTCTCCTGCTTGGAGAGGCCGACGACGCCGAGGGTGAACAGGCCCACGAGAGCCACCGTCACGGCGAGGCTGACTCCGAAGACCGAACCGAGAGCTGCCCAGTCGATGTGCATGCTGATGTGTCCTTACACCGTCGCGGGCCGGGCGGGGTCCGCCATGGCGCCGGTCGAGGTCGTGGTCGGGGCCGCGATGGTGGCCTTGACCGGTTCGTCGGCGAGGGCGCCGACGGCGGTCAGCGTGCCCGCGGGGGGCGGGGAGACGGCGGCGATGGCCGTGGTGACGACGCCCGCGGGCTCGGCGCCCGGGACGGCGGCGCGGCGGATCTCGTCGTCGGTGACGTTGGTGTGGTCGACGGAGTTGCGCCGCGAGAGCACCCAAATGACCGCGGCGCCCGCGATGAGCAGCGCGGCGGTGGCCGCGACGCCCCAGGGGCCCTGCTGGGTGAGGAACTCGGCGCCCGCGCCGACCAGGCCGGCGGCCGGCAGGGTCAGGCCCCAGGCGATGAACATGCGGGTCGCGGTCGACCAGCGGACCACGCCGCCCTTGCGGCCGAGACCCGCGCCCATCACGGCGCCGGAGCAGGACTGGGTGGTGGAGAGCGAGAAGCCCAGGTGCGAGGAGGCGAGGATGACCGTCGCGGCGCTGGTCTGGGCGGCGAAGCCCTGCTGCGGCTGGAGGTCGGTGAGGCCCTTGCCCATGGTGCGGATGATGCGCCAGCCGCCCAGGTAGGTGCCGAGGGCGATGGCCACACCGGCCGAGACGATGACCCACAGCGGGGGGTTCGAGCCGGGGCTCAGGACTCCGCCGGTGACCAGGGCGAGCGTGATGATGCCCATGGTCTTCTGCGCGTCGTTCGTGCCGTGGGCCAGCGAGACGAGGCCCGCGGAGGCGATCTGGCCCGCGCGGTAGCCCTTGGCGGTGGCCCGGGTGTCGGTGTTGCGGCCGATCCGGTAGGTGAGGCGGGTGGCCAGCATCGCGGCGAGGCCCGCCACGAGCGGCGCGGCGAGGGCCGGGATGAGGATCTTGGTGACGACGGTGCCGCCGTTGATCGACGACCAGCCCATCGACATGACCGCGGCGCCGATGAGGCCGCCGAAGAGGGCGTGGGAGGAGCTGGAGGGCAGGCCCACCAGCCAGGTCAGCAGGTTCCACAGGATCGCGCCGACGAGCGCGGCGAAGATGACCTCGGTCTTGAGGCCGTCCTCGTTGACGATGCCGCCTGAGATCGTCTTGGCGACTTCGACGGAGAGGAAGGCTCCGACGAGGTTCAGCACGGCGGACATGGCCACCGCCGTCTTGGGCTTGAGAGCGCCGGTCGAGATGGTCGTCGCCATCGCGTTGGCAGTGTCGTGGAAACCGTTCGTGAAATCGAACACGAGAGCGGTGACGATCACGATCCCGAGGAGAAGCGTGATGTGTTCCATTTACCCAGGCTTCTGTTGGACGTCAGTGGCATGAGAAACGTAGGCAACCTGGGTGAACGGAAAGTGAACTGGGCCGGGCGACGCGGTGACCCTAAGCGGAGCGCCGCCTCTCCATATCCTCCAGGCGTCTGCGAGCGATCGTACGGAGTGGGGGCTCAGGCCCCCTGATCCAGCCGGAGTGTCGCCCTCCGCCACGCTCCTGGGCGCCCTCGCGCACCCCCTTTCCGCGCCCCAAGCGGAATGGCACACCACCCTCCCCGAGAGACCCATCTCACCCGCCCCGGGCTCTCGGCGAGGCCTACAGGGCCGCGCCGCCGGCTGGCAGGATCGCCCCCATGACTGAGCAGCGGCAGGGCGCGGAGCGGGACGCCGTCGGGCGGGCATGGGGCGAGCTGGTCGAGACGGCGCGCAGGACGGTGGCGGACGGCCTCGTCGTCGGCACCTCGGGCAACGTCTCCGTACGGGTCGGCGACACGGTCCTGGTCACTCCGAGCGGCGTGCCCTACGACCGGCTGGGGCCCGCCGACGCGCTCGGCGTCGACCTCGCGGGGCGGCGCGTCCTCGGGGAGCTCACGCCCACCAGCGAGCTGCCCATGCACCTGGCGATCTACCGCAGCACCGACGCGCGGGCCGTGGTCCACACCCACGCCGTGCACGCCACCGCCGTCTCGATGCTGGTCTCCGAGCTGCCGGCCGTCCACTACATGACGGGCGCCCTCGGAGGCCCGGTCCGCGTGGCCCCCTACGCGCTCTACGGCACCGACGAACTGGCCCAGAACATGCTCCGGGCCCTGCGCGAACGCACCGGCTGCCTCCTGCGCAACCACGGCACCATCACCTACGGGGACTCCCTGGCCCAGGCGTACGACCGCACCGCGCAGCTGGAATGGATGTCCCGCCTGTGGCTCACGGCCAGCGCGGTGCCCGGCCGTGCCCCCACCCTCCTGTCCGACGCCCAGCTGCGCGAGGCACGCGACAAACTGCGCGGCTACGGACAGCCCGCTGCCGCGCAGGCCGCTCCCGGCGAGCGTCCACATCCGGCCGAGCCGTTTCCCGACCGTTGACAGCGCCATCCCGGGGCACCAGACACGTATGGCAGAACCGACGCGTACACCCGGCTCCCGGCCCGCGGGCCGACGGGGCGGGGCGCTGCCCTGGCAGCGCCCCGCGCCCGCATCACCCCGCGGGCCCCGCCCACTGGCCCCAAGGCGCCTGCCCCCGGACACTGGGACAGTGCGCCCAGCCAAAGCGACGGCAGCGGCCGTCACCGCAGTCACAGCAGCCCTCGGGACAGCCGCGGCCGCGGTCGCGGCGGGCAGATTCGCCAGCGACGCCGCCCTCAAGGCTCCGGCGGGCCGCCCGCTGCCGACCGAGCCACGCCTGACCGTGCACGCCACGGCCGCCGGCCAGATCACCCTGACCCGCGCCCTGGCCAGCCTGCGCCCCGGCACCTACGGCCTGAGCGGCAGCGGCACCCACGCGATCGTGGGCCCGGTCCTGGACGGGGCCCCGCACAAGGCGGACACCGTCGTGCGCCGCCTCGAATCCGTCACCCACGGCACCCTGGAACCGGGCGCGAAGGTCTGGCTCACCCCGCAGGTCCACCTCGGCGACCCGGGCACCGCGCTCGGCCTCGACCACGAGGAGGTCGTCGTCCCCGGCGAGCTCGGCGGCCTGCCCGCCTGGTTCGTGCCCGGACCGCGCGACACCTGGGTCATCACCGTGCACGGCCTCGGCACCTCCCGCGAACACCCCATGGTCGTCATGGACTTCCTGCACCGCCTGCAACTGCCGGTGCTCGACATCGCCTACCGCGGCGACCCGGGCGCCCCCCGCTCCGCGGACGGCCTCGGCCACCTCGGCGAGACGGAGTGGCGCGATCTGGACGCCGCCATCCGCTACGCGGTGCGCCGCGGGGCGCGCAACGTCATCCTGCACGGCTGGTCCACCGGCGCCACGATGTGCCTGCACGCCGCCGCGCACTCGGCGCTGCGCGAGCGCGTCAGCGGCCTCGTCCTGGACTCCCCGGTGCTCCACTGGGAGACCACCCTGCGCGCCCTCGCCGCCGCCCGGCGCACCCCGGGGCCGCTCCTGCCGCTCGCGGTCCGCGCGGCACAGGGCCGCACGGGGCTGCGCGGCGACCGCGTCCTCGCGGCCGCCCGCCCCGACCTGCTGCGGGTCCCTACGCTGATCCTGCACGGCCCCGACGACGCCATCGCCCCGTGGGACCACTCCCGGCAACTGGCCAAGCGGCGCCCCGAACTGGTCACCCTGCGGGTCGTCCCCGGCGCCCCGCACGGCGCCATGTGGAACGCCGACCCGGCGGGCTACGAAGAGGCCCTGCGCCGTTTCCTCACCCCCCTGATGTGACACTCCGCCGAGGTGGCACCCGCTGAGTGGCACCCCCTGATGTGACCGTCCGCACCTTTCCGACCCGGCCGCGAAATCCCTGTCGCACGGCGTCCCGAGGGCCACCGACGCCATCCCGTTTGGGTTTTCGGACCGTCAACAGGAAGACTGCTCCCGTGACGTCCCGTACCCCGCGCGACTCCAGGCTCCGACTCGTCCGTGCTCCCCGCCAGAGGGCCGAGAAGCGGGGGGAGGCCCAGCGCGACCCAGCGCGCCCCCTCTCCGCCGCCCCCGGCGCGGTGAGCAACCGCCGCACGCGCCGCCCCGCGCCCCGCCCGCCCGAGGGCACGCCGGCGCCCTCCGAGCTGGCCCGGGGAGCACGCGAGGGCCTCGCCGACGCGGTGCGGGTCGCCCGCTGGGCCGACGCCGCCCTGCGCCCGGGGCCCGCCCGCACCGGCGCGCGGCCGGACGGCAGGGGCGCCCTGTCCGACGCCACCGCCGAACGGGCCGCCGCCGAGCTGGGACTGACCCCCGCTCAGGTCCGCGCCGACTGGGACACCGCGCGCCTCGCGGGCCTCGTGGAGATGCACGGCGACAGCGCCCGCCCCGGCTGGCGCCTGCGCGCCTGGGACCGCGACGACACCGCCGTGCTGCGCGGCTGGGTCGCGCTCTTCGACGCCTGGTCGCTGGCCCATCCGGCGCCGGACGACCTGCCCGCCGCGGCGGTCGCCGAGGTCGTCGAGGCCATGCCGCAGGTCCTGTCCTTCCTGCAGCTGTCGGCGGGCCCGGTCCCCGTGCCGCAACTGCTCGACCTCCTGGACCAGCGCGTCACCGAACTGCGCACCGAACGCTGCGAGATCCCGTACGGCGCGCACTCCGGGTCCGCCCCCGAGGCGACCCCCGAAACCGCCCCGGCCGACCGCGCCGAAGAGAACGCCCCGGTCGACCGCGCCGAAGAGGACGCCCCGCTGCCGGCCCTCCTGGACTGGGCGCTGCACGGCCTCGCCGCCGTCGGCGCGCTCACCTTCGCCGACGGACAGGCCACCCTCACCCCGCTCGGCAGCTGGGCGGTCTGGGTCAAGCTGGAGCAGATCTGCGTCGCGGCGCAGAGCCCCGCCGGGCACTTCGAGCAGTCCGCCGAGGAGATGCTGCGCGGCTGCGCCCGCCTGCGGCCCAACGCGGCCCGCGCCGAGTACCGCGCCTGGCTCGCCGCCCGCCCCGTCGGCAGCGCCGTCACCGACCTGCTCACCGCCGCCCGCGGCGAGGACGCCCTGCTGCGCGGCCTCGCCTTCGAGGCGCTGCGCGTCGTCGGAGCCCCGGCCGAGGCGGAGGTGAGGGCCGTCCTGGACGAGACCCCGCTGCGGCCCTACGCCCTGCTGTGGCTCGCCGAACAGGAGGGCGCCGACCCCGAGGACGTCCACCTCGTGCTGACCCGCGAGGAGTCCACCTGGCTGTGGATCGACACCGCGGCGGCCGTCGCCGACCACGGGGAGGCCCAACTGCTCGTCCGGCACCTGGAGTCGGCCGTGCAGCCCACCGTGCCCGCCCTCCTGGACGAGGTGCGCCGCGCGGGGCACCCCCGCACCGTGCAGGTCCTGGTCGCCCTCGCGGCGGCCCACCCCGACCCGGCGCTCGCCAAGGCCGTGCGCCGCGCCGCCTTCCAGGTGCACACCGGCGGCGAGTGACACCCGGCCGGGGCGGCCGCGGTACGGCCTGGTGCGGGGTCAGGGCCGTATCTCGGGGGCGTACGTGCCGAAGCTCCACACGTTGCCCTCGGCGTCCCTGGCCATGTAGTCCCGCGAGCCGTAGTCCTGGTCGGTCGGGGGCATCAGGATCTCCGCCCCGTGCTCCTTGGCCCGCTGGTGATGGGCGTCCACGTCGTCCACGACGATGTACGCCCCGCTGGGCCCCGCGTCCTTCATCACCTGGTCGAAGAGACCGCCCCGGCCCTTGGAGCCGAGCATCACCGCGCCGTTGCCCTGCGCCAGCTCGGCGTGCATGACGCTGCCGTCCTCACCCTCGTACACGCTCACCTCGGTGAAGCCGAAGGCCTCCGTCAGCTGCTTGATCGCGGCCTTCGCGTCCGCGTACAGCAGTGTCGGGAAGACGCTCGGCCGTCCGCCGTCGTCGCCTGCCATGCCGATCACTCCCATCGGATCCCTGACGCGGGATGTGATCCACCCCACACCTGTCCCCAGTCTCGCACCAGGGTCCGGCAACGCCCCGCCGGAGCCCGAGCGGGCCGGGCCCCGCCCCGGTCGGCCCACTCAGCGGAAGGTGTCGCACTGCCCCATCTCGCCGGTGCGGTAGCCCCGGTAGAACCACTCCTGGCGCTGCTCGGCCGAGCCGTGCGTCCAGGACTCGGGGGTGACCCGGCCCTGGAACTTCTCCTGGATGCGGTCGTCGCCGACCGCGGCCGCCGCGTCCAGGCCGTCCCGGATGTCCGCGTCGTCGAGGCTGCTGATCAGCGGCTTGCCCGTGCGCTCGTCGGGGCTGCGGGTCGCGTGCCGCGCCCACACCCCGGCGTAGCAGTCGGCCTGGAGCTCGACCTTCACCGCGTTGCTGTCGCGGCCCGTGCGCCCGTCCTGGGCCCGCCCCAGGACGCCCGTCAGGTTCTGCACGTGGTGCCCGTACTCGTGGGCCACCACATACGCCTGCGCGAACGGACCGCCCGAGGAGCCGAACTTCGTGCGCAGCTCGTCGAAGAAGCCCAGGTCCAGATAGACCTTCCGGTCGCCCGGGCAGTAGAACGGGCCGACCGCCGAGGTCGCCGACCCGCAGGCGGTGCCCACGCGGCCGGTGAACAGGACGGTCCGCGCGGGCGAGTACGAGGCCCGCCTCCGCTGGAACTCCGGGCGCCAGAAGTCCTGGACGCTGTTGACCACCGCCACGATGCGGCAGTCCTCCTTGGTGTTCGCGTCCCGCCCCGTGCGGCAGCTCTGCTGCACCTGCGCGAGGGACGACGAGGACGCCTCGGGCTCCTCGTCACCGGACGACAGGCCCAGCTGATCGGGCCCCACCCCGAACAGCAGGCCGAGCACCAGCGCGATGAGACCGGCGATGCCGCCGCCGACCGTCGCCCGGCCGCCGGGGATGCGACTGCCGCGCACATCCTGCACCTCGGAGGTGTCCAGGCCGGCGTCGTCGTCGAACTGCATGGGCGTACCCCTCTGTGTCGCACTCCGGGCGGCACGCGCCGCCCCGCACCGAGTCCCCGGCCACTTCATCCTCATGCGCCCGCCCTCGCGCGGCCCCGGTCGGAGGTCCGAACGGGGGAACGCACCGGGGACCCCGCGCCGTGTCGCGCCGACGGGCGAGGGCGGTCCGCGGCCCCGCCGCTACGCTCTGCGCCTGATCCGTGGGCAGTGGTACCGAAGGGGGGCGTCATGGCCGCTCCGCCGCGCGCGCCGGCCGCCGGCCCCGGGGCGGTGCCCGCGCGCCGGGCCCGCACGGGCGCCCGCCTCCTGCTCCCCGTCGCCCTCGCGCTGCTCGCCGTGCCGCTCGTCACCGCCGCCCACCACTCCCGGCCCGCCCCCTACGGAGACCACCTCGCCGCCCACGCGCGCGTGAGCGGCGCCGGCGCCGGCCCGGCCCCCGCCCTGCGGATCAGGGGACGGGCCGTCGAGGCGTACGACCCGCGCGGCGGCACGGTCCGCTGGACGTACACGCGCGAGGGGCGCCGACCCCTCGCGCTGCTGCCCGCGCCCGGGCACGCCTTCGCGCTCTGGAGCGACGGTCTGGTCACGGACACCGAACGCGACGCGGGCCGCTTCGTGCGCTGGCACCGGGCCATCCCGCAGAGCGCCGCGTGGCTGCGCACCCCGGCCGCGCGCGGCGGCGCCGGAGTGCTCCGGCCGCTCACCGACGGCGCCCGCATGCTGGCGGTCGTCACCCCGCACCGCATCGCCGCCTACCGCGCCGCGGACGGCGATCTGCGCTGGGTGCTGCCCGCGCGCCCGGGCTGCGCCTTCGCGCCGGCCCGCTCCCTGCGCCGCGGCGGCGCCCTGCTCGTCGCGCAGCCCTGCCCGGGGGCCGCCCTGTCCTGGACGGCGCAGGTCATCGCGGTGGACGACCGCGGACGCGTCGTCCCGGGCCGCACGCCGCTGGGCAACGGAGACCTGGAGCGGGGCGCGGAGCGCGCCGGGAGCCCAGAAAACTAGTTGCGTTCGCCCGTTAGAATGGCTGCCATGGCAGCTCCTCTCCTCAGTTGGACGGCGTAGACACCGGCCCCGAGCAACCAGTCGTCCCTCTCGCCGTCCACCCTGTTCAGGAGTAACCCCCCGTGATCACCGCTTCCGGCATCGAGCTGCGCGCCGGCGCCCGCATCCTCATCGAGAACGCCTCCTTCCGCATCGCCAAGGGCGACCGCATCGGCCTGGTCGGCCGCAACGGCGCGGGCAAGACCACCCTCACCAAGTGCCTCGCGGGTGAGGGCATCCCCGCGGGCGGCACGATCTCGCGCTCCGGAGAGGTCGGCTACCTCCCCCAGGACCCGCGCACCGGCGACCTCGACGTGCTGGCCCGCGACCGCATCCTCTCCGCGCGCGGCCTCGACACCCTGATCCGCAAGATGCGCGAGAACGAACAGCGCATCGCCAACGGCCAGGGCTCCACGCGCGACAAGGCCATGAAGCAGTACGAGCGCCAGGAGACGGAGTTCCTCACCAAGGGCGGGTACGCCGCCGAGGCCGAGGCCGCCACCATCGCCGCCGCGCTGAACCTCCCGGACCGGGTGCTCGGGCAGCCCCTGCACACCCTCTCCGGCGGTCAGCGCCGCCGTATCGAGCTGGCCCGCATCCTCTTCTCGGACGCCGACACGCTCCTGCTCGACGAGCCGACCAACCACCTCGACGCCGACTCCATCGTCTGGCTGCGCGACTACCTGAAGACCTACCGCGGCGGCTTCATCGTGATCTCCCACGACGTCGACCTCGTGGAGACGGTCGTCAACAAGGTCTTCTACCTGGACGCCAACCGCTCGGCGATCGACGTCTACAACATGGGCTGGAAGCTCTACCAGCAGCAGCGCGAGTCCGACGAGAAGCGCCGCAAGCGCGAGCGCCAGAACGCCGAGAAGAAGGCCGCCGTCCTGCACTCGCAGGCCGACAAGATGCGCGCCAAGGCCACCAAGACGGTCGCCGCGCAGAACATGGCGCGCCGCGCCGACAAGCTCCTCGCGGGCCTGGAGGAGGTGCGCCGCGGCGACAAGGTCGCCAAGCTCCGCTTCCCCGAGCCCTCGCCGTGCGGCAAGACGCCGCTGATGGCGGAGGGCCTGTCGAAGTCGTACGGCTCGCTGGAGATCTTCACCGACGTCGACCTCGCGATCGACAAGGGCTCGCGCGTGGTCATCCTCGGCCTCAACGGCGCGGGCAAGACGACCCTCCTGAAGCTGCTCGGCGGCGCCGAGAAGCCCGACACCGGCCAGGTGATCGAGGGCCACGGCCTCAAGCTCGGGTACTACGCCCAGGAGCACGAGACCCTGGACCCCGAGCGCACGGTCCTGGAGAACATGCGCTCGGCCGCCCCCGACCTCGACCTGGTCGAGGTGCGCAAGACGCTCGGCTCCTTCCTCTTCTCCGGGGACGACGTCGACAAGCCGGCGGGCGTGCTCTCCGGTGGTGAGAAGACCCGGCTCGCGCTCGCGACCCTCGTCGTCTCCTCGGCCAACGTCCTGCTCCTGGACGAGCCCACCAACAACCTCGACCCGGCGAGCCGCGAGGAGATCCTCGGCGCCCTGCGCACCTACAAGGGCGCGGTCGTCCTCGTCACCCACGACGAGGGCGCCGTCGAGGCGCTCCAGCCGGAGCGGATCATCCTGCTGCCGGACGGCGTGGAGGACCTGTGGGGTCCGGACTACGCGGACCTCGTGGCGCTCGCCTGAGCCGTCCACTTCGCGTGATCGAACCACTGATCCACTGCGTATGGATCATTCGGCCGATCCGTGATCCCTCATCTGTGTGAGCCGTCCTCGTACCGAGGTGTGTCATACACGCATTTCGGGGCGTCGTGGGCATGATGACGGCCGTCTCCGCCACCACCCCGCTGACCTGGTGATTCTCGGCGCGGCCCGTTCGCATGTACGACCCTCGGCGCGCGGAATCATCGATTCCGTTCGTGGCGTCGCAGGTCCGGGCGGCAAACCTTGTCGTACGGACCTTGCCGAATGGGTGGCCAGGAGGCCCGCGAGGGGTGATCATGAGAAGTCCAGAGCGCACTTCCCACGAGGAGGCACGGGTGGCCGAGACTCTGAAGAAGGGCAGCCGGGTGACCGGCGCCGCGCGCGACAAGCTCGCGGCAGACCTGAAGAAGAAGTACGACGGCGGTGCGAGCATCCGGGCGTTGGCCGAGGAGACCGGTCGTTCGTACGGGTTCGTGCACCGCATGCTCAGTGAGTCCGGCGTCACGCTGCGGGGACGCGGCGGGGCGACGCGCGGCAAGAAGGCCGCCCCCGCCGGCTGACGGTGGGCGCGCGCTGTTCCATGGTCCGATGGTGACCACCCGGTCGATCGCCTGATCGGCCGGGTGGTTACTGTGCAGTCACTTACGGGCGCTCCCGGGCGTCCGGACCGACCGCACCCCATCGGAGGCACCCATGGCTTCGTCCGACAGCGAGCTCGCACCGGTTCTCGACAAGGACGGCGTACGCCTCACCATCGACGAGGCCGTCGCCACGGTGACGCTGACCAACCCGGCCAAAAGGAACGCCCAATCTCCCGCGCTGTGGAGGGCGTTGGCCGAGGCCGGTCAGCTGCTGCCGGGCAACGTCCGGGTCGTGGTGCTGCGCGGGGAGGGCAAGTCCTTCTCCGCCGGCCTGGACCGGCAGGCGTTCACGCCCGAGGGCTTCGACGGCGAGCCGTCCTTCATCGATCTGGCGCGCGGTGAAGACGGCGTCCTTGACGCCACCATCGCCGAGTACCAGGAGGCGTTCACCTGGTGGCGGCGCAGCGACCTCGTGAGCGTCGCCGCCGTTCAGGGGCATGCCATCGGCGCCGGGTTCCAGCTCGCGCTCGCCTGCGACCTGCGGATCGCGGCCGACGACGTGCAGTTCGCCATGCGCGAGACCAGTCTCGGCCTCGTCCCCGACCTCACCGGCACGCATCCGCTCGTGGGGCTCGTCGGCTACGCCCGCGCGCTGGAGATCTGCGCCACCGGCCGCTTCGTCCACGCGGACGAGGCCGAGCGGATCGGCCTCGCCAACCTCGTCGTCCCCGCCGACCAGCTCGAAGCCGCCGCGCAGGACCTGGCGGCCGCGCTGATCGCCGCGCCGCGCGACGCGGTCATCGAGACCAAGGCGCTGCTGCAGGGCGCCGTGAACCGTTCGTACGAGGAGCAGCGCGTCGCCGAGCGTGCCGCGCAGGGCCGCCGCCTGCGGGACCTCGCAGGCCTCGGCGACTGACGCCACCTCGGCGGCCCTGGGCTAGGGCCTCTCTTCCGGTCCGTGCCGGGCTCGCGGCGTCCGGCACGCCCGCTCGCCGCGTTGTCGTCGGTCGCCCTAGGGCGTTTCCACCGCGGTGACCAGCACCGCGACCGAAGGGTGGTCGGCCAGCGCGTCGCCGACCGCCGCGCGGACCGCGAGCGCCACGTCCAGGGCGCGGTGTGCGTGGCCCGTCGCCAGCTCCACGCGCACATGGCGGCGCGGCAGCGCGCCCGGCGCCGGCCGCTCCTCGACGACCACGGCCGGCCCGAGCGCGCCGGTCAGCCGGGTCACGCCGGGCACCGCGAGCGCCGCCTGCCCCGCGCGGGCCTCGTCGCCCTCGCCCGCCGGGACCTGGGCCGCGGGCGGGCGGGGCGCGGGCGGACGTACATCCTCCTCGGGGCCGATGCCCTCGCCCACGTCCAGCAGAGCCGTCACCCGCAGGTCCACCTCCTCGGCGGCGAGCCCGAGGCCCCGCGCCGCCTCGTGGAGCGCCGCGCGCAGCCGGTCCGCCGCCGCCGGCAGCGGCAGACCGGTGGCGGCCGTGAAGTCCCCCGTGACCCGCAGCGGCCCCGGTGGCAGCGCGCTCGGCGGGGGCGGCACCGCCGGGGCGCAGGCGGCGCCCGGATCGGCCGGGGCGACGCGCAGTCCGCCCAGGCGCACCCCGGTGACCCGTTGCGCCGCATGGCGCAGTACGGCACCGGCCGCCGCCTCCGTCACCCATGTGCCGTCCCGCGCGCCGCCCAGCGGAAGCACCCGGCCAAGGCCCAGTTGGCGGCGTACCGCCTCGGTCCACCCGTCACCCGTCATGCCTCCACCCTGCCGCATCCCTGGGGCGCCGTCGCGCAACCCGTCTTAATGTGGGCAAAGAAAGCAGATCCCCCTTTCGAACGGACGGTACGGCGATGACCGACACCGGAGAGCGGAAGACGTCGCAGACGCTGGAGAAGGACTCCCTGGGCCACGGCCTGGGCGGCGCGGGCGCCCGGGGCGGCGGTGACGCCGGGAGCCGGGGCCGCACGACCATCGCCGACGGCGTCGTGGAGAAGATCGCCGGACTCGCCGCACGCGACGTCGAAGGCGTGCACGCGATGGGCGGCGGCCTCGCGCGGACCTTCGGGGCCGTGCGCGACCGCGTCCCCGGCGGGGGCACGAAATCCGTCACGCGCGGAGTGAAGGCCGAGGTCGGCGAGGTGCAGACCGCGCTCGACCTGGAGATCGTCGTCGAGTACGGCGTGCCGATCGCCGATGTCGCCCAGGACGTGCGCGAGAACGTGATCGGCGCCGTCGAGCGCATGACCGGACTCGAAGTGGTCGAGGTCAACATCGCGGTGAGCGACGTGAAGCTGCCCGACGAGGACGACGAGGAGCCCGCGGGCCGTCTCCAGTAGCAACCAACCTTCAGCCGCGTCTCGCTAAGGAGCGCACATGAGCATGGCCGTGATCGGCATGGTGGCGGGAATGGCGCTCGGCTTCGCCGGATACTTCGGCGGATTCGGGGCGTTCCTGCTGGTGGCCGCCCTGGGAGCGATCGGCTTCGTGGCCGGCCGGTTCCTGGAGGGAGACCTGGAACCCGGCGAGTTCTTCCGCGCCCGCGGCGACCGGCGGCGGTGAGCGGTGGCGGCACAGGTCGCGCCCGGGGAGCGCGGCGCCACCCGGATCGCCGACCGGGTCGTCGCGAAGATCGCCGCCCGGGCGGCACGAGAGGCGCTGCGCACGGTGCCGGCCGACGGCTCCCCGCCGCACGCCACGGTCTCGGTCGCCCACCACGCCGCCCGGGTCCGCGTCAGCCTCGAACTGGACTACCCCTGCGACATCGGCCGCCAGTGCGGCGCCGTGCGCAGCCGGGTCGCCGAGCGCGTGGCGGCCTTGGCGGGCATGACCGTCCCCGAAGTGGTGGTCCAGGTGGAGCGGCTGCACTCGGCGCGGGTCCGCGCCGCGGGACAGGGGAGGATCCGATGAGCGAGACCCCGGAGAGCGGGGCCACACGGTCGCTGCCGGTCGTCGAACAGGCCGGTGAGGACCCGCAGGGCCGCTCCGGTTCCTCGGCGGACGGTTCCTCGTCCAGCGGTTCCTCGGCGGCGGGTCAGCCCCTGCCCACCCTCTCCGCCGACGACAAGGCGCCCCGGTTCTGGTCGTCGCGCCGGGTGCCCGCCGCTCTCCTCGCCTTGGTCGGCCTCGGCGTCGCCGGGCTGTTCCTGTACGACGTGGTCGCCGTGCGGGCCGGTCATCGCGCGATGAGCTGGCGGCGCGGACTCGCCCGCCGGCTCGGCGAGTGGTCCCTGGACGACACGGCGGTGCTGGTCGGGGCCGGCGTCGCCGCCCTCGTCGGCCTGTGGCTGCTCGTGCTCGCCGTGACACCGGGCCGGCGCGCGCTCCTGCCGATGCGGCGCACCGACGGCGACGTGCGCGCCGGACTCCACCGCGCGGCCGCCGCCACGCTGCTGCGCGACCGCGCCATGGACGTGTCCGGCGTGCAGTCCGCGCGGGTCCGCCTGACGCGTGCCAAGGCGGACGTCCGGGCGGTCGCACACTTCCGCGAACTCGACGACGTACGGGGCGACCTGGACGCGGCGCTGAGCGACGGCATCCGCGACCTCGGCCTGGCGCGCACCCCCGGACTCGCCGTCCGGGTCGCCCGGCCGGGAAGGAAGGGGTGAGCGCCATGCTCCGCTCGGTCAACCGCGTCGTCCTGGCCCTGGCCGGGCTGGTGCTGCTCGTCCTCGGCGGCTCGGTCCTCGCCGTCGGGCTCGGCGCCTCGCCGCCCTCCTGGTGGCTCCACGACGGGCGGCACGACGTGCTGCTCGACGAAGCCGAACGCACCCGCTGGCGTGACGAGGGATGGTTCTGGCCCACGGTCATCGCCGTCCTCGCCGCCCTGGTCCTGCTCGCCCTGTGGTGGCTCTCGGCGCAGCTGCGCAGGCGCCGTCTCGCGGAGGTCCTGGTGGCGACCGGGGACGGCGAGGGCGCGCTGGTGCGCGGGCGCGCCCTGGAGGACGTCCTGGCCGGGGAGGCGGAGTCGCTGGACGGCGTCGAACGCGCCCGGGCCACTCTCACCGGGCGGCGCGGCGCACCCCGGGCGCGCGTGGAACTCGTACTCGAACCGCGGGCCATGCCGTCCGACGCGCTGCGCCGGTTCTCCTCGGAGGTCCTCGCGCCCGCCCGCGACTCGGCGGGCCTCGCGAGCCTGCCCGCGACGGTGCGGCTGCGCGGTGTCAAGCACCGCGCGGACCGCGTGAGTTGACCGCACGCGGCCCCCTGCCCGCCCGCGCCGCCCGCCCCGCCGCGGTCAGAAGCCGCTGCGCGCCCCGCCGTCCACCGGCACCATGACCCCGGTCAGGTACGACGCGGCGGGCGACAGCAGGAACGCCGCCGCGCGGCCGAACTCCCGAGGTGTGCCGTAGCGGCGCAGCGGGATCCTCGCCTCGTTGGCCGCCCGGGTGGCCTCCGGGTCGGGGGAGAGGCCGTCCAGCTGCCGCATGCGGTCCGTGCCGATGCGGCCCGGCAGGACGCCGAGGACCCGGATGCCGCGCGGGCCGACCTCGTCCGCGAGGGACTTGGCGAACCCGGCGAGCCCGGGCCGCAGCCCGTTCGAGATCGTCAGGCCCGCGATCGGCTCGTACACCGAACCGGACAGCACGAAGGCGATGACGCCGCCCTCCCGCAGCTCCGTCGCGGCGGCGCGGGCGAGCCGCACCGCGCCGAGGAAGACGGACTCGAAGGCCGCCTGCCACTGCTCGTCGGTGCTGTCCGCGACGAAGCCGGGCGGCGGCCCGCCGACGCTGATCAGCACACCGTCGAAGCCGCCGAAGTGCTCGCGGGCCGCCGCGATCAGCCGGTCCGCGACGGCCGGGTCGGCGTTGTCGGCGGCGACACCGGCCGCGTTCGGGCCCAGCTCGGCGGCCGCCTCGGCGACGGCCTTCTCGTCGCGGCCGGTGATGACGACCTTCGCGCCGTCGGCGACCAGTTCCCGCGCGGTGGCGTTGCCGAGGCCGCGGCTCGCGCCGGTGACGACGTAGACACGGTCTTTCAGTCCAAGATCCATGCCCCTATCCTCCCGCCTCCCCGTCGAAGAGCGCGAGGGCGGTGTTCACCAGGCCGATGTGGCTGAACGCCTGCGGGAAGTTCCCGAGCTGACGGCCGCAGACCGGGTCGTACTCCTCCGCGAGCAGCCCCACGTCGTTGCTCAGCGACACCAGGCGCTCGAACAGCTCCCGCGCCTCCTTGGTGCGCCCCGTCATGTGCAGCGCGTCCGCCAGCCAGAACGAGCAGACGAGGAAGGTGCCCTCCTGGCCGGGCAGGCCGTCCATCTCCTTCTTGTCGGAGGTGTAGCGGCGCATCAGCCCGTGGTGGTCGAGCTCCGCGCGGACCGCGTCGATCGTGCCGATGACGCGCGGGTCGTCGGGCGGCAGGAACCCGGTGTGCGGGATGAGCAGCAAGGAGGCGTCCAGTTCCGTGGAACCGTAGGACTGCGTGAAGGTGTTGCGCTCGGGGTCATAGCCCCGTTCGCACACCTCGCGGTGCACCTCGTCCCGCAGCTTGCGCCAGCGGTCCGGGTCGCCGCGCAGCTCCGGGTTCTCCTCCAGGGCGCGCACCGCCCGGTCGGCGGCGACCCACACCATCACCTTGGAGTACACGAAGTGGCGGCCCGGCCCGCGGACCTCCCACAGGCCCTGATCGGGCTCGCGCCACTTCTCGTGCAGGAACTCCAGGAGGCAGAGCTGGAGGTTCCAGCCCTGGGCGCGGTGCGCTATCCCGGAGCGGTGGGCAAGGGCGAGGGAGTCGACGACCTCGCCGTAGACGTCGAGCTGCAACTGCTCCACGGCCTCGTTGCCGACGCGTACGGGGGCCGAGCCCTCGTAGCCGGGCAGCCAAGGGATCTCGTACTCGGGAAGGCGCCGCTCCCCGGCGAGGCCGTAGACGATCTGCAGGTCGGCGGCGTTGCCCGCGACCGCGCGCAGCAGCCAGTCGCGCCAGGCCTCGGCCTCCTCCAGATAGCCGGCCATCAGCAGCGCGCCCAGGGTGAGGGTGGAGTCGCGCAGCCAGCAGAAGCGGTAGTCCCAGTTGCGTACGCCGCCGATCTCCTCGGGCAGCGAGGTGGTGGCGGCGGCGACGATGCCGCCGGTCGGGGCGTAGGTGAGGGCCTTGAGCGTGATGAGGGAGCGCATCACCGCGTCGCGGTACGGACCGTCGTACTGGCAGCGCGCGGTCCAGGCGCGCCAGTCCTCCAGGCACTCGCGCAGCGCCTCGTGGGGGTCGACCAGGGGCGGGCGCGGTTCGTGCGAGGGGTGCCAGGTGAGGACGAACGCCACCTTCTCCCCCTCCTCGACGGTGAACTCGGAGTGGGTGCCGAAGTCGTGCCCCCAGGTGCGCACGGCCGGTTCGCTGCGCAGCCAGACGGAGTCCGGCCCGGCGACGGCGACGCGGTGGCCGTCCACCTTGCGCACCCAGGGCACCACGGAGCCGTAGTCGAAGCGGAGCCGCAGGGTGCTGCGCACGGTGACGCTGCCCTTGAGGCCTTCGACGATGCGTACGACATCGGGGGCGCGGTCGCGCTGCGGCATGAAGTCGGTGACGCGGACGGAGCCGTCCTCGGTGTCCCACTCGGTGTCGAGGACGAGGGAGTCATGGCGGTAGGCGCGACGGGTGCAGGAGCCGGCATCCGTGGGAGCGATGCGCCAGTGGCCGTTCCCCTCGTCGCCGAGCAGCGCGGCGAAACAGGCGGCGGAGTCGAACCGGGGCAGGCAGAGCCAGTCCAGGGAGCCGTCCTTGCCGATGAGGGCGGCGGTCTGGTGGTCGCCGATGAGCGCGAAGTCTTCGATAGGGCGGGACACGCAGAACGGGTTCCCGGGTCGGGGCCCCGCCAATCGAGAGGAGCCCGGGCAGTCGTGAGCGGCGCTCAGACGGCCGCCGGCGTCTTCTCCTCGGCGGGGGAGGCGGCCGCGGCGGCGCGGTCCCGGCGCTCCCTGCGGACCAGGACCACCCAGCCGACCGGGACGCCCGCGGCGAACAGCCACCACTGGACCGCGTACGCCATGTGCGGGCCGATCCCGCTGTGGTCGGGCTCGCCGATCAGTTCGGGGGAGCCGTCGCGGGGCTCGGGCGAGGTCTGCTCGATGTAGCCGCCGAGGACCTGCTTGCCGAGGCTCGCGGCCTGCTGGCCGCTGCTGATCAGCATGATCTGACGGTCCGGCAGGCCCCGGACGTCCTTGATGCCGCTGGCCGCGGACGTCTCGTCGGCCATCAGGCGGCCGGTGACGGTGATCTTGCCCCGGGGGGCGGCGGGGATATCGGGGAAGGCGGTCTGCGGGCCGTCGGCCGGGACCCAGCCGCGGTTGACGAGCAGGACCTTGCCGTCGGTCAGGACGAACGGGGTCAGGACGTGGAAGCCGACCTCGTCGTCGGCGTTGGTGCGGCGCCGCACGACGACCTCGTGCCGGGTGTCGAAGGTCCCCCTGGCGCTCACCCGGCGGTACAGGTCGGACCTCGGCACCTCGTGGCCGGGGGAGGTGAGCCGCTCGGCCGGGACCGGGTCGGCGGCCAGGGCCCGGGAGATCCGTCCGTTCTGCGCGACGCGGTGCTCGTGCCGGTGCAGCTGCCAGAAACCCAGCTCGACCATCGCGGGGATGAGGACGAGGGCGATGAGGGTGAGGATCACCCACTGCCGGGTCAGGAGGAAGCGGTACACCCCACGACGGTACAACTCGGTCGCGGGGTGTCTCGACGTGGGGTGTCCCGACGTGCGGTGTCCGGCCGTGGGGCGCCGCCACAGGGGGGGAGCGCGGGGCGGGCCTCAGACTCTGTCGACGATGCCCACCTGCCCCTCCGCGCGCGAGCAGTGGGCGCCGCAGTACCAGTGGCCGTCCGCCTCGACGCCCTGGCCGATGATGCGGCACCGGCAGTGCTCGCAGATGGGCGCCATGCGGTGGATGGCGCAGGAGAAGCAGTCGAAGACGTGCACCGCGCCCTGCGCGTGCACCTCGAAGGACATGCCGTAGTCGTTTCCGCAGACCTCGCAACGTGCCATGCGCCACAGCGTGGGGCGCGACGGCGGCGCGGGGCGAGCGGTGTGCGGGCGAGTCGCCCGCAATCACCCGTCTGACGGTCGGCTGCCCCAAATCACCCGTCTTGACGGTCGGCCGCCCGCCGTCACCCGTCCGTGGCGGGCGCCACGTCCTGGAGGAGCTGGCCGAAGGCCGCCTCGTCGATCACCGGCGTGCCGAACGAGCGCGCCTTGACGGTCTTGGAGGTGCCCGAGTCCGGGTCGTTCGTCACGAGCAGGCTGGTGAGGCGCGACACGCTCGTGGCGATGTGCAGGCCCGCCTCGACCGCCCGGTCCTCCAGGAGGTCGCGCTCCACGGAGGTGTCCCCGGAGAACGCCACCCGCATGCCCTGCTTGAGCGGTTTGCCCGGTTCATAACGCCCGGGGTTCGGGTGGGGGCACGGCGGGCGCTTGCGTGAGGGGCGCCAACTGCCCGGCCGGTACGACGAGGAGGGCGCAGGACCCGTCGACTGCCGGCCGATGCGGGGCGTGCCGTCGGACCACTCGGTGAGCGGCCGGCACTCCAGGAGCGGCAGGCGGACATTGCCGCCGGCCGCCGCGTGCAGGCTCGGACGGAACGCCTCGGCGAGCACGCGCGCGTCATCCAGCGCGTTGTGCGCGTGGCGCTGCTCGACGCCGAAGTGGGCGGCCAGCGACTCCAGCTTGTGGTTGGGCAGCGGCAGCGCCAGCTCCTTGGAGAGGGCGATCGTGCACAGCCGCTGGCGCACCGGGGCGACGCGCTCCGCGCGCGCGTACTCCCTGGCGATCATCGACCAGTCGAAGACGGCGTTGTGCGCGACGAGGACGCGGCCGTCGAGCCGGCTCGCGAACTCCTCGGCGATGTCCCGGAACAGCGGGGCGCCTTCGAGCGTCTCGCTGGTGAGGCCGTGGATCCAGACGGGACCGGGGTCGCGCTGGGGGTTGACCAGCGTGTACCAGTGGTCCTCGATCTCCCCCCGGGCGCCCACCCGGTAGACCGCGGCCGACACTATGCGGTCGTCGCGGGCCAGGCCGGTGGTCTCCACGTCGACGACCGCGTACCCCGTTGGATACGCGGCCGGCCAGGGGGCGGCGGGCGCTGCGGTCGTCTGGTCCTCGAGCATGGTCCCTGAGGATACGGGCCGCCACCGACAGTCAGGCGCCCGGTCCGAGAAGCCCCGTCACCAGAGCCTTGACGGAGGTGGTGAACAGCGCCTCCGGATCCAGTGGTCCGGCGAGCGCGCGGGCGAGCGCGCCGTCCCCCTGTGCGGCCCGCGCCGTCCACAACTCCTCCTCGCCGGGGTGCTGCGCGGGGGCGCGTTCGCGGTTGCGTTCGACCAGGACGTGGCCGACGACGAGGACCTGGACGGCGCGGACGGCGTCGGCGGCGCGGACACCGCGCAGGCCGGCCTCGTGCACCTCGTGGACCAGCGCACGCTGCGCGGGCAGGAACATCCGTTCGGTGAGCCCGCGTTCGTGGACCATCGCGACGAGGTGGGGATGGTCGAGCAGTTGGCGGTGCAGGGCACGGGCCACGGAGACGACGCGCTGGGCGGGGGTGCGGCCTGCCGGGCGGATCTCGCCGAGGTCGGCCAGCGTGCGCTCCACGAGGGCGTCCAGGAGCGCCTCGCGGTTGCCGACGTGCCAGTAGATCGAGGTGACGGCGGCGCCCAGCTCGTCGGCGAGGCCGCGCATCGTCAGGGCTCGCGGGCCGTGCCGCATGACCAGATGCTCGGCGGCGGCGAGGACGTCCTCCCGGCCCAGGCGCGTACGCGTCCCTTTACCCTTCACGGCTCCTGTTGTAACTGTGTTACAGAGCTGCCGCAAGTCCGGCGCCGCGCCGACGAAGGGTGGTACGACATGGCACGCGTACGCTACGGGCCGCGCACCGAGGCGGAGATCGCCGCATCGCGCACCGCGAGTTCCCGGCTCCCCGACATCTGGTCCACGGGCGTGGTGGCCCTTTGGGAGAGCGACCCCGACGCGGTCGCGGCGGTCCTGCCGCCCCCGCTCAAGCCCACCGGGCGGCCCCTGGTGCGGGCGAACATCAGCAGGGTCGACCTGCCCGGCTACCCGCTCGGCGCGGGCTCGGTGGCCGTCGCCGCCGAACACGGGGGAGTGGCCGGCTGGTACCCCCTGGTGATGCCGATGACCCATGAGCGGGCCCTGATCGGGGGCCGCGAGGTCTTCGGGGAGCCGAAGAAGCTCGGCGAGGTCGAGGTGGAGCGCGACGGCCTGGTCGTACGCGCCCGGCTGGCCCGGCACGGCATCGCCTTCGTGGAGGTGCGGGGCGCCGTCGGCGGCGCGCTCCCGCTCCCCGAGCCGGCCGACAGGACGGACTTCTACTTCAAGTTCCTGCCCGCCGTCGACGGTTCGGGCTTCGACGCCGACCCCGTGCTGGTGCACTGCGTACGCCACGAGAAGGTGCGCAGGCTGGAGAGCGTCACCGGCGACGTGGTCCTGCGGGAGTCGGTGTACGACCCCGTGGCCGATCTGCCCGTGCGCTCGCTCGTCGGGATCACCATCGGCGAGAAGACCACCGACCAGCTCGGCCGCGTCGTCGAGCGCGTCAGCGCGCGGGCCCTGCTGCCCTACGTCCATCAGCGCTACGACGACCCCGCGCAGATCCTCGACGGGCCGCCCGAGGGGAGCGTGTGAGATGGAGCTGCGGGAGGGACAGGTCGCAGTCGTCACCGGCGCGGCGAGCGGCATCGGGCTCGCCATGGCGCGGCGGTTCGCGGCGGACGGCCTGAAAGTGGTCCTCGCGGACGTCGAGGGCGCCGCCCTGGAGAAGGCCGCCGCCGTACTGCGCGCGGACGGGGCGAGCGTCCACGCGCGCGTGGTCGACGTCGGCGACCGCGCGCAGGTCCTCGCCCTCGCCGACGCGGCGTACGACACCTTCGGCGCCGTCCATGTGCTGTGCAACAACGCGGGTGTCGGCTCGGGCGCCGAGGGCCGCATGTGGGAGCACGACCCGAACGACTGGAAGTGGGCCTTCGAGGTCAACGTGTGGGGCGTCTTCCACGGCGTCCAGGCCTTCGTGCCCCGGATGCTCGCGGGCGGCGAACCGGGGCACGTCGTCAACACCTCCTCCGGCGACGGCGGCATCGCGCCGCTGCCCACCGCCTCCGTGTACGCGGTCACCAAGGCGGCCGTGGTGACGATGACCGAGTCGCTGTACGCGCATCTGAAGGCCGAGCACGCGCGCATGGGCGCCTCCGTGCTCTTCCCCGGCCCCCACATGCTGCGCACCGGCCTGTGGGAGTCCCACCGCAACCGCCCCGACCGGTACGCCAAGGCACGCCCCCGCAGGACCCCTTACCGCAGCCTCGACCAGTGGGAGGCCGCGATGAGGGAGGCCGGGCAGAAGGTGCGGTTCACACCCGTCGAGCAGGTCGCGGACTTCGTGGCCGAGGGCATCGCGGCGGACCGCTTCTGGCTGCTCCCGCCGAGCGAGCACAGCGACCGGCAGATCAGGGCCCGCTCGCAGTCGATGCTCGACCGCTCCGACCCGTCGTACCTGGAGAACTTCATCCTGGACTGAAGGGAGCGCCCCCGATGAGCGCTCAGGACCCGTATCTGATCATCTCCTCCGACTGCCACGCGGGGCTCCCCACCGAGGAGTACCGCCCCTACCTGGACAGCCGCTTCCACCGCGCCTTCGACGGCTTCCTCGGCGAGCGGGACGCCCGCCGCCAGGAGGCGACCCGGTTGGGCATCCGCAACGACGCGTTCGCCGACCAGTGGTTCCGCGACAACGAGGAGGGCCTGCGCGGCGGCTGGGACACCGCCCAGCGCCTCAAGGAGCTGGACGGCGACGGGGTGGCCGCCGAGGTCGTCTTCCCCGACGCGGACGCCGTGGACAGCCGCACGGCCGCGCCCTTCGGCGTCGGGCTCGGCCTCAGCGGCGACCAGGACCCCGAGCTGGGCATGGCGGGCGCGCGGGCCCACAACCGCTGGCTCGCCGACTTCGTGTCCGAGCACCCCGAACGGCACTGCGGCGTCGCGCTGCTGCCCGTCACCGGCGAGGTGGACCGCGTCGTCGCCGAGATCCACCGCGCCAAGGAGTCGGGGCTCGGCGCGCTGATGATCCCCTCCATGTGGGTCGACAGAGCGCCCTACCACGAACGGCGTTACGACCCCGTGTGGGCGGCGGCCGCCGCGTGCGCGATGCCGGTGATGACCCACTCCGGGGCGGCGCCCCGCCACGAGTACGGCGACCACCTGGGCATCTACGTCTCCGAAGTGACGTGGTGGCCGGCGCGGCCGCTGTGGTTCATGCTCTGGTCCGGCGTCTTCGAGCGCCACCCGGGGCTGCGGTTCGGCGTCGCCGAGTCGGGCTGCTGGTGGCTGCCGAACCTGCTGTGGTTCATGGACCGCCTCTACCTGGGCGCGCACGGCGGCAAGAAGCTCTCCCCGTTCGCGGAGCTGAAGCGCCCGCCGCACGAGTACCTGGACCGCCAGCTTTTTGTCTGCGCCACCAACACCAAGCGCCGCGAACTGGCCCAGCGCTACGAGATCGGCGTCGACAACATCCTGTGGGGCAGCGACTTCCCGCACCCCGAGGGCACCTGGCCCGACACGCGCGCGTGGCTGCGGAGAACCTTCCACGACATCCCCGTCGCGGAGAGCCGGCGCATGCTGGGACTCGCCGCCGCCGAGGTCTTCGGCTTCGACACCGCCAAGCTCGCCCCGCTGGCCCGCCGCATCGGCCCGACCCCCGCCGACCTCGGACAGGACAGCGACCAGGCGGCCGTGGCGGCCTCCTGGGCCCGCTCGCGCGAGGTGGGCCGGCACTGGCTGACCGGCCACGACTTCCCCGCACTGGGGACGGCCTCATGAGCGGCGACCGCTACACCGTCATCTCCGCCGACTGCCACGCGGGCGCCGATCTGCTGGACTACCGGCCCTACTTGGAATCCCGCCACCACGACGCGTTCGACGCCTGGGCGGCCTCCTACGTCAACCCCTACGAGGACCTCCTCGCGGAGAGCGCCGACCGCAACTGGAACTCCGCCCGCCGCATCGCCGAACTGGAGGCGGACGGCATCGTCGCCGAGGTCGTCTTCCCGAACACCATCCCGCCGTTCTTCCCCTCGGCCTCGCTGATGGCCCCCGCGCCCACCCGGGCGGAGTTCGAGCTGCGCTGGGCGGGCCTGCGCGCCCACAACCGCTGGCTCGCCGACTTCTGCGCCGCCGCGCCGGGGCGCAGGGCGGGCGTCTTCCAGATCCTCCTGAACGACGTCGACGAAGCCGTCGCGGAGATCCGGCGCTCGGCGGCGGCAGGCCTCACCGGCGGGCTGCTGCTGCCCGGCACCCCGCCCGGCTCGGGCCTGCCGGAGCTGCACTCGGCCACGTACGACCCCATCTGGGCCGTCTGCGCCGAGCTGGGCGTGCCGGTCAACCACCACGCGGGCTCGGCGTCACCGCCCCTCGGCGAGGAGCCCGCGGCGCGCGCGGTGTTCATGGTGGAGACCACGTGGTTCTCGCACCGGGCGCTGTGGCACCTCGTCTTCGGCGGCGCCTTCCGCCGCCACCCCGGGCTGCGGCTCGTCCTCACCGAACAGGGCTCCGGCTGGATCCCCGGCGTCCTGGACATGCTGGACTACTACCACGCGCGCCTCGTGGCCACCGCGACGAAGACGCGGGCCGCCGACACCGCCGAGTCGAAGTTCGGCGCGGGCCTCGCCGAGGCGATGGGCAAGGGCCCCTCCGAGGTGTGGCGCGAGCACTGCTTCGTCGGCGCCAGCTTCATGCGCCCGCACGAGGCGGCCCTGCGCCACCGCATCGGCCTCGACAAGATCATGTGGGGCAGCGACTACCCCCACGACGAGGGCACGTACCCCTACTCCCGCGAAGGCCTGCGCGCCGCCTACGCGGGCCTGCCCCGGGAGGAGATCGCGGCCATGGTCGGCGGCAACGCCGCCCGCGTCTACGGGTTCGACCTGGAGCGGCTCGGGCGCATCGCCGCGCGCGTGGGACCGAGGGTCCAGGAACTGGACGAACCCCTCAAGGAGGCCCCCGCCGACGCGACGAGCCCCGTGTTCGCGCCGGGCGGGTCGGTACGGGTCTGGTGAGCGCGCGCTGACCCGGGTCGGTGCCGGTCTGGTGAGCGCGCGCTGACCCGGGGCGGCGCGGCCCAGCACCGTACCGCCCCGAAGATCCCGGGCGGTGCGGGTCAACCCCGCCCCGTGCCGGGCCCCTTGTGCAATCCTGGCCCGCGTCGAGCTCGGTTCAACGGGAGGCGCGGGCCATGGGGCAGAGCAAGCAGGCACTGGTCATCGCCGTCCCGCGCTACGAACTGGAAGAGGCCTTCCCCGACCTGACCTCGGCCGTCCATCGGGACGCGGAACTCCTCGGCGAGGCCCTGCACTCCTCCGGATACAGCGTCGAGGTCCTCGGCCTCGCCCCCGACCGGCCCGCCCAGCGCTCCCGCATCCGCAGCGCCGTCAGCCGCATCTGCTGCACGGCCCCGCAGGACGGGACCGTCCTCATCCACTTCACCGGGCACGGCCTCTCCCTCGGGGGCGCCGACCATCTCGTGCCCGCCGACGCCCAGTTGAGCTGGGCCGTCCAGCCGCCCGAGGTGGCCGTCGACAGCCTCATCGACCTGGACCTGACCTCCCTGCTCGCGGGCTGCCAGGCCGGCACGGTACTGCTCACCGTCGACGCCTGCCGCGACCGGGCGGGCCCGGACAGCGCCTCGCACGGCGGCCCCGCCACCAACTTCCCCGCGTGGCGCGACCGCGTCGCCGTCCTCTTCGGCTGCGGGCCCGGCCAGACCTGCGGCGCCGACGACGAGCACGGCAGCCACTTCACCCGCGCCCTCGCCGAGGCACTCGACGCCGACACCGCGCCGCGCACCGTGGCCGAGGTCATCGCGTACACGACCACACGGACCACCGAACTGGCCCGCGCCGCCCGGCACGAGCAGACACCCACCCCGCACTACGCGCCGAGCGGGCCGGACGCCATCGCCCCGGTGCTCCTGTGCGCGGGACGCACGCTCCAGGAGTCGTGGTCGACGGCTGTGCGCGACCCCGAACTGTGGACGGCCGTGCGCTGCGACGACGACCGCCGGGCCGGGCTCCAGCAGGCCCTGGTCGAACTGACCCGGCAGTGCGCACGCTGGTACACCTCCTCGATGGCCGGGGTCCCTGACCCGTGGGCCGACGACGACTACCCCGTGCGGGTCCTCACCAGAGGCCTCCGCCCGCTGCTCGCCCCCTCCCGGACCCAGGGCGGGCCCCTGCTGGACGCGGGCGAGTTCGCCGTGCTCGCGGCCGCCCCCTTCGTACGGGAGGCGCTGTACGCGCTCGGCGTCAAGGCGGCGGTCGGCGCGGACGCCTTCCGGCTCGATCCCGTCCCGGCGGGCCCCGGACTCCGGACGGAGCGGGTCGACCTGGAGCACACCTTCGCCGCGCACGCGCTGATCTGGCGCAAGGGCCGCGAACTGGCCGCCCGGGGGCGGGCCGAGGAGGCACAGGCCGTCGCCGCCTGGCTCATGCACCGGCACGTCCGAGGCAAGGAGGAGCTGTGGGACGAGGCTTACGCCGGGCAGCTCCTGACCCCGCTGGCCACGGCGCTCATCGGCGAGGACGCCTCCGCCCGCCGGGTGGCCGAACTCACCGACGAACTCGTGCGTATCTGCCGCCAGACAGGTGTCGTACCCGCCCGGTCCTACGACGAGGAGCGCGAGCCGCCCTTCCGCGTCGCCGAACTCGTGCTCGCCGGCCCGCCGGGCGTCAGCGAGGTGACGGAGACCTGGCGGCCCCGCGAACTGTCCTGGCTGATCGCCGTCGCCGGACTGCTCGGCGGGGACCTGCGGGAGCTGCCCGGCGTCCTCGTCGACAACATCGGCGTCGCCGACGGCCTGGTCCCCCGCCGGGCCGTCGAGTGCGTGCGGGAGCTGAGGTGGGTCAGGGACCGCTACACCCGCGCCATCGACCTCGATGTGGCCTGCCCCCACCCCGCCGTCCACGCCGGCCTGGAGGCGCTGACCGGCTGGACCGACGACGCGGTGCTGCGCATCAGGCAGCACCTGGGCCGGCCGGCCCCCGACGGCCTCCTCGCCCATCTGCCCGAGCGGGTCACCTGCGGCAGACTGCGCCCCCAGTACGACGTCCGCACCAAGGGCGACGCCTACGGAGTGCCCCTCATGCGCTTCGGCCTGGCCGAGGACGAGATGCGCGAACTCCTCATGGGCACGCAGCTCTACGGGGACCGCAAGCTCGCCCTGCGCGAGCTGTACCAGAACGCCCTGGACGCCTGCCGCTACCGCCAGGCCCGGCTGCGCTACGGCAAGGCCGGCAAGGGCATCCCGTACAGCTGGCGGGGCGAGATCGTCTTCCGGCAGGGGACCGACGACGAGGGCCGCCCCTACGTGGAGTGCGAGGACAACGGCGTCGGCATGGGGCGCGACACGCTCCGGGGCACGTTCTCCCGCGCGGGACGGCGCTTCGAGCAGTCCCGCGAGTACCGCAGGGAACAGGCCCTGTGGCGCCGGGCCGACGAGAACCTGCGGATCTACCCCAACAGCCGCTTCGGCGTGGGTGTGTTCAGTTACTTCATGCTGGCCGACGAGATCAGGATCTCCACGCGCGCCACGGACGCGTACGGCCGCGCGGAGTCGGGCCGCGGGCTGGGGGTGGACATCGCCTCCAGCGGCAGCCTCTTTCGGATCAGGCCCCGCGACGAGTCGCAGCCCGGCGGCGGCACCACGGTGCGGCTCTACCTCCAGGACGACTCCGTCGACGTCGCCAAGGAGCTGGCGGCGCTGGTGTGGCGCACCGACTACACCATGCGGGTGGAGCGCGACGGGCGGACGGTGCGGACCTGGGAGCCGGACACGCTCTACTACGAAGGCGACGCGGGCCGGGCCGTGCGGGCGGCGCGGGACCTGTGGTGGGTGCCGGGGGACGGCCGGCTGCTGGCCGACGGAGTACTGGTGGGGACGCCGGGGGAGCAGGCCGGGGAGCTGGAGTTCCACCTGCCCCCCTGGCCCAGGGGGGACGACGACAGGGGGCCCCACGACTCCCGACGCGGCAGATTCCCGGCCGGGTGCGTGGTGGATCTCCGGGAGAGCCACACACCGGAGCTCAGCACCAGCAGGACCCGCGTCTTCTCCTACGACCAGGAGTGGGTGGCCCGCGAGATCATCGACGCCTGCGCGAGGTTCGAGGCTCCCCAGTGGTTCCACCTGGAGTGGCTCTGGGAATTCGCCTGGTGGGTGCCGGAGGGTGCCGCGCGGATCACGGAACGGCTGCTGGCCGCGGACGCCCGGGTCACCTCCGTGCTGGCCTGGGACCAGCGGGCCCTCATTGCCTTCCGCCGGGTGGGCTACTTCCCGAGCGACCCGGCGCTCGCCATCGAGCACGAGAGGTCCAGAGCCGGGTACTCACTCGCCGACGAACGCTACCTGGCCTGGCGCTCGGGCATCCTGCGGGACGCGGGCATCCGGCGGAGCGAACGCCGCCGGGCCCTTCCCGTGCCGGACTCCGTCGAGGGATACCCGCGGCCCCGCGCCTGGGAGGCCCGAGCCGACCACAACAACCTGGACGCGGGCGACTTCCTGCTCCGGGCCGCCATGTCGCCCGCCACCGAGAAGCACACGTTCGGCAGCCTGCTGACGCGGGTCCGCCGCCACGCCGTCACGGGGATCGACGTGCCCGCCGTGGCCGACCTCGAAGCGGCCCATGCCATGGAGCTGGACGACATCGACCGCGGGCTGCTCAACGGCCGCGGCGGCTACGGGGGCCTCGGACCCTACTGGCGGCTCGACACCGAGGAGAGCGCCGTCGAGGACACGGTCTGGCTCCTCGAACGGTTCTCCTCGTGGACCGGGCTTCCCCTGCGGGAGGCACTCGGCCGGATGCGCCGCTTCGCCGCCGCCGGATTCGCGTTCCGCGTACCGGACACCGTCTCGGAGCCACCCGCCGACCGGCCGGCCACCGCCGAAGAGCTGAACGCCCTGTCGTGGCACCCCTGGTGCGCGGGGCTCGACGGGCGCGGCAGGCGCGGCCCCCGCCCGGACCACCGGTTCTACGGCGAGGTGCTGCGCCGCTACGCCTGGCTGGGCCTGCCGGAGCTTCCCGCGCTGGGGGAGGAGCGGCAGGCAGTGGCCGAGGGGGACGGCAAGCGCCGTGGGCTGAGCGGCGAGGAGAAGGACGCGTACGCCGAATTCTTCAGCCCGTACGTGACCGATGCGCAGGTGTCGCTCGTCCGGGTGGGCATCGCCTCGGAGGCGCTGTCCCTGACGTTCGCCGAGGTCGTGGAGCGGTTCGCCCCCCAGTTCGAGGCCCTCGGGATGAAGGTGCCCGAACTCGGCGGCCTCGCCGGATACATGTGCAGCAGGCTCGACTGCGAGCTGCTGAAGCCTTCCCGGTCCCGCCTCGATCCCCTGGGCGTCCAAGCGGTGCCCGTCCCGCTCGTCCAAACGGCCCGCGCGGTCCATGAGGTGCGGACCGACCCCGAGCAGGTGCGCCGGGCTCTCACCCGGCTGGCGGAGGGCGGCCTGATCCACGCGTCGGCGCCCGGACTGCTGGACCGCTGGCGGGAGGTGTCGCGTCAGGACCTGGAACTCCTGCCGGGCAACCCGAATGTGTACGGGATCCTGCAACGGACCGAGGGGGCCGGCTTCGACGACGTGCAGGAGGAGTTCGACGCGGCCTACGGCCTGGTGGCCGCGGCGCTCGCCGAGCAGCCCCTCGGCCCGACCTTCGAACGGCTCGCCGTACTCGGCCCCCTGACGGGCCACGAGGCTCCCCTGCGCCTGCCGTCCCCGGGGCTCGCCGGGCTGCGCCCTTCCCAGGCGGACGCCACCGCCTGCTGCCTGCGCGGTGAACGAGGCGTCATCTGGCGCGAGACCCCGGACGTACGCCACCTGATCGCACACGCGCGCGACCAGGACTGCACCTTGGGCCAGAGCCTGGACACCCTCCTTCCGTACGCCGAACTGGGCGCCCCCTGGCAGGCCCCCGCCGACACCGAGGACCAGACGTGGCGCGACCACCGGCCCACCGTCCACGACACCGCCCTCTTCAAGGGCGACCTGGTCGGCAGCGGCCGGCCCGTCACCCCTCTCGACCTCGTCCGCGCGGCCGCCCGCTTCGGCTGGCCCCTCGACCGGGCCTGGGACCGGCTCGCGCGCTACCGCCCCTTCGGCCTCGAACTCACCATGGAGCGGCCCGACATGGCGATGGTCCCCCGCTGGCAGGACCTGATCCTGCTCACCTCCCACTTCACGGGGCGGGCCCCCGCCGTCGCCGGGGAGATCACCGCCCGCCACATCGCCGTCGCCGCCCGCGAGGTCGAGGAGTCCACCCCCTGGGTACGGGACCGGCTCGCCCTGTACGCCCCGCTGTTCGGTACGACCCTGCCCGCACACTGCCCCACCGAGCCCGCCCCGACCCCGCGGGCCGAGCGCTACGTGCCCGCGACCGACTGACCGCCTGACCGACCGACCGCCCGGCCGACTTGCTCACGGAGGACGACACCCCATGCCCGCCCACGATCCGACTCCGTTCCAGGAGTCGGAGGCCCAGGCCGCCGGCTCCTTCACCGTGGAGCGCTCCCCCGACGGCCGCTGGTACACCGTCACCGGCGCCTGCCCGGTCTGCCGCGGCCGCACCGTGTTCCGGGTCGCTTTCGGAGTGCTCGGCCCCGCCAAGGGGCGCGGGCGGCGCACCCGGCCCGAGCCGCTCACCGGTTCCATCCCGGTCTACTGCCAGTGCGGCTACCCGCACCCGGACCGGCCGCCCGAGTCGCCCGACTCCGGGTGCGGCGCCTTCTGGGACGTACCGGTTCCGCCCCCGGCACCAGGGGGTGCCACCCCGTGACCGACCTCGCCAAGAAGCGGTTCGCGCAACTCGGACAGCAGCTCCAGATCGACCAGCTCGGCGCCGTCCGCCGACAGGCCGAGGGATGGCGCAACGGCCTCGCCGGGCTCACCGGACTCGTCGGCGCCGTCTTCGTGCTCAAAGGCCGCGAGAGCGTCGCGGGGATGCCCGACCTGTGGCGGTGGACCACGGCGGGCCTGCTCGTCGCCGCCTTCGCCCTGCTGCTGTCCGGCGCGCTGAAGGCGGTGCGGGCCGCACACGGCGCACTCGGGCGGCAGGTCTGGCTGAGCGGCGACCGGCTCTTCGCGGCCGTCCTCGACGAGGTCGAGCAGACCCAGGACGCTCTGGCCTGTGCCCGGCGGCGCTCGGTCGTGGGCCTGTGCGCGATCGTGGCCGCGCTGGCGGTCAGCTGGGTCGTGCCGGTCGGCGCCGAGGAGGACAAGAAGGCCGAGGGAGACGCTGGAGGGCCGCCGCTGGTGCGGGTGACGACGGCGCGGGGCACCGCCTGCGGAGAGCTGGTGGTGAGCGACGTCCGGGGCGTGGTGCTCCGGGTGGCGGGGGAGGGGGTCCGCGGGGGGAGGGCGGCGCGGCGGACGATACCCGCCGACGAGGTCAGGTCGCTGGCCCCGGCGAGGCGCTGCTGAGACCGCCGGACGACCGCCGCTCCGGCAGCCCACGGCCCGGCCTTTGGCGGGGATCACCAACAACCAGCCTCGTACCGCCGGTAATACTTGTCGGTAACAACCCCTAGTCGCGGGCGGGGAGCCGTTCTACCGTGCACGCATGTCCCCGAACCTGCCCGATGTCGTGCTGTGGTCCATCCCCGCCTTCGTGCTGCTCACCGCCGTCGAGATCGTGAGCCACCGGATCCATCCCGACGAGGACGCGGCGGGGTACGAGACCAAGGACGCGGCGACCAGCGTCACCATGGGCCTCGGCAGCCTCGCCTTCGACCTGCTGTGGAAGATCCCGATCGTCGCGATCTACACGGCCGTCTACGCGCTGACGCCCCTGCGCGTCCCCGTGCTGTGGTGGACGATCCCGCTGATGCTCCTCGCCCAGGACTTCTTCTACTACTGGTCGCACCGGGGCCATCACGTCATCCGCATCCTGTGGGCCTGCCACGTCGTGCACCACTCCAGCCGCAAGTTCAACCTCACGACCGCGCTGCGCCAGCCCTGGACGAGCCTGACGGTGTGGCCGTTCTACCTGCCGCTCATCGCCTGCGGCGTCCACCCGGCGGCGCTCGCCTTCTGCTCGTCGGCCAACCTGGTCTACCAGTTCTGGATCCACACCGAACGCATCGGGAAGCTGCCCCGGCCCTTCGAGTTCGTCTTCAACACGCCCTCGCACCACCGCGTCCACCACGCCTCCCAGGGCGGCTATCTGGACCGCAACTTCGGCGGCATCCTGATCGTCTGGGACCGCCTGTTCGGCTCCTGGGTCGCCGAGACCGACCGTCCCGTGTACGGCCTGACGAAGAACATCAGCACGTACAACCCGCTGCGCGTCGCCACCCATGAGTACGCGGCCATCGCCAGGGACCTGAGGGCGGCCACGAGTTGGCGCGAGCGGGCCGGGCGGGTCTTCCGCGGCCCCGGCTGGCGACCGAAGGCCCCCACGACCGCCACGGCCGCCACGGCCCCTGCAGCCCCCGCGGCCGCCGTGCGGCCCGGTGAGGCGGCGGTCGCGGAGCGGGCGGCGTGACGGCGCGACGGCCCGTGCCCCGGCTGCTCCTCGGCGCCTTCGCCCTCGCCGCGCTCGGGGACCTCCTCTCGGTCCTCGCGGACCTCGGCCCCGGCCACGCCGTGTGCAAGCCGCTGCTCATGCCGCTCCTCGCCGCCTACGCCGCCACCCGGCGGGCCCCCCGCCCGCTGATCGCCGCCCTCCTCTTCGGCTGGGGCGGCGACACCCTCCTCCTCTTCGGCGCCGAGCCCGCCTTCCTCGCCGGAATGGGCTCCTTCGCCGCCGGGCACGTCTGCTACCTCGTACTCTTCAGGCGGTACGGCGACACCCGCTGGTACGCCCCGGCGGGCGGTTCGCCCCGCGCGCGTGGGGCGGTCCTTGTCGCCGGGTACGCCCTCGCACTCGTCGGCACCGTGACGCTGCTGTGGCCGGACCTGCCGGCCGACATGCGGGGCCCCGTGGCGGGCTACAGCCTGCTGCTCACGGCCATGGCGTACGGCGCCACCGCGCTCGGTCCAGCGGCGGCCGCCGGAGGGGCGCTGTTCCTCGTCTCCGACACGCTCATCGCGACCGGCGTCGCCGCGTGGCCGCAGCCGCCGAGGCCCGACTTCGCGATCATGCTCACCTACCTCGCGGCGCAGTACCTGCTGACCACAGGTGTCCTGCGCGCGGCTCACCGGCGGACCGGCAACGGCACCGCGGTCAGCAGCGCCGACAGCACGACGACCACACCCAGCGCGACCACCTCCCCGCGCGCGGGGGCGTAGGCGCGCAGGCGGTCACCCGTGCCCGGACGGCACGCCTCCGTTGCCGCGTGCGGCCGACAGCTCGGCGGCGGCCAGGGCGCAGACGGCGTCACAGGCCCGCGCGAGCCCGATGACGGGCAGCCGCGCGGGCAGGGCGCCCTCGCGGACGACGAAGGAGACCCGGGACAGGAGCGCGGCGTCACCGCCGAGCGCGGCCCAGGCGGCCCCGGTGCCGCTCACGCGGCCGTCCCCTCACGCTCCGACGCCGCCGACCACCAGAGCCGGATCGATACACCCGGCGTCGAGGGCCGCAGCTCCCACCCCTGGGCGGCCGCCGCCTGGACGACGTAGTGCCCGCCGCAGCCGCGGTAGTCGCGCCGCGGGATCTCGCACTCGCAAGGAGGTGCCGGCTTCTTGGGCACGCGCGGCGCCGACGCACGCTCCGTCCACCGGGCGAGCGCCGCGTCGACGCGGGCGCGGTAGTAGGCGGCGTCCCCTTCATGGCGCACCTCGGACCAGAGCACGCACCAGCGGGGGAGCGTGGTGATCCGGCCCATCGCCCGGTCCATGAAGTCCTCGTAGGCCCGCTCGTACGAGGAGCTCACCGCGGCGATGACCTCGGTGGCCAGGCCGATGGCGAGGACGGCGGCGAAGACCGCGACCCCCAGCGTGATCCAGAACGGCATGAACAGCACCGTGGCGGCGAACCGCAGCACCAGCTGCCAACGGGGCCGGGCGGGCCACGCCACCCACTGCTCCGTGCCGGCGAACACGAACGCGGAACTTTTGAACTCGTACATGACACAAATTCTCTCGTGGTGCGACGGGAAAGGGCCGGGCGGCTCCTCGGCCGCCCGGCCCGACCCGTGCCGGTACATCGCTACTCGGGCACAGCGCTACTTGCGCACGGCGTCCAGCGCGTCGGCCATGCCCACGCCGTAGAAGCCGTTCTTCTCCGTGCCGCCCTCGCAGACCGCGTCGATCTTGCCGTCGGCGTCGATGTCGTACGGATCCGTGCACGCGATGGCGTCCGCCTGGCGGTACAGGAGCGCCTTCAGGCGGGCCGGGGAGGCGTGCGGGTGGGTGGACTTCAGCAGCGCGACCACGCCCGCCGCGTGCGGGGACGCCATCGACGTACCGCCCTTGTAGCCGAACTTGCCGCCCGGCAGCGTGGACAGGATCCGGCCGTCGACGGCCGGCGGCTCGGGCGCCTGGTACCTCGTCTGGTCACCGCCGGGGGCGGTGATGTCGATGACCCCCTGGCCGTAGTTCGAGTACGACGCCTTGATGTTCTTGGCCCCGGTGGCGGAGACCGTCACGACGCCGGGCAGCTGCGAGGGGAGGTCGAAGCAGTCCTTGGTCTTGATGGTGCGCGTCACCGGAGTGGTGTCGTTGGGGCTCGTCTTGTCGACGAGCTCGTCCTGCGCGAGGTCGGTGCGCGCGTTGCCCGCGGCCGCGACGTTCACCGCGCCCTTGCGCTCCGCGTACCGCGCGGCCCTGCCGACCGCGTCGACCAGCGCCTTCTGGTCGTCGTCCGTCGTGCAGTTGAACAGCCACGGGTCGGTGTAATAGCTGTTGTTGGTGACGTCCACGCCGTGCTCGGCCGCCCACACGAAGCCGCAGACGACGGCCTCCGTGTAGTACAGGCCGGTCGCGGGCTCGGCCACCTTCAGGCTCGCCACCTTCACGCCGGGCGCGATGCCCGTGATGCCGGTGCCGTTCTTCGCCGCGGCGATCGAACCGGCCACGTGCATGCCGTGGTCGCTCTCCTGGGCGACCGGGCGCCACGCGTTGTCCTTCTGGACGGGCACGCCGTTCAGGCAGCTCGCGGACGCCTCGCGGTCGAAGTTGGGCGCGATGTCGGGGTGGGTGTCGTCCACCCCGGAGTCGAGCACGGCGACCGTCACCTTGCGGCTGCCCAGCGATATCTTGTGCGCCTTGTCCGCCTTCATGGCGGGCAGGTCCCACTGGAGCGGCTCCAGTTCGTCCTGGCCCGCCGACGCCTTGCCCGCGGCGGCCTCGACCTCGGCGGCGGTGAGCGTGTGCTCGGAGTCCAGGGCGTCGTCGGACTGCGCGGACAGCGGAGCCGTGCGGGTCGCGCCCGCCGAGTCGACGCCCTTGACCGCGCGGATCGTCGCGGCGAAGTCCGGGTTCGCCGAGTGGACGACGATGACGCCGATCCGGTCGTACGCGATGACGACGTCACCGCCGGCCCGGGCGATGGCCTTCTTCACGCGGGCCGAAGTGCCCTTGCCCGGCCGGACGTTCACCACGTAACTCATCGACGCGGCATCGGCCGAGGAGGCCGAGGTGGCCGAGGCGGCGGCGGACGCCGGCGCGTCCGGCACCGCGGCGGGCCGCGCCGAGGCCGGGCCCGGCAGGAAGGCGACGGCCGAGGCCACCGCCACCCCGAGCGGCAGGGCCAGCGCGCGCCGGGAGCGCGGGAAACCGGTGGTCCTGGCCCGGGATATGGCCCCGGCGGAGAATCTGGTCGACCTGGTCATGTCCGTGTCCCCCGTCACTTCTTCTTCACGGCGTCGAGCGCGTCGACGAGTCCGCTGCCGTAAAAGCCGTTGTCGCCCTTGCCGCCGTTCTCGCAGACCGCGTCGACGTCACCGTCACTGTCCGGGTCGTACGGCTCGGCGGGGCACTCCATGCGGTCGGCCTGCGCCTTCAGGAGGCCGCGCAGCTGCGCCGGGCCCGCCTTGGGGTGCGTGGACTTCAGCAGCGCGGCGACGCCCGCGGCGTGCGGCGCGGCCATCGACGTGCCGCGCAGCCAGCCGTACTCGCCGTTCGGCATGGTGGAGAGGATGTTGCCGTTCTTCGACGGGGTGTCGGTCGGCGTCTGGTACTTGTCGCCGCCGGGGGCCGTGATGTCCACGACGCCCTTGCCGTAGCTGGAGTACGCCGCCTTGAGGGTCTTGAAGCCCGTCGCGCTCGTGGTGACGATGCCCGGCAGCTGGGCCGGCGCGTCCAGGCACTCGTGCGGGTCGATGGTGCGGGTCACCGGCGTGGAGTCGTCCGGGCTCGTCTTGTCGACGATCGCGTGGGAGTCCAGGTCGTGGTTGGAGTTGCCCGCGGAGGCGACGTTGAGGGTGCCCTTGCGCTGGGCGTACAGCTGGGCGCGGTTGACCGCGTCGAGGATGGCCCGCTGGTCGGGGTCGTCCTTGCAGTTGTACAGCCACGGGTCCACGTAGTAGCTGTTGTTGGTGATCTCGACGCCGTGGTCGGCGGCGAACACGAAGGCGCAGACCACGTTCTCCGGGTAGAACAGCTCGTCGACCGGGTCGGCGACCTTGATGCCCGCTATCTTCACGCCGGGCGCGACGCCCGCGACGCCGACGCCGTTGCGCGCGGCGGCTATCTCACCCGCCACATGCGTGCCGTGGTAGTGGTCCTTGTTCGCCGGGCGCCACGCCCCGGCCGAGGTGTCCGCCTTGCCGCCGACACAACTGGCGGACTGCGCCGCCGAGAAGTTCGGGGCCAGGTCGGGGTGGGTGTCGTCGACGCCGGTGTCGATCACGGCGACCGTGACCTTCCTGCTGCCCGGGTTGATCCTGGCCGCCTTGTCGGCCCCGATCGCCCGCAGGTCCCACTGGTCGCCCTCCATCGGCTCCACGCCCGGGGCGGCGGTCCGCTTCAGGGCCTCGGCGTCGGCCTTGGACAGCAGCTCCGCCTTGCCGTCGTCCGTGGTGCCCGCGGCCCGCAGCGGCGCGGTGTGGGTCGCGCCCGCGGACTGCACACCGCGGACGCCGCGTATCCGCTCGCCGAACGCGGGGTCCGACGAGTGCGCGACGATGACGCCGATCGTGTCGTGTGCGACGACGACGGAGCCGCCGGCCTCGGCTATCGCCCGCTTGACGTACGCCATCGTCCGGTGGTCCGCACGGGTGTTGACGACGTACGCGAAAACGGGGGCGTCCTTCGCGGCCGACGCGACGGCGGGGGCGGGCGATTCGTCCGGGGCCGCCGTCGCGGCACCGGGGACGAGGCCGACCGACGCGGCGAGCGCGATACCGAGCGGCACGGTGAGCGCCGTACGGCGTCTTGAACGCAGATGAGCCATGGGATCTCCACATCATCCGGATACGGAACTGCCCGAACACAGCTGGTGCTCGGGCAGGTACATGACGGGTCGTGCACGGGTGAAGCTATCCCCCGAACTCCCAGGCCAGCAATGCCTTCCTGAAGAAACCGGCGGTCCGGGGCGCGTCGTGCGCGCCACCGCGACGTTGAGCAGACAACGGAAGCAACATCAACCCCTGTCGGATCACGTCCTGTGGCCCTAGCATCGCCAACCGTGGTCCACGTGATCCGCGTCACCCCGGAACGCGAGACCAGAGAACCGATGGAAGAACCGACCGTCCCCATCCCACCCGCACCACGAGGAGACTCCGTGGCCACCGACGCACCGCCCCCTTCGAAGGGTGGCGCAGGAAAAGAAACCGCTCCCCACGCGCCCTCCACGGAGGAGTTCACCGAGGTGCAGCAGAGCGCGGAGTTCGGTGAACTGCGCGCCGCACACCGCTCGTTCGCCGTTCCGCTCACCGTCGCCTTCATCACCTGGTACCTCGTGTACGTCCTGCTCTCCAACTACGCGGGCGACTTCATGGGCACCAAGCTGTTCGGCAACATCAACGTCGCCCTGGTGCTCGGCCTCGGGCAGTTCCTGACCACGTTCCTCATCGCCTGGTTCTACTCCCGGCACGCCGCCGCGAAGCTCGACCCGAAGGCCGAGGCGATCAAGTCCCGCATGGAGACCCGCATGGCATCCCGCACGGAGACCGGCACCGAGCCCCGCAAGGAGGGCGACGCATGAGCCCCGCGCACACCGCCGCCATGAACCTCGCGGCGGCCTCCGACGCCTCCGAGCACCGCACGCTGATCATCAGCCTCTTCGCCGCCTTCGTCGTCGCCACCCTCTGCATCACCGTCTGGGCCGGCCGGCAGACCAAGAGCGCCGCCGACTTCTACGCGGGCGGCCGCCAGTTCACCGGCTTCCAGAACGGCCTCGCGATCTCCGGCGACTACATGTCCGCCGCGTCCTTCCTCGGCATCGCCGGCGCCATCGCCCTCTTCGGCTACGACGGCTTCCTGTACTCCATCGGCTTCCTGGTCGCCTGGCTGGTGGCGCTGCTCCTGGTCGCCGAGCCGCTGCGCAACTCCGGGCGCTACACCATGGGCGACGTCCTCGCGTACCGCATGCGCCAGCGCCCGGTCCGCACGGCCGCCGGCACCTCCACCATCGTGGTCTCGATCTTCTACCTGCTCGCCCAGATGGCGGGCGCGGGCGTCCTGGTCTCGCTGCTGCTCGGGATCACCTCCGACGCGGGCAAGATCCTCATCGTCGCCCTCGTCGGCGTCCTGATGATCGTCTACGTCACCATCGGCGGCATGAAGGGCACCACCTGGGTGCAGATGGTCAAGGCCGTCCTGCTCATCACGGGCACCGTCCTCATCACCTTCCTGATCCTGCTGAAGTTCCACTTCAACGTCTCCGACCTGCTCGGCTCGGCCGCCTCCAACAGCGGCCAGGGCTCGAAGTTCCTGGAACCCGGCCTCAAGTACGGCCTGAGCGCCACCTCCAAGCTGGACTTCATCTCGCTCGGCATCGCCCTGGTCCTCGGCACCGCCGGCCTGCCGCACATCCTGATCCGCTTCTACACCGTGCCCACCGCGAAGGCCGCCCGGAAGTCCGTCAACTGGGCCATCGGCATCATCGGCGCCTTCTACCTGATGACCATCGTGCTCGGCTTCGGCGCAGCGGCCCTGCTCAAGCACGCCGACATCATCGCCTCCAACAAGGCGGGCAACACGGCGGCGCCGCTCGCCGCCCTGGAGATCGGCGGCGGCGGGGGCTCCACCGGCGGCGCGATCCTCCTCGCGGTGATCTCCGCGGTCGCCTTCGCCACGATCCTCGCGGTCGTCGCGGGCCTCACCCTGGCCTCGTCCTCGTCCTTCGCGCACGACATCTACGCCAACGTGATCCGCAAGGGCAAGGCCACCGAGAGGGAGGAGATGAGGGCCGCCCGCTGGGCGACCGTCTTCATCGGGATCGTCTCCATCGCGCTCGGCGCCCTGGCCCGCGACCTGAACGTCGCGGGCCTCGTCGCCCTCGCCTTCGCCGTCGCCGCCTCGGCCAACCTGCCGACGATCCTCTACAGCCTGTTCTGGCGGAAATTCACCACGCAGGGCGCCCTGTGGTCCATCTACGGCGGTCTGACCGCGGCCGTCGGCCTGGTGCTGTTCTCCCCGGTCGTCTCCGGCAAGCCCACCTCGATGTTCCCGGACGCGAACTTCGACTTCTTCCCGCTGGAGAACCCGGGCCTGATCTCCATCCCGCTGGGCTTCCTGCTCGGCTGGCTCGGCTCCGTCCTGTCCAAGGAGGAGCCCGACAAGGGCAAATACGCCGAGCTGGAGGTCAAGTCCCTCACCGGCTTCGGGGCCCACTGACCGGAAAGTGTTCACACGTTCGTAGCGGCCGCGTCGTACAGTCCTACGACGCGGCCGCGCCGTTCCTCGTGGCAAATGGCCCATGAGGTTGTCACAGGGGTCGCGTAAGGTCGAAAGCAGTGGGATCCCTACCGGTGGGACCCGCGAGCATCCAACCGCCGGGGAGGGGGCCGCAGTGCTCATCGACACCTTTGGCCGAGTAGCCACTGACCTGCGCGTTTCACTGACCGACCGCTGCAATCTGCGCTGCACGTACTGCATGCCGGAAGAAGGCCTGCAGTGGCTGGCCAAGCCCGACCTGCTCACCGACGACGAGATCGTGCGCCTCGTGCGCGTCGCCGTCACGCGGCTCGGCATCACGGAAGTCCGCTTCACCGGCGGCGAGCCCCTCCTGCGCCCCGGCCTCGTCGGGATCGTCGAGCGCTGCGCCCGGCTGGCACCCCGCCCCACGATGTCCCTGACGACCAACGGCATCGGCCTCAAGCGCACCGCCGAGGCCCTCAAGGCCGCCGGCCTCGACCGGGTCAACGTCTCCCTGGACACCCTGCGCCCCGACGTCTTCAAGACCCTCACCCGCCGGGACCGCCACAAGGACGTCCTCGAAGGCCTCGAAGCGGCCCGCGACGCCAGGCTGACCCCCGTCAAGGTCAACACCGTCCTGATGCCGGGGCTCAACGACGACGAGGCCCCCGACCTCCTGGCCTGGGCCGTGGAGAACGACTACGAACTGCGCTTCATCGAGCAGATGCCGCTCGACGCCCAGCACGGCTGGAAGCGCGACGGCATGATCACCGCGGGCGACATCCTGACCTCCCTGCGCACCCGCTTCGAGCTCACGGAGGAAGGCACCGGGGAGCGCGGCTCGGCCCCCGCCGAGCGCTGGCTCGTGGACGGCGGCCCGCACCGCGTCGGCGTCATCGCCTCCGTGACCCGCCCCTTCTGCTCGGCCTGCGACCGCACGCGGCTCACCGCCGACGGCCAGGTGCGCACCTGCCTGTTCGCCACCGAGGAGACGGACCTGCGCGCGGCACTGCGCGCCGCCCCGGAGAGCAGCGAGGAAGGCTCGGACGAGGAGATCGCCCGCATCTGGAAGCGCGCCATGTGGGGCAAGAAGGCCGGCTCGGGCCTGGACGACCCCTCATTCCTCCAGCCGGAGCGCCCGATGTCCGCGATCGGCGGCTAGGGCATGTTTCGAAAGTCCCGTCTGCCTGGCGGCGTCTGGCACGCACGCTCGCCGCGTTGTCGGGATCGCCCCGATACCACCAGTATCGGGGCGACCCTCCGCCTTGCGATCGCACGCACCAGACGCCGCCAGGCCCGCCCTGCGGGCG
>NZ_JBEXWC010000035.1:0-53148 GCF_040629635.1 Streptomyces sp. NPDC005898 | reverse complement strand
CCAGAAACAAGCCCGCATCAGTCACTACAAACGGCGCGGACACAGTCCCTGAAACTGCCCAGCAATCAGCACAAACACCGTTGCAGTACTAGGGCTCTTACGGACCTTGCCGGGCTCGCAGCCCGGCGAGGGCCGGCCGGGCTCAGCCGCCCACCGTCGAGCGCGTCCCCTCCGCCGCGCCCGGTGCCGCGCCGAGCGCGGCCGCCGCCGCGCCGACCAGGCCGGCGTCGGTGCCCATCAGGGCGGGCACCACGGTGAGGCGGCGCACGAAGGAGAGCGTGGCGTAGTCGCCGAGCGCCCGCCGCAGCGGGGTGAAGAGGAGGTCGCCCGCCTTCGCCACCCCACCGCCGATCACCGCGATGTCGATCTCGACGAGCGTGGCGGTGGCGGCGATCCCGGCGGCGAGCGCCTGCGCGGCCCGGGCGAAGGAGGCGCGCGCGAGGGGGTCCCCGGCACGCGCGGCGGCGGCCACGGCGGCGGCGGACGTGTCGCCGTCGGGCCCCGGCAGCCAGCCGCCCTCCACGGCGCGCCGGGCGATGTTCGGACCGCTCGCCACGCGCTCCACGCACCCGCGCGCGCCGCACGGGCAGGGGTCGCCGTCGAGGTCGACGCTGATGTGCCCGATGTGGCCCGCGTTGCCGGTGGGGCCCGGGTGGAGCTTGCCGCCCAGGACGAGGCCGCCGCCGACACCGGTCGAGACGACCATGCACAGCGCGTTGTCGTGGCCGCGCGCCGCGCCCAGCCAGTGCTCGGCGGCGGTCATCGCCACGCCGTCGCCCACCAGGTGGACGGGCAGCCCGCCGGTCGCCGCGCGGACCCGCTCCACCAGCGGGAAGCCGCGCCAGCCGGGGACGTTGACCGGACTGACCGTGCCCGCCGAGGCGTCCACCGGGCCCGCGCTGCCGATGCCGACGGCGGTGACCGAGCCCCACAGCTCGTCGGACGTCAGCTCACCGAGGACCTCCGCGACCGCCCGCATCACCGTGTCGCCGTCCTCGCGCGCGGGGGTCGGCCGCTGGGCGCGCCGCAGGATGCGCCCCCGCCCGTCCACCAGGGCGCCGGCGATCTTGGTGCCGCCGATGTCGAGTGCGGCGACGAGGTCCATGTGCATCTGTGTCGGGTCTCCTGGTGTAAGGGCAGGCCGGAGAGTGCGAAGGTCAGTCTCCCTCGCATCTGACAACGTTGTCCAGGCCCTATGCTCGACGCCACACGCCCGGGGACGGCCGCCCGCCCCGGGGCAGAAGTTCGTGGACGACAGGACAGGACAGCGCACCGTGGCCGACACCGCCGCCCGACGACCCGACAACCGCTACGGCAACCGGCCGACGATGAAGGACGTCGCCGCCCGCGCCGGAGTCGGCCTGAAGACGGTCTCGCGCGTGGTGAACGGCGAGCCGGGCGTCACGCCCGACACCGAGCGCCGCGTCCAGGAGGCCATCGAGGCCCTGGGCTTCCGCCGCAACGACAGTGCCCGCGTGCTGCGCAAGGGCCGCACCGCCAGCATCGGCCTCGTCCTGGAGGACCTCGCCGACCCGTTCTACGGTCCGCTGAGCCGAGCCGTGGAGGAGGTCGCCCGGGCCCACGGCGCGCTGCTCATCAACGGATCGAGCGCCGAGGACCCGGACCGGGAACAGGAGTTGGTGCTCGCGCTGTGCGCCCGCCGGGTCGACGGCCTCGTCATCATCCCGGCCGGCGACGACCACCGCTATCTGGAACCGGAGATCGCCGCCGGGGTGGCGACCGTCTTCGTGGACCGGCCCGCGGGCAGGATCGACGCCGACGTGGTGCTCTCCGACAGCTTCGGCGGAGCGCGGGACGGCGTCGCGCACCTCATCGCGCACGGCCACCGCCGCATCGGCTTCATCGGCGACCAGCCGCGCATCCACACCGCCATAGAGCGGCTGCGGGGCTACCGCGCCGCGATGGAGGACGCGGGCATCCCGGTCGACGAGGCGTGGGTGTCGCTGGGCGTCACCGACCCGCGGCGGGTGCGCGCGGCGGCCGAGGAGATGCTGTCGGGGCCCGAGCCGGTGACGGCGGTCTTCGCCGGGAACAACCGCGTGACCGTCACGGTCGTACGCGTCCTCGCCGGCCTCGACCGGCCGGTGGCCCTGGTGGGCTTCGACGACATCGAGCTGGCCGACCTGCTGGACCCCGGCGTGAGCGTGGTCGCCCAGGACGCGGCCCAGCTCGGCAGGACGGCGGCGGAGCGCCTCTTCCGGCAGCTCGACGGCGCGTCCGTGGCTCCGGAGCGGGTCGAGCTGCCGACGCGGCTCATCACGCGCGGGTCGGGGGAACTACCACCCGCCGACTGAGCGGTCGCCGTCGGAAGTGGGCCCTCGGCTCAGCGGCCGGTCCCGAGGCCCGGCAGAGTCAGCTGCGGTGTCAGCGGCGCCTGGCGTCCGTCGGTCGCCCCGCCGTTCGTGAGGTCCTTGGTGCCGAGGCCCTGCCCCGCTGGTCCGACGAGGCTTCCGAGCAGGTTGGTGACGACGTCGACGAGCGAGCCGAGGACGCCGCCGAGCGGTTCCTGGCCCGGGGGTGTGGGGGCGGCCGTGAGACGAGCGGGCGCCACCGCGGCGCCGGTGTGGGGACGCTCGGGGAGAGCGGTGGCGGCCGCCGCCGGGACGGTGGCGGCCAGGCCGGCGGCGGCGGTCAGGCCGAGGGCGGTCAGAACGGTGGGCGCACGCATGCTTGCTCCTGGATTCCTCGCTTCGCGGATACAGCGGTTCCTCACCGAGCTTCCTGTGCGGTCGGGCCGGGCGCACCAGGAATGCCTCCGAATGCGCGACACCCGCCACGCCGTGTCCTGCGCACGCGTGCCGGATCAGGGCCAGAAGACCACCGCGAGAGCGACCAACGTGCCGAGGGCGATCAGCCCCCCGACGGCGCCGGCGACGAGGGCGCCCTTCGCGGCGGCCGGCCGGGTCTCCCGCCAGCCCAGCTCCCGTGCCACACCCCGGATCAGGCGGTGGCCGTCGGCGGAGGAGAAGGAGTGCCGCTCGGAGCCGTCCAGCGAACGGCTCCAGGTGCGGTACCGCGCCCGGCCGCTCTCCACGGTCCTGTGCGTGGTGCCGAACGCGCCTCGCTCATCGGTGCGGACCACGTCCGTCAGCGTGAAGGCCCGCTCGGCCGGGCGCAGCACGACCCGGTAGGTGTGGACGCGGCGCCCGCGCGGCAGCGGCACGTCCGCGATCAGGTCGAACCCCCGCTCCGTCCAGCGGTAGCGGTACGCCGTGCCGTCGGCCGCCGCCTCGACGCGGGCCCGCAGCTCCTCGGCGCCGTTCGGACCGGCGGTGGTGGAGGCGCCGGAGGTGTCGGGGGTGTCGTGCACGGGGTGTCGTCCGATCTCGGCGCTTCAGCAGGTGGGCAGGCCGGGCAGCGGCTTGTCGTTGTCGCCGCCCTTGATGTAGACGTCGCTGACGAAGACGCCGGTGTTGCCCTTGTCGTCGTCGGTCTTCGCCCACCAGACGTTCGTCCACTGGCCGTGCGTCTCGCGGCGGCCGAGGTTCTGCTGGCAGTAGAAGTAGTTCGTGCCCGCGTTCAGCACGCCCACTTCGGTGCCGGCGACGGTGTAGGACTTCGCGGCCGTCCACACCGAGCAGTTGTACTTGCCGCCGCCGACGGGGTGGCAGACGGGGTCCTCGGCGGGGCCGCCGCCGTCGCGCGGCTTGCTCGCGCCACTCGGCTCGGAGCCGGGGTCGGGGCGCGAGGCGGCCTCGTCCCGGTCCTTGGTCTTGGCGCCCGTCTTGGGCTTGTCGCGCCGCGCGCCGTCGGTGTCGTCCTTGGAGCTGTCCTCGGAGCTGCCCTTGGAGCGCTTCGCGTCCGGCTCGCGGGACGTGTCCTTACCCCCCTCTTTCGGCCCGGGGCGCTTCGAGCCGCCGCCCAGGGAGCCGCGGCTGCCGTCGTCCTCGGTCGGGCCCGAGCCGGCGGGCAGCGCGTCCTCCCGCGTCGGACCGCCGTTGTCGTCCTTGCCGTTCAGGAAGGCGGCGGTCGCGCCGGTGGCCGCGAGGACCACGGCCACGGCGACGGCGGTGAGCAGCGCCCGGCCCCGGCGCGGCCGTCGCGTGGCGCGCGTCTCGCCGAGGACGACGGGCGGCGGGCTCTGAGCGGCGGGCCGCGCCGCCAAGGGCTGTGCCGCCGACGGCGGGGCCGCGAAGGACGCGGGGGTGTGAGGTGCGGGCGGGTCCACCGAGGGCGGCGGTCCGAAGCCCGGCGGGGGTGCGCTCGGGATGCTGCGCTCCGTGGTGCCGCGCGGCCCGAGCCCGGCACCGACCGCGGCTGCGGGGCCCGTGCCCGCGTCCGCCCGCGCGACGCCGTCGAGCAGTCGCAGCGCCGATGCCGCGTCGGGGCGCGCCTGCGGGTCCTTGTCCATGAGCCGGCGCAGTACGGGCGTCAGCGGGCCCGCGCGGTGCGGCTCGGGCAGGGGGTCGGTGACGATCGCGGTGAGCGTGGACCACGTCGACGTACGGCGGAAGGGCGAGGAGCCCTCGACCGCCGCGTACAGCGTGGCGCCGAGGGCCCAGACGTCGGAGGCGGGGCCGGGGTCGTGGCCCTGGGCGCGCTCGGGCGCCAAGTAGTCGAGGGAGCCGACCAGTTCGCCGCTGCGGGTGAGGTGCGTGGCCGAGCCGTCGCCGGGGTCGTCCATCGTGGCGATGCCGAAGTCGGTGAGGACGACGCGGCCGCCGCTCTCCAGGAGGATGTTGCCGGGCTTCACGTCGCGGTGCAGGACGCCCACGCGGTGCGCGGCGGCGAGGGCGTCCATGACCTTGGCGCCGATCCCCGCCGCCGTACGGGGGTCGAGGGCGCCGCGCTCGCGCAGCACGTCGTCCAGGGAGGGGCCGTCGATCAGCTCCATGACGATGAGCGGCCGCCCGTCGACCTCGGCGACGTCGTGCACGGCGACGACTCCGGGGTGGCGCACGCGGGCGGCGGCGCGGGCCTCGCGCTGCATCCGCAGGCGCAGGTCGGCCAGTTCGGGGCCGCCCGCGTCGGTGTACGTGCGCAGTTCCTTCACCGCGACCTCGCGGTGCAGCACCTCGTCGACGGCGCGCCAGACGACGCCCATGCCGCCGCGGCCGAGCCGCGCCACGACGCGGTAGCGCCCGGCGAGGAGTGTGCCCGCCTCGCCCGTGTGTTCCTGATCCCCCGAATGCACCGCTGCCCCGTCCGTGTGAACCACTTTCCGTGGCGTACAGACTAAGGGGCGGCGGTGACGGGGCGTGCCGGGTGTTACTTGCCGGAAGCGGTGAGGTCGCCTCGGCGCGGGCCGGCGAAGCCCTGGAGGCGGGCCAGGGTCAGTCCGGTGAGCCGGGTGACCTCGCCGGCGTCGAGGGCGCCGCAGTCCAGGCCGCGCAGCAGATAGCCGGCGAGCGCCTTGGCGGTGGCGGGCTCGTCGGCCACGCCGCCGCCCTCGTGGTGCCCGGCGTAGGCGGCCAGCCGCCTCGCGGCGGCCGCGAAGCCCTCGCGGTAGAAGGCGAACACGGCGGCGTAGCGCGTGGGGATGTGGCCGGGGTGCATGTCCCAGCCCTGGTAGTAGGCGCGGGCCAGCGCGCGCCGGGTCAGGCCGTAGTGCAGCCGCCAGGCGTCGTGGACCTGCTCGGTGGTGCCGACGGGCAGGACGTTGGTGGAGCCGTCGGAGACCCGGACGCCGGTGCCGGCGGCGGCGACCTGCATGACGGCCTTGGCGTGGTCGGCGGCCGGGTGGTCGCTGGCCTGGTAGGCGGCGCTCACGTGGAGGCAGGCGCTGTAGTCGAAGGTGCCGTAGTGCAGGCCGGTGGCGCGGCCCTCGGCGGCCTGGATCATGCGGGCCACGGCGGCGGTGCCGTCGGTGGCGAGGATGGACTGGCTGGTCTCGATCTGGATCTCGAAGTCGATGCGGCCGTGCTCCAGGCCGCGCGCCTTCTCGAACTCCTCCAGGAGGCGGACCATCGCGGTGACCTGCTCGGGGTAGGTCACCTTGGGCAGCGTCAGGACGAGTCCGTCCGGCAGCCCGCCGGCCTCCATGAGGCCCGACAGGAAGACGTCGAGGGTGCGGATGCCCCGGTCGCGCACCGCCTCCTCCATGCACTTCATGCGGATGCCCATGTACGGGGCGGCGGTGCCGTCGCGGTACGCCTCGGCGACGAGCCGCGCCGCGCGGGCGGCGTCCTGGTCCTCGTCGGCGCCCTTGTAGCCGTCCTCGAAGTCGACGCGGAGGTCCTCGACGGGCTCGCGCTCCAGTTTGTTCCGTACGCGCGTGTAGACGGCTTCGGCGAGGTCGTCGCCGAAGCCGAGGACGGCGGCGAAGGAGGCGGCGTCCGGGGCGTGCTCGTCGAGCATCGCGAGGGCCTTGTCGCCCCAGGTGCGGATGGTGTCGGCGCCGAACTGCTCACCGGGGACGTACACGGTGTGGACGGGCTGGCGCGTGCCGGGGTCTCCGGGGTAGCGGCGCGCCAGCTCCGCGTCCACGGGGGCGAGGGACGCGCTGATGCCCTCGCTGACCGCGCCGGCGAGGCTCGTCGCCACCTTCTCTTGCTGACCCATTCCCGCTTCCTCCACACGCTCGGTGCCGCGCCCGGCAATTCCGCTTCACGGAATCAACAATCCGTATGGCGAAGCTATCCGTGACCTTCGCGCCGGTCAACACCCTCCCGTGTCCTGCATCCGTAGCCGACCGCGCGGGATCACGCGTGTCCCGGACCGAGTCGGCGGCCGATGCGGACAGTCTGTGGCCCACATCCTCCCCCGCTTCCGGCGTCGGCCGCGCGGACCGAATCCAAGGAGCTTGTGTGCCGATCGACTCCTCCTTCACGCGCCGCTCGGGCCTGCGGGCCGCGCTCGCCGCGACCGTGGCGCTCCCCGTGCTCGGCACCGCGCTGTCCCCCCGGCAGGCCCATGCCGCCGGGGCGCCGGACGCCCGCCTGGAGGTCATGTCGTACAACGTCCGCTTCGCGAGCAACAAACCGCCGCACACCTGGCCCGAACGCCGCCCGGCGGCACGGGAGATGCTGCTGCGCGCCAGGCCGCACGTCATCGGCACCCAGGAAGGCCTCTATTACCAGCTCCAGGACATCGAGACCGATCTCGGCGCCGACTACGACTGGGTCGGCACCGGGGTCGGGGGCGGCAGCCGCGACGAGTTCATGGCCGTCTTTTATGACAACCGCCGCTTGTTCCCGCTCGAATACGAGCACTTCTGGCTCTCGGACACGCCGTACACCATCGCCTCGAACACCTGGGGCGCCAACTCGCCCCGCATGGCCACCTGGGTGCGCTTCCTCGACCTGGTCACCAACACCCAGCTGTACGTCCTCAACACGCACCTCGACCACGTCAGCCAGAACGCGCGCGAGCGTTCGGCGACCCTCATGGCCGAGCGCATCGCCCTGATGAAGACGAGTACGCCGCTCATCGTGACGGGCGACTTCAACGCGACGGCGCACGACAGCGCCGTGTACACCACGATGCTGGGCGCCGGCCTCGTCGACACCTGGGACGCCGCGAAGGAACGCGGCCCGGCGTACGGCACGTTCGGCGGCTACAAGCCGCCCGTCGTCGGCGGCGGGCGCATCGACTGGATCCTGACCAGGCCGACGGCGCAGGTGCACTCGGCGTCGGTGAACACGTTCGCGCTCGGCGGGCAGTACCCGAGCGACCACCTGCCGGTGCAGGCGACGCTGACGCTGTGACGCGCGAAGGCCCCCACCTCGCGGGCGCGGGGCGGGGGCCTTCGGACGAGCGAGGAGATCAGCCCTTGCGGGACTTGACCTCTTCGGTGAGGGCCGGGACGACCTCGAAGAGGTCGCCGACCACGCCGTAGTCGACCAGGTCGAAGATCGGGGCCTCGGCGTCCTTGTTGATGGCCACGATGGTCTTCGAGGTCTGCATGCCCGCGCGGTGCTGGATCGCGCCGGAGATGCCGGAGGCGATGTACAGCTGCGGGGAGACCGACTTGCCGGTCTGGCCCACCTGGTTGGAGTGCGGGTACCAGCCGGCGTCGACGGCGGCGCGGGAGGCACCGACGGCGGCACCGAGCGAGTCGGCGAGCGCCTCGATGATCGAGAAGTTCTCGGCGCCGTTGACGCCGCGGCCGCCGGAGACCACGATCGCGGCCTCGGTCAGCTCGGGTCGGCCCGTCGACTCGCGCGGGGTGCGCGAGACGACCTTGGTGCCGGTGGCCTTCTCGGAGAAGGAGACCGTCAGGGCCTCGACGGCGCCGGCGGCCGGGGCGGCCTCCACGGCGGCCGAGTTCGGCTTGACCGTGATGACCGGGGTGCCCCGGGTGATGCGGGACTTGGTGGTGTACGAGGCGGCGAACGCGGACTGCGTGGCCACCGGGCCCTCGTCGCCGGCCTCCAGGTCGACGGCGTCCGTGATGATGCCGGACCCGATGCGGACCGCGAGGCGGGCCGCGATCTCCTTGGCCTCGGCGGAGGAGGGCAGCAGCACGGCGGCCGGGGAGAGCGCGTCGTAGGCGGCCTGGAGCGCGTCCACCTTCGGTACGACGAGGTAGTCGGCGAGCTCGGGGGCGTCGGCCGTGAGCACCTTGACCGCGCCGTGCTCGGCGAGCGTGGCGGCGGTGGCCTCGGCGCCGTTGCCGAGGGCGACGGCGACGGGCTCGCCGATGCGGCGGGCCAGGGTCAGCAGCTCCAGGGTGGGCTTGCGGACGGCGCCGTCGACGTGGTCGACGTAGACGAGAACTTCAGCCATGGGACTTCAATCTCCTGCGATTGCGAAGAAGTTGGGGCGGTTGAGGGGGTGACTGAAGCTCAGATGAACTTCTGGCCCGCGAGGAACTCGGCGAGCTGCTTGCCGCCCTCGCCCTCGTCCTTGACGATCGTGCCGGCCGTGCGGGCCGGACGCTCGGCGGCCGAGTCGACCTTGGTCCAGGCGCCTTCCAGGCCGACCTCTTCGGCGTCGATGCCCAGGTCGTCCAGGTCGAGCGACTCCACCGGCTTCTTCTTGGCGGCCATGATGCCCTTGAAGGACGGGTAGCGGGCCTCGCCCGACTGGTCCGTCACGGACACGACGGCCGGCAGGGAGGCCTCCAGCTGCTCGGAGGCGCTGTCGCCGTCCCGGCGGCCCTTGACGACGCCGTCCGCGACGGAGACCTCGGAGAGCAGGGTGACCTGCGGGACGCCGAGGCGCTCGGCGAGGATCGCCGGCAGCACGCCCATGGTGCCGTCGGTCGAGGCCATACCGGCGATGACCAGGTCGTAGCCGGTCTTCTCGATGGCCTTGGCGAGCACCAGGGAGGTGCCCATGACGTCGCTGCCGTGCAGGTCGTCGTCCTCGACGTGGACGGCCTTGTGGGCGCCCATGGAGAGCGCCTTGCGCAGCGCGTCCTTGGCGTCCTCGGGGCCGACGGTCAGCACGGTGATCTCCGCGTCGTCCGCCCCGTCGGCGATCTGCAGCGCCTGCTCGACCGCGTACTCGTCGAGCTCCGACAGCAGGCCGTCGACGTCGTCGCGGTCGACGGTCAGGTCATCGGCGAAGTGCCGGTCGCCGGTGGCGTCGGGCACGTACTTCACACAGACAACGATCCTCAAGCTCACGCCGGCTCTCCTACTGCATCGTCTTTACGGGCTGCTGCCTCGGCTCATGGCCACTGCCTCTTGCAGGCAGCATAGGCGCCTGAAGCGGCGGATCCCGGTCGGGGCGGCCCGCGCTCCGACCGAAATATTACTCATGAGTACACCCAGTTCATTCCCGCTGAGCAAGCGCTTTGAACTGTGACCTTCCCAACGCTCCGTAATCGGGCCGCCCGCCCCCGAACGGGAACTCTCAGTCGCGCAGAGCGTTGAAGCGCCCCTGGTGGTACAGCAACGGCCGGCCCTCGCCCGATCCGTCGCCGGTGACGACTTCCGCGAGCACCAGACGGTGGTCGCCGGCGGGGACGCGGGCCACGATCCGGCAGACCAGCCAGGCGAGCGCGCCGTCGAGCACGGGCACGCCCTCGGGCCCCTCGTGCCAAGTGGTGGGCGCCCCGAAGCGGTCGGCGCCGCTGCGCGCGAAGGTGGCGGCCAGGTCCTGCTGGTGCTCGCCGAGTATGTGCACGCCTACATGCGTGGTTTCGGAGACCGCGGGCCAGCTGGAGGCGCCGGTGCCGATGCCGAAGGAGACCATCGGGGGCTCGGCGGACACCGAGGTGAGCGAGGTGGCGGTGAAGCCGACGGGGGTGGAGCCGTGGGCCGCGGTGATCACGGCGACCCCCGCCGCGTGCCGCCGGAAGACCGAGCGCAGCAGATCGGGGGAGGCGAGCCGGGGCGCGCCGAGGGCTGACGATGCCGTCACGGGGTTGTCCTTCTGCCGGAGGTACGAGCGAAGACGTCGGTGCTCAGCAGTGCGGACAGCGGGCACCGGCGGGGCGGGCGCGGTCCACGCGGACGCGCCCGTACGGCTCGCACGGCTCGTTCAGAAGAAGGTCCCGAGGCATGGGGGAAGCCTCGCCACTGACACCGCGTGCCGTCAAGTCCGTCACCGGGTGCCGCCGGACCGGTCACAGGGCCTGGCCCAGTGCGGCGATCACGTCGGCCTTGCGGGGCTGGCCGGCGGCGCGCCGCACCGGATCGCCGTGCGCGTCCAGGACGAGCACGGTCGGCGTCCGCTCGACGCGCAGCCGCCGCACGAGGTCGAGGTGCTCCTCGGCGTCGATCTCCACATGGGTGACCCCGGGGACCATCGCGGCGACGTCCGCGAGCACTCTGCGGGTCGCCCCGCAGGGCCGGCAGAAGGCGCTGGAGAACTGCACGAGCGTCGCCCGCTCCCCCAGTTCATGTCCGAGGTCCGCCGCGCCGAGCCGCTGTTCCGCGTCATCCCCTGGCACGTGCGCCTCCCGCTTCTGTGCATGTCATCCGATCGCTCCCCCGTTCAGCGTCCTGATACCCGCGAAAGATTCCGACGTGATGAGAATCTCCCGGATTGACGGCACCAAGGCTGGTCACTCGTCCGTTCTTGGGGCACGATCTGCGCAATGCCGTAAAACCTACGGCTGCGTAACCTCCCGCCGGAAGCCCCCTACCGCAGGCAGAAACGAAGGGCCCTCTCCACCCATGGCAGAGCTTGTCTACCGCCCCGTGATCGGTGCAGCGAAAACGCTGTTCAAGGCGTGGGACCTGAAGATCGACTGCAAAGGGTCGGAGAACATCCCACGCTCCGGCGGCGCGGTCCTGGTCAGCAATCACATCAGTTATCTCGACTTCATCTTCGACGGCCTCGCCGCCCTGCCGCAGAAGCGGCTGGTGCGCTTCATGGCCAAGGAGTCGGTCTTCCGGCACAAGATCTCCGGGCCGCTCATGCGCGGGATGAAGCACATTCCGGTGGACCGCACGCAGGGTGAGTCCGCCTACGCGCACGCACTGGACTCGCTGCGCTCCGGGGAGATCATCGGCGTCTTCCCCGAGGCGACGATCTCCCAGTCCTTCACCCTCAAGACGTTCAAGTCGGGTGCCGCGCGGCTGGCGCAGGAGGCCGGGGTGCCGCTCATCCCGATGGCCCTGTGGGGCACGCAGCGGCTGTGGACCAAGGGCCACCCGCGCAACTTCCGGCGCAGCCACCTGCCGATCACGATCCGGGTGGGCGAGCCGGTCGAGGCGCCCAAGGACCAGTACGCGGGTGCGATCACGCGGCGGCTGCGCGAGCGCTGCCAGGAGCTCCTGGAAGCGGCGCAGCGCGCCTACCCCGTGCGCCCCAAGGGTCCGGACGACACCTGGTGGATGCCGGCCCACCTCGGCGGTACGGCGCCGACCCCCGCCGAGGTGAAGGCCTCCGAGGCCGGCTGACCCGGCGCCCGGCCGGTCGCGGCGCGTGGACTCAGCGCGGCCGGCGGACTCAGCGCGGCGCGTGGACGGTGATCCGCGCGCCGGGGCTGAACTTCTCCAGGAGTTCGGCCAGCTCGGCGCCCGCGCCCTCCAGGCCGGCGTGCGGGCCCATGCCCTCCAGCAGGAAGATCGCGTTCACCGACTCCTCGGTGAGCCGGGTGCGCGGCCCCTGCCGCCAGTTCCAGCGGCGGCAGGTGACGCCCTCGTCGTCGCACCACACGACTTCGCCCTTCTCGGGGTGCTCTATGACGCGCTCCCCCGCCGCGGCGGTCACGAAGTCCTCGGTGCCCTCGGCCCGCACCAGGCGCATCCCGCCCTTGATCCGGTCCCGGTCCTCGCCGCCGACCGGGATCAGATGGGCCACGCTGACCGCGTTGTAGAGATCGACGAGGACGTTGATCCGGGGCAGTCCGCCGTCGGCGAGCGCCCGCTTGGCGAGCGCCTCGGCGGAGTTGCGGGTGCGCGAGGGCTTCGCGCCGAAGGCGGTGTAGGCCGCGCGCCAGGCCGCCATGTGCGGGTCCTCGTGCGGGGCGCGGCCGTCGAGCCGTAGGGCCAGTCGCCGTGCGGCCTCCGCCAGGAGGTCCGCACCGGCGTCGGTGCTGGGCCCGTTGGTCAGGCCGTACGCCTCGACGGCGACGTGGGTGAAGCCGGGCGCGAGGGTGCGCACCTCGTCGGAGACGGTGAGGGTCAGGGGCGCGTCGGTCATGGGCTGCCTCGCTGCGTCGGGGCTCGTCAGAGCGCGTCGGGAAGGTTCTCCCACAGGTGGCGTCGGTCCGGGGCGTTCTTCAGGGCGCTCAGAACCGCCGGGTGCGGTGCAGCATAGAGTACCGGATAGTCCACCTCACTGGACTTCGCGTCCGGCGAGAAGGCCAGCCGCTCGCCGCTCAGCGAGAACCGGGCGTCGACGCCCGGCTTGTTGCCGCGGCAGTCCTGCCGGTGCCAGGCCCCGCGGAAGCGGACGGCGACGAGTCCGTGGACGCAGTGGCCGGTTCCGGCGTCATGCGTCAGCCGCTGGTAGCAGAGCGCGGTCGGGATGTCCTCGGCACGCAGCAGCGCGGCCAGCGCGTGCGCCTTGGCGTGACAGATGCCGGTGCCCCGCGCGAGGACGTCCGAGGCGCGCCAGGTGACCCGCGGGTCGCCGCTGTCGGCGGAGTGCGGAATGGCGTCGCGGACGTACTCGAAGGCGGCCTGGGCGTATACGTATGAATCCGAGGCCTTGTCGGCGAGCCGTGCGGCTCTCTCCCGTACGAGGGGATGGTGGTGGTCGATGACGTCGTCCGCCGCCAGATACGCGGACAGGTCGGAGTTCTCCTGGATCAGCTGCATGCCACGGGAGCATAGAAATGCGACCGACCGGAGGTCAATACCTTTACGGCCAGTCGCATACCTATGCAGTTATGCAGCGTGGGGTCCGGATCAGCGCGCCATCTCTTCCTTCAGCGCCGCCAGGAACCCCTCGACGTCCTCCTCGCGGGTGTCGAACGCGCACATCCAGCGCACCACGCCCGCCGCCTCGTCCCAGAAGTAGAAGCGGTACCGCTTCTGGAGGCGCTCGCTGACCTCGTGCGGCAGGCGCGCGAAGACGGCGTTGGCCTGCACCGGGTAGAGGATCTCCACGCCGGGCACGGAGCGGACCCCCTCGGCCAGGCGCCGGGCCATCTCGTTGGCGTGCCGGGCGTTGCGCAGCCACAGGTCCTTGGCGAGCAGGGCCTCCAGCTGCACGGACACGAAGCGCATCTTGGAGGCGAGCTGCATCGACATCTTGCGCAGGTGCTTCATGTGGCGCACGGCGTCCTGGTTGATGACCACGACGGCCTCACCGAACAGGGCACCGTTCTTGGTGCCGCCGAGCGAGAGGATGTCGACGCCGACCGCGTTCGTGAAGGTGCGCATGGGCACGTCGAGCGCGGCGGCCGCGTTGGATATCCGCGAACCGTCGAGGTGCACCTTCATGCCGAGCTGGTGCGCGTGCTCGCAGATCGCGCGGATCTCCTCGGGCGTGTACAGCGTGCCCAGTTCGGTGTTCTGCGCGATCGAGACGGCCTGCGGCATCGCGCGGTGCTCGTCCTCCCAGCCGAACGCCTGCTTGTCGATCAGCTCCGGCGTCAGCTTGCCGTCGGGCGTGGGCACCGTGAGCAGCTTGATGCCGGCCATGCGCTCGGGGGCGCCGCCCTCGTCGACGTTGATGTGCGCGGACTCGGCGCAGATCACCGCGCCCCAGCGGTCGGTGAGCGCCTGGAGCGCGACGACGTTGGCACCCGTGCCGTTGAACACCGGGAACGCCTCGGCGCTCGGGCCGAAGTGGCCCCGGATCACCCGCTGGAGGTTCTCCGTGTAGTCGTCCTCGCCGTACGCGATCTGGTGGCCGCCGTTGGCGAGGGCCAGGGCGGCCATGACCTCGGGGTGCGCGCCCGCGTAGTTGTCGCTCGCGAAGCCGCGCAGGTCCGGGTCGTGGTGCCGGCGGGCGTCGGTCTTCGGTGGGTTCACGGCGTGCTTGGCGGCGGCGGTCACGGCTTCTCGGTCAGCCACAGGCGGGTTCCGTTCACTTCCCCGGCGGGCCGCTCCCAGACGCCGGCGATGGCCTCGGCCAGCTCCTTGACGTCCGTGAAGCCCGCGAACTTCGCGCTCGGCCGCTCCGCGCGCATCGCGTCGTGCACCAGCGCCTTGACCACCAGGATCGCAGCCGCCGCGCGGGGACCGTCCTCGCCCCCCGCCTTGCGGAAGGCGTCGGCGAGGGCGAGCGTCCAGGCCTCGGCCGCCGCCTTGGAGGCCGCGTACGCCGCGTTGCCCGCCGTCGGCTTGGCGGCGCCCGCGGCGCTGATCAGCAGGTAGCGGCCGCGGTCGCTGCGCCGCAGTCCGTCCTCGAAGGCGAGGGAGGTGTGCTGCACGGTGCGGATCAGCAGCTTCTCCAGGAAGTCCCAGTCGGCGAGGTCCGTCTCGGCGAAGCTCTTGCTGCCGCGCCAGCCGCCCACGAGGTGGACGAGGCCGTCGATCCGCCCGAACTCCCTCTCCGTACGCGTCGCCCACTCGCGGGCGGCGTCCAGATCGAGCAGGTCGACGGTGTCGCCGATGACGGTGGCCCCGCCGTGCGCGTACCGGGCGGCGTCCACGGCCTCGTGCAGGCTCAGCGGATCGGCGTCCGACGCCACGACCGTGGCGCCCGCCTCGGCCAGCCTCAGCAGGGTGGCGCGCCCCGCGGCGCCGCCGGCCCCGGCCACCGCGACCACGGCTCCATCGAGTGCGGACATGGTCCTCGCCTCCTCCTGGCGGCCGCTCACGCGGCGACCTTCTCGGCGCCCGAGGCGGTGATCCCCTTGGTGGAGGCGATCACGTGCTTCAGCTTCTTGGAGAGCGCCTCATAGAACATGCTGAGCGGAAATTCGTCGGGAAGCACCTCGTCGACCAGTTTGCGCGGCGGTAGCGAGGTGTCCAGGGCCTCGGGGCCCTTGGCCCAGCGCGATCCCGGGTGCGGGGCGAGGTAGGTGGAGACCAGCTCGTAGGCGGCGAACCAGTGGACCAGCTTCGGGCGGTCGATGCCCGCGCGGTAGAGGTCCTCGATCTCGGCGCACAGCTGGTTGGTGACCCGCGGCGCGCGCTCCCAGTCGATGGTGAGCTTGTTGTCCGTCCAGCGGATCACGTCGTGCTTGTGGAGGTAGGCGAAGAGGAGCTGGCCGCCGAGCCCGTCGTAGTTGCGCACGCGCTCGCCGGTGACCGGGAAGCGGAACATGCGGTCGAAGAGCACCGCGTACTGCACGTCGCGGCCCTGCGGGAAGCCGTCGGCCTCCAGCTTCACGGCCTCCTTGAAGGCGGTGAGGTCGCAGCGCAGCTCTTCGAGGCCGTACATCCAGAACGGCTGGCGCTGCTTGATCATGAACGGGTCGAAGGGCAGGTCGCCGTGGCTGTGCGTGCGGTCGTGGACCATGTCCCACAGCACGAACGCCTGCTGGCAGCGGTCCTGGTCGCCGACCATGTCGCGGATGTCCGCGGGCAGTTCGAGCCCGAGGATGTCGACGGCGGCGTCGGTGACGCGGCGGAAGCGGGCCGCCTCGCGGTCACAGAAGATGCCGCCCCAGGAGAAGCGCTCCGGGGCCTCGCGCACGGCGATCGTCTCGGGGAAGAGCACGGCCGAGTTGGTGTCGTACCCGGCGGTGAAGTCCTCGAAGGTGATGCCGCAGAACAGCGGGTTGTCGTAGCGCGTGCGCTCCAGCTCGGCCAGCCACTGGGGCCAGACCATGCGCAGCACGACCGCCTCCAGATTGCGGTCGGGGTTGCCGTTCTGCGTGTACATCGGGAAGACCACCAGGTGCTGGAGGCCGTCCCGGCGGTTCGCCGCGGGCTGGAAGGCGAGCAGCGAGTCCAGGAAGTCCGGCACCTGGAAGCCGCTCTCGGCCCAGCGCCGCAGGTCCGCCACGAGCGCGCGGTGGTAGGCGATGTCGTGCGGCAGCAGCGGGCTGAGCTGCTCCACGGCGGAGATCACCCGCTCCACGGCGAGTTCCGCGGCGGCCTGGGCCGGGGCGCCCTCCGCAGCGAAGTCGATGGAGCCGTCCTTCGACTGCCAGGGCCTGATCTCTTCCACGGCGTCCTTGAGCACCGGCCACGCCGGGTGGTCCACCACTCGCCCTTCAGCGGAAGGAACCGCACCCTCCGTACCCGCCTGCACAAGAATTTCCGTCATGTCCCACCTTCCACGGGAGAACCTCGCGTATGGACACCGTATGCGTGCATGGTTCTCCGCGACAAGGGGGGCCTCGGGAAATTATCCTGTGCGACCCCCGCCCTCACCGCTGTTTTTCCGGCCCGGTGCGGTGGAGGCGCTCACTTCTGCCGCCCCTCAAGGGAGTTGGGGTCAGCCGCGGGGCAGGTCCGCCCGGATGGTCTTGCCCTGCGGACCCGTGCTCACGTCGACCGTCACGGCCAGGGTCTTGACCATGGGCCAGCCGAAGCCGCCGGTCCCTCCCGCCAGGTCGGGCGTCCGCTCGCACGGCGGCCGGGGGTCGGCGTCGGTGACGGCGACCGTGATCACGTCCCGGCGTGCCACGAGGCGCAGCGAGCAGGCGCCACCGCTCGCGTGCCGTACCGAGTTGGTGACGAGTTCGGAGACGGTGAGCTCCACGCTGCCCGCGGCCTGCTCGTCCATCGTCGGACGGAGTCCGGCCAGGAAGGCGCGGGCGAAGTCCCGCGCCTGCGCCACGGCTTCGGGCCGCTTTTCGAACATCGCCCGATCCAACGGTTTACTCGGGTGCCGCCAATGGTCCGTCCTCATACGCCCCTCCTCGATCAGGGGTGGACTGTACGAATGGGTCTCTTGCCCCCGAAGCCGACTTCTTAACGCCCTCTCCCCTCCCGGCGCGGCCCGCACGCCGGCCGTCGGTGGCCGCACCCGGCGCACGAAGATCGATCCGTGTGGTCGGCATCACGTCACCTCTTCACGAATTGGGTGACATGAAGCGGCAAGAGGCGGGTAGTCGCTCGTCCACCAGCCCACAGGGGACAAGGGGGCTGGTGGAGAGGGAGGAAGACATGACGATGGCTACAGCGACCCAGACGGACACCGGCCTGAGAGAGCTGCCGGAAGTGGTGGATCCGCAGGCGGTCACGCCGAAGGACTCCCGCGCCTTGTCCCAGCTGTTCTTCGATCAGCTCGCGGTGCTCGAGGAGGGCACGGCTCAATACCAGTACGTGCGCAACACCCTGATCGAGCTGAACATGTCGCTGGTCCGGTACGCGGCCGGACGGTTCCGCAATCGCGGTGACGACATGGAGGACATCGTCCAGGTCGGCATGATCGGTCTGATCAAGGCCATCGACCGGTTCGAGCTCTCCCGTGAAGTGCAGTTCGCCACTTTCGCCGTCCCCTACATCGTCGGGGAGATCAAGCGGTTCTTCCGTGACACGTCCTGGGCGGTGCATGTCCCCCGCCGTCTCCAGGAGGCCCGGGTGGAGCTCGCCAAGGCCACCGAGGAGCTGAGCAGCCGGCTGGGCCGCGCCCCGACGGTGGACGAGCTCGCCGCGCTGATGAACCTCTCCCCGGACGAGGTCATCGAGGCCCGGCTCGCCTCCAACGGATACAACTCCGCCTCCCTCGACGCCGTCCTGCACGGCGACGCGAACGACGAGACCCCGCTGGCCGACTTCATCGGCGAGGTGGACCCCGCCCTGGAGCTCGTGGAGGACTTCCACGCGCTCGCCCCGCTCGTCGCCGACCTCCTCGAGCGCGACCGGCAGATCCTGCACCTGCGCTTCGTGGAGGAGCTGACGCAGTCGCAGATCGGTGAGCGCCTCGGCGTCTCCCAGATGCAGGTCTCCCGGCTCCTGTCGCGCACCCTGGCGACCCTGCGCCAGGGAATGCTCCCGGCCGCCGGCTGAGGCCGGGCCGCGGAGATCAGCTCCGGCCGTGCCAGTCCAGGCAGACGATCATGGCGTCGTCCTCGGCGACGCCCGACCCCCGATGGCCCGCCAGCTCGTGGAGCATGGCGCGCGGCACCTGCGAGGGTGGCAGCAGCCGTGTGCTGGCCATGGCGCGGGTGAGCGCTCGTTCGCTGTAGCGCTCACCCGCCGGGGAGGCCACGTTGTAAACGCCGTCGCTGACGAACAGCAGCCGGTCCCCGGGCTCCACGCGAAAGCGCTGGGAGGCGTACAGGGTGTCCTCGAACATGCCGAGCGGGAGCTGGGCGTCCAGCTCGATGGGCTCGGCCTTGCCGTGTCGCGTCCGCCACATCTTGGGCGACCCCGCGTCGATGACCTCCGCCTCCCCCGTCGCCAGGTCGAAGCGGAGCAGCAGCATGGAGAGATGGACGTCACCGCGGTAGTGGCCGTAGAGCGCCTGGTCGGCCAGGCATGCCTGGTCGGGCAGCGAGAGGCCGGCCCGGCGGGCGTTGCGCAGCGCGTTGATCGCGAGGTTGGTGAGCAGCGCGGCCTCGATGCCCTCGCCCATGCCGTTGGTGACCGTGAGCGTGAGGTGCTCCGCCGAGGTGGACCAGTCGAAGTTGTCGCCGTAGATCGCGTACGCCGGTTCGAGCTGGGCGCCGATCTCGTACTCGGGGCGCGAGCAGGAGCGGCCGGGCAGCAACTGCCACTGCATCTCGGCGGCGAGGGTGAGCCGGTCGGCGCGCCGGGCCTGGAGGTAGAGGTCGGTGTCCCGCTCCGCGACGACGATCTCGTGTCCGAGGACTTCCGCGACGTCCTCCAGCTCAGTGACGATGTAACTGTCGCAGGCCTCGGCCGGGAGCCGGACGGTGAGGATGCCGATGCGGTCGCCGCGCACGCTGACGGGCAGATGCACGCTCACGTGGCCCGCCGCCTCGTCCGTCTCCAGGTGGGGTTCCTGGGCGCCGAAGGCCCGGCCGGGCGCGCTGGTGTGGACAGAGATGGGGTCGGCGGTGTAGGGGAGCGCGTCGACGGGCTGGAGTATGGTCATCGCGTAGTCCGCCATCAGGAGGTCGACGGAGACCGCGTCGTAATGGGCGGTGAGCGTGTTCCGCACCGCTTCGAGGAGAGCATGCGGCGCGGCCCCGCGCAGCGCACGCTCCACCACCCTGAATCTGTCCACCTACGGGTAACCACCTATCCGGAATCGACGCAACGAGAAGGAGCGAGTGGCCCCGCATGTCTCAGCGACTGACAAGGCCATTGCGAAGTGTCACAGTTGAGGGCATGAATCCCGCCCCGTCCGGCAACGGCAATCACGACGCTGCCACGCATGCGGTCCGGGACGTCATCGAACTGCTCGAGGTCCTGTGGAACAAGGGCCGTGACATCACCACGACGGCGCCGGTGTCCTCGTCCCAGCTACGGGTGCTGTACGTCCTGGACGGCGCCCAGGGGATCAACCTCCGCACTCTCGGTGAGGTGCTCGGGTCCGCACCCTCGTCGGTGAGCCGGATGTGTGACCGTCTTCACGCGTTGGGCTTCATCGAGCGCTCTCTCAGTTCGGCCAGCCGACGCGAGCTGGAGCTTCGCCTGTCCGGCCAGGGAGAAAGCTACCTCAAAGAATTGCGGGCACGTCGTGAAAGTGCCCTGCTGGAGGTCATTTCCGGCATGACCCGGACAGACCGGGCGGCACTTGAGCAGGGCCTGAGGGGATTCCGTACGGCCGTGGGGACGGCTGCGGATTCGGCCGTGGGGGAGACCGCGGCGGCGAACCGGCCCCCCGCCGATGACACGGTGGAGACCGCCTGACCGCCGTCCCGCCCCTCCATCGGCCCGCCCGCCGGCCCGCCCGCCCCGCCGCGCGCCCCGCCACCGCACCCCACCGCGCGCACCGGCGGGGAACCGCGCCCCGCACGCTTCAGCCTTGTTGTCCTTGTGGAGAAAGTGAGTTGACGTCGGCTCACCGGGGGCAGGACTTCCGGTGATCGGTCGCCTCGACTAACGTTTGCCATGCGACAATAATTGCTAAGGTGGATGTAATGAACGCCAGTGAATCCGAGGCCCGGCTCAGCATCAGCGCGACGCTGCGCGAGCGGGGAGAGAAGGTGGCCGACCGGTGGGTGCAGCTCCAACTGGAACGATCGGTTCTGGGAGCGGGCATCACCGAGGCCGAGCTTCGTGAGGAAGCCGACGGCTTCGTCGACGCCCTGCGGGCAGGGCTGGACAGCGGACTGCCCGTCGAGGGCGTGGCCACCACGCACCCGGAGCTGCGCCAGGCGATCACCGACCTGTCCCTGCGCCGGGCACGGGGCGGTGCCACCCCGACCGTGACCTCGCTGGCCGTGCTGGCCCTCAAGGAGGCGCTGCTCGAAGGAGTGCAGGAGCAGGCACAGGACACCAAGGCGCTGTACCAGGCCGCCGTGTTCGTCAACCGCCTCCTCGACATCGCGGGCGCCCTGTCCTTCGCCACGTACGTGGAGGGCCGCGAGGAGATCATCCGCCGCCAGAGCCGCCAGCTCCTCGAGGTCTCCACCCCGGTGGTCCGGCTGTGGGACAAGGTCCTGGCCGTCCCGTTGATCGGCTCGCTCGACACCACCCGCACCCAGGTGGTGATGGAGAACCTCCTCCAGGCCATCGAGCGCGACGAGGCGCAGGTCGCGATCATCGACATCACGGGCGTGCCCACCGTGGACACGGCCGTGGCGCACCACCTCATGCAGACCGTCAACGCCGTACGCCTGATGGGCACCGACTGTGTGATCAGCGGCATCCGGCCGCCGATCGCCCAGATCATCGCCCAACTGGGCATCGACCTGTCCGCCATCCTGACCCGGGCCACCCTCGCCGACGCCCTGGCCGCGGCGATCTCCCTCACCGACCGGCCGTTCCGTTCCGCGGACCCCGCGAGCCTGCGATGAGCGGCGGCCCGCGCGGCGGAGTGCCGATCCTGCGTCTGGGCGACGTCCTCGTCACCGGACTGCTCAACGAACTCGACGACAAGAGCGCCATCGCCTTCACCGAGGAGCTGACCGAGCGCATCGTCGGCGACCGCGCCCGCGGAGTGCTCATAGACATCTCGCGCCTCGAGCTGATCGACTCCTTCGTGGCCCGCACCCTGATGGAACTCACCACCACGGCGCGCCTGCTGGGCGCGCGGGTCATCGTGGCGGGCATGCGTCCCGCCGTGGCCATCACCCTGGTCGAGCTGGGGCTGCGCCTGTCCGGCGTGGAGACCACGCTCAACGCCGAACAGGGGCTGCGCGCGCTGGGCTGGGAGAAGGCGCCGGTGCCCCCCGCCGAAGGAGGGACCAGTTGACCCTCTACGGCGACCTCGACGAGATCCGGGCCACCCCCTCCCCCTCGGCCGAGGATTCCGACGGCACACGTGTCACGCATGAGATCAACGTCGAGGAGGATCTGCTCACGGCCCGGCACGCGGTGCGCGACGCCACGGTGCGAGCGGGCTTCGGCCTGGTGGACCAGACCCGTATCGTCACCGCGGCCAGCGAACTGGCCCGCAACGCCTACGTCCACGGCGGCGGCGGCACCCTGGCCATCGAGTTCGTCCAGAAGGCCGGGCGGCGGGGGCTGCGGCTCACGGTGAGCGACGACGGGCCGGGCATCGCCGACCTCGAAGCGGCGTTCACCGACGGCTACACCACCGGCGCGGGCCTCGGGCACGGGCTCGGCGGGGCGCGCCGCCTCATGGACGAGTTCGACGTGTCCAGCGCGCCCGGCCGTGGCACGACCGTCACCGCCGTCCGCTGGAACGGACCGCGGTGAACACCATGGACGGAGCCGACCCAACGGGCGCCACGGACTCCAAGGGCTCGACGGGCCCCCTGGAGTCCGTGGACGTCCTTGAGGCGCCCACCACGCTGCACATCCCCATCGACCACCACAGCGCCGTGCAGACCGCGGCCAGCCGGGCCCGCGCGCTCGCCCACGCCTGTGGCATGCCGGGAGCGCTGCCGGACCAGGCGGCCGTGCTCGCCAGCGAACTGGCCAGCAACATCAGCAAGCACGCCCGCAACGGCGCGCTCTTCCTCCAGCCCTCGCCGCTGGGCCGGCGCTCCCCGCTGGACACCGCTCTGGACGTGGTGGCGGTGGACCACGGCCCCGGCATCGCGGACATCGGCCTGAGCCTCACCGACGGCTTCAGCACCACCAGGACCATGGGCGCGGGTCTGGGGGCGGTACGCCGCATCGCCACCGACTTCACCCTGCGCTCGACGCCGGGCCTCGGCACCCTCGCCCACGCCCGCCTCGCGCTGCCGGGGGGCCGGCGGCCGGGGGCCGCCATCGGCGCCCTGTGCCTGCCGGCCACCGGGGAGCAGGTGTGCGGGGACGGCTACGCCGTCGCCGAGGAGGGCGGGACGTGGACGGGCCTGGTCATCGACGGCCTGGGGCACGGCCCGGAGGCGGCCGCGGCCAGCCGGCGCGCCGTGCGCACCTTCCAGTCCTGTTCGAACGCCCCGCTCCCCCAGGTGATCAACGCCCTGCACAGCTCGCTGCGGCACACGCGCGGCGCCGCGGCGACGGCGGTCCGGATGGGCGCCGAGCGCGCCGAGTTCTGCGGGGTCGGCAACATCCGCGCGGCGGCCCTGTCCGCCCACGGCGTGCACCGGCAGCTCACCGGGCAGGCGGGCATCGTCGGCTACAACCTGCCCACCCCGCGCAGCCGGTTCCTCGACGTCTCGGACTGCACGGCCGTGGTCCTGTACACCGACGGCATCGACCAGCGGTGGACGCAGGCCCCGACCGCCGACCGGCTGAGTCTGCCGCCTGCCCTGCTGGCGGCCTCCTTGGTCCACACCCACCGGCGACACCGTGACGACGCCACCGTGCTCGCCCTCGGCAGCCCCCTGGAAATCCGATGACCAGCGCCACCCTCCGCACCCCCGCCGCCCTGCGGCGCACCGTCCGCGGCATCGCCCTGAGCTACCGGCTGCCCGCCGAGGACCGGGCCCGGATCGTGCTGTCCCTGAGCGAGACGGCGGCCACCGCGCTGAACGCCGGCCGTCCGGTCACGCTGACCGCCACCGACGAGGCGGGCGCCGACGGCTCGGGCCGCCTGACCCTGGCCCTCGGCCTGCCCCGCCTGGAGGACTTCCAGGTGCGGGCCGAACAGCTTCCGCTGCCCGGTGAGGCGACCGCCGACGGCACGGTGGTGTGGCGGGTGCCCCTGCCCTCGGCGGCGCCGGCGCCGGTCACCGCCGTACTCCCGCGGCCCGCCGTCGAGCCGGGGGCGCCCGCCACCGCCGCTCGCCGCAACGGCGACGCCGACCTCCTGCTGCTGGAGGAGGAGCTGCGGGCCGCGCTCGCCCGGGCCGACGCCCTCGCCGACGAGCACCGCAAGCTCAAGCACGAACTGGCCGAGACCAACAGCGGGGTGCTCGCCCTCTACGTACAGCTGGAGGAGCGGGACGAGGAGCTGCGCAAGGCGCACGGGCGGACGCTGCGGGCCCTGGAGGACGCGCTGCGGCCCAGACCGCTGCACGTGGACGGCCTCGACCTCGCCGTCCACTACGCCCCCGCGAGCGACGACACCCCGACCGGCGGCGACCTCTACGACTGGTTCACCCTCCCCGACGGGACGGTGCACATCACGATCGTCGACGCCCTCGGCCACGGCATCACCAGTACGCGCACCGCGCTGACCGTCACCCACGCCGTGCGCACCCTCGCGCTCGAAGGCCATCCGCTGGGGAGCATCGTGGCGCGCACGGACGACATCCTGGCCCCCTTCGACCAGAGCGTCATGGCCACCCTGTTGCTGGCGCATCTCGACCCGGCGACCGGACGGCTCTCCCTGGCCAACGGCAGCCATCCGCCGGCGCTTCTCGTGCGCGCCGACGGGGAGGACACCTTCCTCGAAGTGCGCGGACGTGGCGTCGGCTTCCCCCTGCCCGGCAGTGAGCGCGTCCTGACCACCACGCTCCGCCCCGACGACCTGCTGATCCTGTACACCGACGGTCTCACCGAGAGCCGCCGGGACCCCCGGGAGGGCGAGCAGCGCCTGGTGGCGACCGCCCGCCGCTACCGCACGCGGCCCACGCAGGACGTCCCGGGCGCCATAGCGCGGGACATGCTCACGGACGTGCTCCACGAGGACGACACGCTGGCGCTGGCCGTCCGCTTCCGTTCCCCCGCCCGCTGAGCGGGTTACACCCGGCGTCGCAGAAGCGCCGACAGATGGTGCTGGAGCGGCCGGCCGACCGCCGCGAGGTCGTGGACGAAGGTGAGGGTGTCGGGGTCGGGGTCGCCGAGGGTGTAGCGGCGGCGTGTGGCGTCGACCTGTTTGGCGGTGGGGGTGAGGGCCACCTCCTGGGTGGCGAGGTCCACGGTGTCGCCGTCCGCGTGGCCGACGGCGATCTCCGCGACGCCGGTGGGCTGGGTGATCAGGGCCTCCACCCGGCCTTCGGGCCCCAGCCGCCACCAGCCGCTCTCCCGGGCGGAGGGGCGCAGGGGCCGCTCCTCGGCGTCGACCAGCCAGGCGCGGGCGTCGTAGTGGAGGAAGGGCCGGCCGTCGTGGCTGAAGGTGACCTCCTGCGCGTAGCTGAAGTCCCCGTCGAGCGTCGGGTAGCCGCCGCGGCCGCTGCCGTGCCAGGTGCCGAGCAGGCCGAGCACGGGCGTCAGCAGCGGGTGCGGGGCGGGCGCCGCGTCGGGGCGGTGCGCGTCGGGGTACGGGTGCCGCGGGGCGGGGTCGGACACGGTGCGCGCTCCTGAGTGGTGGGTCGGGTGCCGGGTGCAGCCTATGCGTGGCCCGGCCCGTGGGTCCCCCACATGAGTGACATACGCGGCGGCCGGGACGCCGCGTCACCTGTGGGCGAACAGAGGGCGTTACTTATCGGTACGGGGTACTCGACCGCAGCGAGCCCCATCAGCCGCCCAGAAGGAGCACCGTCATGGCGACCAAGCCGAACAAGAGCGACGAGACGAACGAGCGGAACAACGGACAGGGCGGGACCCAGAACGCGTCGGGGGACGTCGTCGAGCTGATCCTCGCCGATCACCGTCGCATGGAGGACCTCTTCCGTGAGATGCGCAGCGTGGAGGGCGACCGGGCCAAGGCCCTGCGGGAGTTCGCGGACCTGCTGATCGCGCACGCGCTCGCCGAGGAGGCCGAGGTCTACCCCGCCCTCAAGCGCTACCGGGACATCGAGAACGACGAGGTCGAGCACGGCGTCGAGGAGCACGAGGAGGGCAACAAGGCGCTCCTCGCCCTTCTCGAGGTCGAGGAGGTCGGCTCCGACGACTGGGACGAGAAGCTGGAGAAGCTCGTCGAGGAGATCACCCACCACGCCGACGAGGAGGAGCGCACGATCCTGAACGGCGCCCGCGAGAACGTCGCGATGGACCGCCGCGAGGAACTGGGCGCCGCCTTCGGCAAGGAGCGCGCCAAGCAGCTGGAGTCGGGCTGCGGCAGCGTCGAGAACGTCCGCCGCATCGTGAAGTCCTGAGTGGTGGGGGCGTGAGCCGTCGGGGGGCCGGGGGCCTTCCTCAGCCCTGGACGGGCGGCCAGACGGGCCGCTGGGCCTGGGGCAGCTCGGCCAGGGCGAGGCCGACCGTCCGGTGGCTGGGGAGCAGTTCGGCGCTGCCGGTCTGGGCGAGCAGGTCGGTCAGCCGGCGGCCCGCCCCCGCCAGCAGCAGTCTGCCGCCGCGGCGCTCCAGCAGCCACCGCATGGCCAGCAGGCAGTTGAGCCCCCGCGAGTCGCAGAAGGACAGCGCGGTGGCGTCCAGGACGAGGTGCAGGTGCCCCGCGTCCACGTAGGAGCCGAGCGTGCCGAGGAAGAGCGCCTCGCCGGTCTGGTCGAGTTCACCGGTGACGCGCAGCACCGCGCACTCGTCGCAGCTCGCCAGTTCCGTGATGACCAGTCGGCGGATCCGCGTGGACATCGGCGCCTCCCTCTCCTCGCGGCGCCACCCTACGCCCGCGGCGACCGGTGCTCGGCACTCTTGTGCGCAGTGCGGTACGTACCCGACCGGGCCGGGCACAGGATGTCGGGTCCCGCGAGGGGCGGCCTTCCTAACGTGAAGGACGCGAGGGAAGGAGATACCGGAGTGCTGGAGCGGCTCAACGAAGCCCTGGAACACATCGAGGCCCGTCTCGACGGGCCGATCGAGGTCGCCGAGCTGGCGCGGATCGCGGTGACGTCGGAGTACCACCTGCGGCGGCTGTTCTCCGCGCTGGCGGGCATGCCGCTCTCCGAGTACGTCCGGCGCAGGCGGCTGACCGTCGCGGGCGCCGAGGTGCTCGCCGGGGAGCGGACGCTCCTGGAGGTCGCGGTGCGCTTCGGCTACGGCTCCGGTGAGGCGTTCGCGCGGGCGTTCAAGGCCGTGCACGGCGTGGGGCCCGGTGAGGCCCGGCGGGCCGGCGCGGCCCTGCACTCGCAGCCCCGGATCTCCTTCCGGCTCGTCGTCGAGGGGAGCAGCGGCATGCGGTACCGGGTCGTGGAGAAGGAGCGGTTCCACGTCGTGGGCAAGAAGGTCCGGGTCCCACTCGTCCACGAGGGGATGAACCCGGCCATCGCCGACTTCATCCGGGGCATCGACAAGGAGACGACGCGGCGGATCGCCGCCCTGTCCGATCAGGCACCGAGGGGCGTCGTGGGGGTGAGCGACGACCTCGACCCGAGCCGGGCGGAGGGGACCGAACTCGACTACTACCACGGTGTGATGAACGGTTCGGCCGCTCCGGACGACCTGGACTCGCTCACCGTCCCGGCCGGGACGTGGGCGGTCTTCGAGAGTTCCGGCGCGTTCCCCGAGTCCCTGCAGTTCCTGTGGCGGGACGTGTTCACCCAGTGGTTCCCGTCCAATCCGTATCGCGGCAGGCCCGGGCCGGAGATCCTGCGCACCCGGCTCTCGCGGGACGCGGCCGAGGCGGACGCGGAGCTGTGGATCCCGGTGGAGCGCACGGCCACCTGAGCGCCGCGCGGGCCCGGACCCGTCAACTGCGGTATCGCGCAAGCGTTTTCCCCGCCGGGGGCCGGGTCCGCGGCTAGGCTGGTCGGGTCACCTTTTCGCGGCCGCGCCGAGGCCGTGGGAGGGGAGCGGCGCGGGAGGGTGTGTGGATGGGGGCACGGTAGGCCTGCGGGTCGCCTCGGCGGTGATCGCGCCGCTGCTCAAGCGGTTGCTGCTGCCCGCGGCGAAGGCGCCGGGCGCGCAGTTCGACGGCCGGCCGATCCCGGTCCGGCGCCTGATCGCCTTCTCCCGCGAGCACCGCACCCTCAGCGAGGACGATCTGCACCGGATCGCCCGCGAGCTGGTGCGCCGCGCGGTGCGGGCCGCCGGGCCCTACGACCCGCCGGTCGGCGCCGACGAGAAGGACGCCGTGGGGCTGGCGCTGACCCGGACCCTGCACGCGCTCGGCGACCTGGAGATGGACGACGTCCAGGCGTTCGCACTGGGCCCCGAGAAGCTGGCCGCCGAGCTGTCGCGGCGGGCGGGGCCGGAGACCCGCCGGCTGCTGAGCGACGACGCCGCCCGCTTCCACGACCGGCTCCTGGAGACGGCCTGCGTCCATGTGGTGCGGTTCTTCAGCGAACAGCCCGGGTTCGCGGCGCGCACGCAGGTCGAGCAGAGCCGTGCGATCCGCGAGCAGGGCGAGCGCCTGGAGCGGATCCTGGAGCGCCTGCCCGACGTCTCCGCGCGGGACGCCCGGTTCGAGGAGCACTACGCGCGCTACGTCGTCCAGAGCCACGGCAGGCTCACCATCCACGGCGTCGACCTGCGGGAGCCCTCGGATCACGAGTGGCCCCTGGACACGGCGTACCTGAGTCTGGAGGCCAGCCCCCACCGCGGGTCCCCGGAGGCGGGCCCGGTGGCGGACGGCGAGACTTCGGAGCGGGCGGCGGCGCCGGTCGAGACCACCCTCGCCACCCATGACCGGGTGCTGCTGCGCGGGGTCGCGGGCACGGGCAAGACGACGCTCGTGCAGTGGCTCGCCCTGACCACCGCCCGCCAGGACCGGGTGCCGGGCTCCCTCTCCCAGCTCCTGGGGCGCGTCCCCTTCGTACTGCCGCTGCGCGCGCTGGCCCGCAAGGGCGCCGAACTGCCGATGCCGCAGGACTTCCTGCGCTGGATCGACTGCCCGCTGCTCGGCACCGAACCCGAGGGCTGGGCCACCCGCGTGCTGCAGAACGGGCGGGCGGTGATGCTGATCGACGGTGCGGACGAGATCCCCAAGGGGGAGCGCGGCCGCGTCAAGGCGTGGCTGAAGAAGCTCCTCGCCGTCTTCCCCGGGAACCTGTGGCTGCTCACCTCGCGGCCCTCCGCCCTGGAACAGGGCTGGTTGCGGCACGAGGGATTCAACGAGTTCGCGCTCAGCGGGATGCGGCCCGCCGACATGCGGCGGTTCATCGAGCGCTGGCACGCGGCGGCCGGGGCACCCGCGCGCCTCGGGGAGTCCCTCACGCTCGCGCTGCGCAGCAGGCCGGAGCTGAGCCGGCTGGCGACCAACCCGCTGATGTGCGGGCTGATCTGCGCCCTGCACCGCGAGCGCCGCGGCTTCCTGCCGCGCGGCCGCGCCTCCCTCTACGAGGCCGCGCTGGCGATGCTGCTGGAGCGGCGCGACGTGGAGCGCGAGGTCTACGGCGGCGCCCGCGGCACACCGCAGCTGGACCAGAAGTCGGCCACCGAGCCGTTGCGCCGCCTCGCGTACTGGCTGATCCGCAACGAACGGACCGAGCTGGACCGGGCGGACGCCGTCGAGGTCGTACGCCGTCTGATGCCGTCGGTGGAGCGCCTCGCGGAGATCGGCGAGGCGGAGGACGTCCTCCAGCTGCTGCTGGAGCGCTCGGGGCTGCTGCGCGAACCCGTCCAGGGCGCCGTCGACTTCATCCACCGCACCTTCCAGGACTTCCTGGGCGCCCAGGCGGTGCTCGAGGAGCGGGACATGGGCATGCTGGTGAACAACGCCCACCTGGAGCACTGGGAGGACGTGGTGCAGATGGTCGTCGCCCAGGCCCGTCACCACGAGCGCGGCGAGCTGCTCACCCGGCTGCGGGAGCGGGGCGAGCGCGAGCGGGACCCGGCCGTCCAGGCCCGGCTGCGGCTGCTCGCGCTCGCGTCCCTGGAGCAGGCCACCAGCGTGGCGCCCGCGGTGCGCGAGGCCATCGAGGCCCAGGCGGCGCGCATGGTGCCGCCCCGCAGCCTGCGCGAGGCCAGGTCCCTGGCGCAGACGGGCCCGCTGCTGCTCGGCCTGCTGCCGGACGCCGCCGACCTCGGGGGCGACGAGGAGCTGGCCACCGTCCACGCGATCTGCCAGATCGGCGGGGACGCGGCGATCCCGCGCCTGCGGCGGTTCCTGCACACCGGGCAGAGCGCGGTGCGCGCCCAACTGCTGCACCACTGGGACCGGTTCGACCCTGAGGTGTACGCCGAGGAGATCGTCCGGCCGCTCCTGGAGATCGCGCCGGACGAGATCGTCACCGTGCGCTCGCGCGCCGAGCTGGACATGCTGCGCACGATGTCCGGCTACCGGCGCGTCAGCCTGCGGGGCGACTTCACCCCCGACGACGTCCGCTCCGCGTTCGACGCGCGCCACCTGCGCGAGCTCCAGCTGCGCGACCTGCTCTCCCTCGACCGTCTCGACGTCCTGGCCGGCTACCCCGCGCTGGAGTCGCTCGGGCTGCGCGGCTGCCGCAACGTCCAGGACCCGGCGCCGCTCACCCGGCTGCCGGAGCTGCGCCGGCTCACGCTGCGGGACCTGCCCCGCTTCGAGCCGCTGCACGAACTGGCGGGCTGCGCACGGCTCGACACCCTGCTCATCGGCGCGGACGTGCCCTGGCGGGGGCTGGCCGACCTGCCGTGCCCCGAGCGGCTGCGAGTGCTCTCGCTGCCGCCGACGGCCACCCGCCTCGCGGACATCGCGTCCTGCGCGAACCTCGTGGAGCTGCGTCTGCACGAGGCCAGCGAGCGGCTGACGCCCGACTCCTGGGGCGCCCTGCTCGGTGACGTGCCGGGGCTGCGTACGCTCACGCTGACCTCGGCGCAGCTGAGCATGCTGCTGTTCGCGCCCCGGACCCAGCTGCCCCAGATCACCCGGCTGAACGTGCACGCCGGCGCGGGCAGCGCGGTGCCGCTGCGCCGGATCGCGCTGCGGCTGCCCGGACTTGAGGAGGTCCACCTCACGGAAGCCGCCGACGTCGACCTCTCGTCGCTGGCCACGCTGCACCGGCTGCGCAGGGTCCGGCTCACCTATCCGGGTGGGGTGCGCGGCATGGAGGCGCTCCCCCGCGAGGTCGAGCTCTCCATCTATCCACAGCCGTGATCAACGGACTGGCACCGGCTGTGCGCTCAGGGTAAGTTCCTTGCCCCCGGCCGGGGTCGAGGACAGGACGGCACTGCGAAGGCGGGATCCAGTCGGATGGGCAGAGCGGAAGACGTGCCGCTGTACGGCAGGGACCCGCTGCTGCGCGCGCTCGTCCCGCGGCTGACCGGGCTCAAGTACGACGAGCGCTCGCGCACGGCGCGGGAGTTCCAGCACGACCTGCCGGTGGTGCTGGTGACGGGGCGTCACGGCATGGGGCGCAGCGCGGTGCTGCGGGCGCTCGCGGCCCATTACCGGGGCAGGCTTCCCCTCGCCCATGTCCGGATCGCGCCGGGCGGCGCCGGGGGCCACCCGGCGGCCGGCGCCGGCGCCGAGGGGCAGTACGCGGCCGACCTGGTCGGTGTCCTCGTCGAGCTGGCACGCCAGCTCGGCCCTTCGTACCGGCGCCCCTTCCCCGTCCTGCTGCCGGGGCTGTTCGCCGTCTCCGGGTGGGAGCCGGGTGACGACGCCGAGCGGGACGCGGTCTGCCTGCGGCTCGCCCGGCTGCTGATCGCCTGCCGGCTTGCCGACGAGCCCGAGCAGGAGCTGCGCCGGTCCTGGGCCACCACGGTCGAGGCCCGTGCCCCGCGCCCGCCCGGCGCACCCGGGGCGGCGGACATCTCCCGGGCCCTGCACGGCGAGTTCGCGCACCGGCACCGGCCCGGCCCGGAGCGGGACTGGTACCGCGGCCGCTTCCCGCAACTCCCTGCGGAGAGCGATCCCTTGGAGCTGCTCGGCGAGTGGCACCACCAGGGCGGGGACTACCGGCGGGCGGTGGAGCGCACGCTGGTGGCGGCGTTCCGGCACGACGTCGCCGGTTCCTACGGGCGTCTCCAGCGCTGGAACCGCGAGCCCTGGCCCCTGGTCCTCCTCGACGACGTGCATCTGCCCGCCGGGCGGCGCTTCTTGGACCTGCTGCTCGAACACCGGGCGGTGGCCGAGTCCCCGGAGCGCGAGGAGCTGGTCGTGGTCGCCACCCGGCTCGGCGAGCCGCCGGGCAGCGACCCCGGCCCGGTGCGGCGCGAACTGCCCGATCTGCTGCGGACGTCCGGCTGGGAGCGGCGCGGCACCTCGCCGTCGGCGGGCCTGCTCACGGTCCCGCTCACCCCGCTCAGCCGCGACGACGTGCTGCCGCTCCTGGAGGCCGGTTCGGCCGGCGCACCGCTCCACCCCTATCTCGCCTCGGCCCTGCACACCCTGACCGGCGGCCATCCGGCGGCCACCACCATGCTGTGCGCCGCGGTACGGGCGGCGACCCGCGCGGGCCGCGCCGTGGTCCCGCGCGACCTCCTCGAACTCTCCGCCGGCGACGGCCGCCCCATCGGCGAGGCGCTCTTGGAGCGGCTGCTCCCCAACCGCCGCCAGCGGGACCGCCTCACCCTCCTGTCCCTGGCCAGGGACAGCACGGCCGCCGAGGCGCTGGCGGCCCGGCTGCGCCTGGAGGGGCCCGAGCAGTTCCCCGCCAACGCCGTGACCGACTACCTCGAACAGCAGCACTGGCAGCGCCTCACCCCGCCCGAGAGCCCGCTGGTGAGCGACCCCCTGTTGCAGAAGCTCCTGGTGCACGAGGCCCGCCGGCTCTCGCCGGGGCCCGACGACAGCCGGGGCTGGCAGGAGATCCACCGCTTCCTGCAGAACCATCACGCCCAGCGGGGTGACGAGGGCGAGGCCGACGCCCTGCGGCACATGCTCGCCGCGGGGGGCGTGGAGACGGTGGTGGCGTCCTTGGCCGAGGTGTTCCAGTCGGAGCAGGACGAGCGGGGGGCGGGCCACTGGCTGCGCTGCCTGCAGTACGCGGCCACCGCCCCGACGCCGCCCGAGCGGGACTGGGAGGACGACCGGCTGCGCATCGCGCTCGGGGCGCGCGACGGCCGCTTCGTCCACCTGGACGACACCGAGCGCTGCGTCAACCGGCTGCTGCACGCCTTGTGGTACCTGTCCGAGCCGCACACGGAACCGGACCCCGACACGTGCACGGCCGTCGAGCAGGAGCTGGCCTATCTCTCGTTGCGCCACCCTTCCTGGCGGATCGCGCTCGGCCAGGCGGCGCGCAGATGGCCGGCCGCGGCACGCGACAAACGCCCCCTTCCCATACCAGGACAGTGAGGAAGCATGCTGTTCCGTCGCCATCCCCGCGAGTGGGGACCGATCGAGTGGGCCGCCGTCCTGGCGCTGGCCCTGGGCGCCGGGGTCGTCGCCGCCCTGCTCACCCTCGGCGCGCGCGGGCCCGGCAGGTGCGGGGACGAGCTGCGGGAGCTGGGCGGCGACTGCGTCGGGGTCACCGAGCACGCCTTCGACGCCGATCCGCGGGTCGGGAGCCTCGTAGCGGCGGTGGCCGAGGAGAACGCCAGGGTGCGGCGGGACGCCGAGGACCCGGAGGGCAACGCCGCGCGGATCCCCTATGTGCGGATCGCGCTCATGATGCCGTTCACCTCGGACGAGTCGAGCGCGATGACCACGGACATGATCCGCCGCGCGCTGGCCGGCGCGCTCACCGCGCAGCAGGAGGCCAACAGCGGCAGCGGACCTCACTACCAGCTGCTGCTCGCGCCCGACGGCCGCAACCTCGACCACTGGCGTCCCGTCGTGCGGCGGCTGGCGGAGCTGGCCGGGGACAAGCAAGCCCCGCTCGTCGGCGTGACCGGGATTCCGAGCAGCACGCCCGAGACGCGGCGGACGATCGCCGCGCTCAGCGAGCACGGCATCCCCACCGTCGGGCCGGTCATCACCGCCGCCGACATGAACGCCGGCCACTTCTTCAAGACCTCGCCCAACAACGACCAGTTCGCCCGCGCCCTGAAGCAGTACCTCGCCGGGCGTCCGGAGCGGGAGAAGGGGTTCCTGGTCTGGGACAACCGCAGCGAGGACGTCTACTCGCGCAATCTGCGCCGGGTCTTCGAGAAGCACTTCGGCGCCAAGTACGACTTCAAGGGCCACAACTCCAACTTCACCGGGTCGTCCGGCACCGACAAGGGCATTCCCCAGCGGTTCACCGACGCCGTGCAGAAGATCTGCACGGCGCGCTCCGACACCGTCTTCTTCGCCGGGCGCGACCAGGACCTGCCGGCGTTCATCAAGCGCCTCGCGCAGGAGGGCGACTGCAGCCGCGGGTCGCGGCTGCGGCTGCTGAAGGTGGGCATCGGGCTCGAACCGACGCTCACCACGCCGGAGACCACCCGCTGGCTGGAGGAGGCGCGGGCCACGATCATCGACGCGTCGTCCGTCGACCCCGCCTGGTGGCAGGGCAAGCACGACCCGCCCCGGGCGCTCGGCCGTTTCCGGGACCGCTTCGACAGGCTGGAGCGCACGCACGAGCTGGGGGCCAGGCCGCTGAACGACGGGTACGCGGTGATGTACCACGACGCGTTCACGCTGCTGGCCGACGCCGTGGACCGCACGTACAGCGACATCAACGACAGCGCGGGCAAGCCCGGGAAGAAGGGGCCCGAGCTGATCCCCACGAAGAACGACGTCTACAACACGCTCATCAATCCGACGATCTCCGCGAACGGGTGCAGCAACTGCCTGCGCGGCGCGGCCGGTTCGTACGGGTTCGAGGGCCCCGGGGTCAACGACCAGTGGGCGGTCTGCAAGCCCGTGCCGATCGTGGAGTATCCGGCCGGCCGGGAGGCGGGCGAGCGTCCGCCGCTGTACCGGACGTTCCGGGGCGGCGAGAAGGGCGCCTGCCCGGCCTGACCCCGGGCGGGCCGGACCGGGCGGCGAAGCGGTCAGTGCAGGGTGATGTAGCCCGGCGCGGGCAGGCGCGGGGCCGTGGCGGGCTCGTAGAGGTCGGCCAGGGCCATGAAGAGGAGCGCCACGGCGAGGGCGCCCGGGTCCGGGACACCGAGGGCGTGCTCGCCCACGTAGCTGGCGCGCCCGCGCCGGGGCCGCAGGGAGGCGGTCGCGAGGGCCCCGCGGATGGCCGCCTGGGCCGCCTCGGTCAGCGGGGCCTCGGCGGCGGCGTCCCGCGCGGCGGCGGTCAGCGACCGCGCGGCGGGCGCGAGCGCGTCGACCAGGGTGCAGTCGCCGGGGCTCGCGCCGCCGACGCGGTGGATGGCGGCGAAGCCCTCCTCGGCGGCCCGCGCCAGGGCGGCGACGGACGGCGCGCCGCCGTCGGCCGGGGTGGCGGTCGACAGGTGCTGGAAGAGGAGGCCGAACAGGGGGCCGCTGGTGCCGCCGACGTCGTCGAGGAAGGCGTGGGCGAGGGCCGCCGTGCCGTTCAGGCCGCGCTCGTCGGCCAGCTTCACCGCACGCCGTACGCCGCCCGCGAGGTTGTCGCCGAAGTCGCCGTCGCCGACGAGCTGGTCCAGCTTGGTGAGGTTGTCGCGGACCTGGGTGACGCTCTCGGCGTAGCGGTCGAGGAGGGCGCGGTCCGCCCCCGTGACCGGGGCCGCCGTGGGCTGCTCCGGGGCGCCGGCGGTCTCCCGCGGTGCCTCGGTGCGGCCTTCGGGGGTGAGAGCGGGGCGGGGCAGGACGAGGGGGGTGCGGGTCGGCGCGGTCCACAGCTCGGCCCAGCCCTGTTCGAGCCGCGTGAGGGTGAGGGAGAAGCCCGCCATGTCCAGGGCTGCGGTGAACGTGCCGGGTACGAGGAGGGCCGGGCGGATGCCACGGGCCGTCAGCTCCTCGTGCAGCAGGGCGCTGATGGCGTGCAGCTCCAGCTCGGTGGTGGCGCCGAGGCCGTTGACGAGGGCGAGCACCTCGGCGGGGCCCTCGGGCAGCGCTTCGAGCAGGTCGTCGGTCATGCGCCGGACGAGGTCGCCGGTCGCGGGGCGGGCGATGGTGCGGGTGCCGCGCTCGCCGTGGATGCCGACGCCGTAGTCCAGGGTGTCCGCCTCCAGGGTGAAGGCCGGGGCGACGGTGGTGGGCGAGGTCTGGGCGCGGGCGGCGACGGCGACGCTGCGGGAGGCGGCCACGATCCGCCGGCCGAGGTCGGCCAGCTCCTCCAGTCCGGCGCCCCGGTCGGCCGCCGCGCCGAGGAGCTTCTCCACGACCACCGTGGCGGCGGTGCCCCTGCGGCCGGTGGCGCTGTCCGCGCTGTCGGTGGCCAGGTCGTCGTCGACCAGGACCGTGGCGACCTGGACGCCGTCGTGCCGCAGGCGCTCCGCCGCGATCTGGAAGTTGATCACGTCGCCGGTGTAGTTCTTGACGACGAGCAGGACGCCGCCGCTCTTCGCCGCCGCCGCGCTCGCCTCGTAGATCTGCCGGTTGTGCGGGGAGGCGAAGATCTCGCCCGGGCAGACCGCGTCCAGTCCCCCGCGCCCCAGGAGCCCGGTGTGCAGGGGTTCATGGCCGGAGCCGCCGCCGGAGACCAGGGCGACCGTGCGGTCGGGGTGCGGGTCCAGGGCGCGCAGGTACAGGGGCGCGCTGTTCACCTCGATCATCCCGGGGTGGGCGAGGGCCAGACCGCGGGCGGCGGTCAGCACGGGGTGGTTCTCCGGCAGGAAGTAGCTCATCGGTGAGTTCTCCGTACGTGTGCGGGGCCTGCGGCGGATGTGCGGTGACGCAGGGGGTGCGGCGGCTCGGGCGCGGGCTCACCATGGCCCTCCGCGTGGCGCGAAGAACGGCACGCGCCGCTACCGGCACTCCCGCGTTCCGGTCCTGTCGCTCGGTGTGCGACGCTGTCAGCCTGCCCCGGCCCGGGCGGCGGATCGCACGGGTCACGCGGCGCTCACCTGCCGGCCACCCCATCTTTGCGAGGTCTTTACCTTGCCCGACGCGCGACGTGCGGACCTGGGGCGGATGCTGCGTGCCTGGCGGATGGCCCGCGACCCCGCTCTGCTGCCGGGTCCCGTGCCGTTCCGGGGCCACCGCCGCTACCTCACGCAGCTCGACATGGCGCTGCTGCTCGGCGTGTCCGAGCGCTGGTACCGCGCGCTGGAGAGGGGCGAGGACCGCGGCTACGCGCCGGAGATGATCACCGGGGTGGTCCGCGTCCTCGGCCTGTCCCCCGCGCAGGCGGACGCCCTCCACCTCGGCACGGGCCTTCGGCCGCCGCACCGCCCGCCACCCGACGCGCGCGTGGACGAGGCGCTGCTCGACCTGCTGCACCAGCAGCGCCGCGTGAGCTGGATCTGCGACCAGGCGTGGGACGTGGTCGCGGCCAACGCCGTGGCCGCGCGCCACTGCCCCTGGCTGGTCCACCCCGGCGCGAACGTCATGACCTGGGCCTTCTCACCGCAGGCCCGCTATCAGCTGCGGGACTGGGAGACCCGGTGGGCCGGCGCGCTGCTCGCCCGGTTGCGGCTGGCCTGGCAGCGGTGGCCGGACAACGAGCGGCTGGACGAGGTGGTGCGCACCGTGCGGCGCGAACCGGGTGTCGCCGAGCTGTGGGACACCGCCGCCGAGGTCCCGGACCCGGCCGCCACCCCGGTTCGTCCGATGTTCTTCCCCCTGGTCGCGCCCGACCCGCTCGACGTACGCGTCATGACGTTCGGCCGCTTCGACGACGCCTCGCTGCGCTGGCTCGTCCTGACGCCCGCGGACCCGACCGTCACCTTCGTCTGACGCCGTTCAGTCGGCCGTCGGGCGGTACACCGTGAGCGCCTCGGGGAGCTTGTCGACGAGCAGCGCGCACGGGGCGTCCGTCACCTCGCCGTCGTACGCCATCTGCGTGCCCTCGGGCAGCCCGGAGATGACGAGCCGCTGGGGGCGCGCGGCGGCGTAGACGCGGGTGCGGGTGAGCTGGCCCGCGAGCGCGGCGGCCAGCAGCCGGCTGCGCGCGAAGCGGCCGCCGTGCGCGATGCGGACGTCCAGCAGGCCGTCCGCCAGGTCGTGCCTGCGCACCGGGGCGATGCCCACGCTGCGGTAGGCGCCGTTGCCCGCGAAGAGCAGCCAGATGGAGCGGCGGCGGCCGTTCACCACGGCGCGCAGCGGGCGTCCGGTGCGCAGGATCTGGGCGACACCGAGCAGGGTGGCGGCCGGGCCGCCGATCTTCGGCGACCAGTGTTCGCGGCTGCGGACGAGATCGGGGTAGCTGCCGAGGCTGAAGGTGTTGAGGAAGTAGGTGGGCTCGGTGTGGGTCCTGCCCGCCGGCCCTATCCCGGCCAGCGGCTTGACGCGGCCGACGTCGGCCCGTACCGCGCTGCCCTCGCGGACGGCCGCGCAGGCGTCCGCGACGGTGTCGACCCCGAGGTCGGCAGCGAAGTGGTTGAACGTGCCGCCGGGCAGCACCATCAGCGGCACCTTGAACCGCAGGGCGGGTGTCACGGCGGCGTTGACCGTGCCGTCTCCCCCGCACACACCGAGGACGCCGCCGCGCCGGGCGGCCTCCCGCGCCGCCTCCTCCAGGACCTTGGGCAGGGCGCCGGCCTCCTCCTCGTAGAGCACCACCTCGGCGCGCGGCAGGGCGGTCCGCAGCTGTCGGACGGGGTCGGCCAGTTGGGGCTGGGCGCCGGAGGAGGGGTTGACCACCACGACCAGGCCCTCCCCGTCGGGCAGGGCGGGCGCGTCGACGCGGGGCCGGGCGGGCGGCGGGAGTTGCGCCCGGGTGGGGACCATCCCGCGCACCGCGTAGGCGGCGCCCACGCCGAGGGCCGCGCCGACCAGCACGTCCCGGGGGCCGTGCGCGTCGCCCCGGACGTGGGAGTACGCGACCGTGGCCGCCAGCGGGGCCAGGGCGGCGCCCCAGCCCGGCGACTCCAGGGCGGCGCCCGTCGCGAACGCGGCCGCCGCGGCGGCGTGGGCCGACGGATAGGGGCCGGTGAGCGGCTTGCGGGGCAGCCGTCGCAACAGGGGTGCCGCGCCCTGGGCGGGGCGCGACTGCCCCACCGTGTGCTTGCCCAGGGCGTTGACGGTCACCGAGGCGAGCGCGAGCGAGGTGACTCCGCGCACCGCCGCGCGCCGCCCCCGGGCTCCGCCGAGGGCCCACATCCCGGCGGCGATTCCGCCGAACAGCAGGGGGTGGTCGGCGCCGATCAGCCGCCGGGCGCGGTGCCTCAAGAGATCTTTCATGCCCCCCGTATACCCCGGTTGGCGTCAGAGAGGCCACCATCGGCGAGCCAGGCGGTCAGCAGATCGTTGACCTCGGCGGGGCGCTCCTGTTGGGCCCAGTGGCCGCAGCCCTCCAGGATGTGCGAGCCGCGCAGGCCCGGCAGCGTGGCGGGGAAGGCGTCGATCGCGTCGGCCAGCCACGTGGTGGAGGCGTCCAGGGCGCCGCCGATGAACAGGCTCGGCTGGGTCAGGGGCGCGCCGGCGAAACGCCCGAGCTCTTCCCAGTCCCGGTCCATGTTCCGGTAGCGGTTGAGCGCGCCGGTCAGTCCCGTCCGCTCGAACTCCCCGGCGTAGACGTCGAGATCCGCCTCGCCGAGCCAGCCGGGCAGGGGGCCCGTCGGGAAGCGGTCCCGCAGCGGCCGGCCCGGGGCGGCGAAGTGCGGGTCCGGCTCGTGCGGTCCGGGCATGGTGCCGGCGGAGAAGGCCGCGTAGAAGCCCGCGAGCCAGCCGCGGACGTCGGGCTCGATCTCGGCCTCGGCGCGCCCCGGTTCCTGGAAGAGGGAGACGTAAAACTCCTCGTCGCCGCCCAGCTGTGCGAACACCTCGCTGGGGCGCGGGCCGCCGGGCGGCGTGTAGGGCACGCTCAGCAGAGCCGCCGCGCGGAACACGTCCGCCCTGACGAGGGCGGAGTGCGCGGCGATGTTCGCGCCCCAGTCGTGGCCCACGATCACCGCGGTCTCCTCGCCGAGGGCGCGCACCACCGCGACGTTGTCCTCGACGAGTTCGAGCATCCGGTACGCGGCCACGTCGTCCGGCCTGCTGGAGCGGCCGTAGCCGCGGACGTCCACGGCGACCGCCCGGTAGCCGGCGGCGGCCAGGGCCGGCAGCTGGTGCCGCCAGGAGTACCAGGACTCGGGGAAGCCGTGCACCAGCAGGACGAGTGGTCCCGAGCCTTGCTCGACCAGGTGGATGCGGCCCGCGGGCGAGGGGACGACGCGGTGCGTGCGGTCCGCGGGGGGTGTGCGCCGGGCCATGGAGCCTCCTGATGTCCTCGGTGTCCTGGAAGCCGTCGGCTCCGCGCACGATCATGCGGCGCGCGGGCGGACACCCGCGAGGTCTGTTGCCGTTCCGGCAAACAGCGGCAGCCGGACCGGCGCCGCGCGTGCCACGTGACGATCGGGTCCGGGGAGCCGCCGTCGACGCGGACCGCGCCGTCAGTGCCCCGACCTCAGCGCCTCGACCAGGACCCGCACGTGCCCGTGCGGCAGGTCCTTCGTCGCCGTGAGCAGGGTCAGGCGGCCGGTGCGGGCGAGGCCGCGCAGGCGGGCGAGTTCCGCCGCCCGTTCGTCGTCGGCCAGCTCCTGGCGGTAGCGCTCGGCGAACTCCTCGAAGCGCGCGGGGTCGTGTCCGTACCAGCGGCGCAGTTCGGTGGAGGGGGCGAGGTCCTTGTCCCAGGCCGTCAGGGCGGCGCGCTCCTTGGAGATGCCCCGGGGCCACAGCCGGTCGACGAGGACGCGGGCGCCGTCGTCCGGCTCCTCGGGGTCGTGGACGCGCTTGACCCGTACGTCGAGAGAACGCCTTGTCGTCATGTCGGCATTGTCCGTCCGCCGGGCGGGCGCCGCCCGCGTGACCCGTTCGGGCGAGCAGCACGGGCCCCGGCCCCCGGCCCCTGTTGCAGTGAGGCCATGACGGGACGCATCGGCAGGATCGACCGGCGGTGGTTCGAGCGGGTGGCGGCGGCGCGGCTGCCCGGGGCGGAGCAGGTGCTGCCGCAGCTGAGCGCGGCGGCGAACCACGGGCGGTTGTGGTGCGCCTCGGCCGCGGTCCTGGCCGCCGCCGGCGGGCCGGCCGCCCGGCGGGCCGCGCGCCGGGGCGTGGGCGCGCTGGCGCTCGCCTCGCTGACCACGAACGCGGTCGCGAAGTACGCGGTGCGCCGCAGCCGTCCGGTGCACGACGCCGTGCCCCTGGTGCGCCGGCTGGCGAAGGCGCCGTGGACGTCGTCGTTCCCGTCCGGGCACGCGGCGTCGGCGGCGGCGTTCGCCACGGGGGTGGCCCTGGAGTCGCCCCCCTACGGGGCCGTGGTCGCGCCGGTCGCCGCGGCCGTGGCCTTCTCCCGGGTGTACGTGGGGGTCCACTACCCCGGTGACGTGCTGGCGGGCATCGTGCTCGGCGCGGCCGCGGCGGCGGTCACCTGCTACTGGTGGCCGCCTCGCCCGGCGCCCGCGCGGATCGGGCGGACCCGGGCGGCGGCGCCCGCGCTGCCCGACGGCGAGGGTCTGGTGGTCGTCCTGAACTCCGGCGCCGGCAAGGGCGTGCCGGGCCGGCCGCCCGCCGGGCAGTACGTCGAACTGCTGCTGCCGAAGGCGGAGGTCCTCGCGTGCGGGCCGGACGACGACCTGGGCAAGCTCCTGGACAAGGCGGTCGCGCGGGCCGCCGAGTCGGGCGGGGCGCTCGGGGTGTGCGGCGGGGACGGCACGGTCAACGCCGCCGCCCGCCGGGCCGTCGCGGCCGGGGTGCCGCTCGCGGTCTTCCCCGGCGGCACCCTCAACCACTTCGCGCTGGACGCGGGCACGGCGACCTTCGAGGACACCGCGCACGCCGTGCGGCGCGGCGAGGCCGTCAGGGTGGACCTGGCGCGGGTCAGGGACGGTGCGGGGGCGGACGTCACGGGTTTCGTGAACACGTTCAGCATCGGGCTCTATCCGGAACTGGTGCGCAGACGTGAGCGGTTGGAGGGGCGCATCGGCAAGTGGCCCGCGGCGGCCGTGTCGTTGCTGGGCGTCCTGCGGGACGCGGCGCCGCTGCGCGTCCGGCTCGACGGCCACGACCGTGTCCTGTGGCTGCTGTTCGCGGGCAACGGCCGCTATCTGCCGGAGGGCCTGGCCCCCACGCACCGGCCCGAGCTGGACGAGGGGCTCCTCGATGTCCGCACGGTCGACGCGGAGGTGCCGCTGGCCCGGACCCGGCTCGCCCTGTCGGCGCTGGCCGGCGCGCTGCGGCGCTCCCACGTCTACCGCGCCGAACGCGTCGAGCGGCTGCGGATCAGCGGTCTGGAGGGCGTGCCGGACCTCGCGTACGACGGTGAGCGGGGGCCGGCGCCGGACGCGCTGCTCCTGGACAAGCGGCGGGGCGCCCTGACGGTGTACAGCCCGGCCGCGCCGGAGGACGAGATCACCCAGCTGGCCCGCACGGCGTCACTCGCGGCGGCGAGACGCCGCTCCGCCTGACCCCGCCCCGCTGCCTCCCGCGCCGCCGGGTCAACGCTCCCGGGACTCGCCCACCCCCGGGTGAAGCGGCGCGCGCCGCGGAGCCCCTACGGGTAGGACGGGCGGGGTCAGCCGTCCTCCGCCCGTCTGGAGCAGCGAGCCCTTGAGCACCCGTGCCGTCCTTGTCGCAGCCCTCGTCACCGGACTGGTCCTCGGCATCGCGGGGACCAGAGCGGAGGGCTCCGCGCGGCCTCCCGCGAGCGGTTCGCACGCTGTGGCGGGCCGTTAGGCTGCGGCATTGCCGCGTGGTCCCCTCCGTCCTGACCGCGCGGTCGCCGAGCCGCCGTCGACGGAAGCGAGTGGGCCTTGAACTTCCTCACCATCGGTCATCGCGGGGTCATGGGTGTCGAGCCCGAGAACACCCTCCGTTCCTTCATCGCCGCGCAAGCCGCGGGCCTCGATCTCATCGAACTCGATCTGCACCTGAGCAAGGACGGCGCCCTCGTCGTCATGCACGACGCCGACGTGGCCCGGACGACCGACGGCAAGGGACCCATCGCCGAGAAGACCCTCGCCGAGCTGCGGGAGCTGGACGCCGGCCGCGGCGAGCGCGTGCCCGTCTTCGAGGAGGTCCTGGACGCCGTGCGGGCGCCGCTGCAGGCCGAGATCAAGGACGTGGCGGCCGCGCGGGCCCTGGCCGAGGTCATGCACCGCCGTGACCTGGTCGCGCGCGTGGAGGTGATCTCCTTCCACGACAAGGCGCTCGCGGAGATCGCGCGCCTGGTGCCCGGGGTGCGCACCGCGCTCGTCGCGAGCCGTTACGGCACCGACGTCGTGGAGCGGGCCACCGCCGTCGGCGCCACCACGCTGGTCCTCAACATCCGGCGGCTGACGCTGGAGGTCGTGGAGCACGCCAGGAAGGCCGGCCTGCGGATCATCGGCTGGGTCGTGAACACGCAGGACGACCTGCGGCTGGTGCGCGCGCTGCAACTGGACGGCGCGACCACCGACTACCCGGAGATCAAGCGGACGGGCCGCTTCACGGCCTGAGGGCGCGCGCGGCCCCGGCCCTCAGAGCGCGAGGTCCTTGACGAGGAGCTCGAAGCGGAGGTCGGCGCGCTGCGGGATGCCGAAGCGCTCGTCGCCGTACGGGAAGGGGGTCGTCTCTCCCGTACGGCGGTAGCCGCGCCGCTCGTACCAGGCGATGAGGTCCTCGCGTACGGAGATCACGGTCATGTGCATCTCGCGGGCGCCCCACTCCTCGCGCGCCACCCGCTCCGCCTCGGCGATGATCACCTTGCCGAGGCCCCCGCCCTGCTGGGCCGGGCTCACCGCGAACATCCCGAAGTAGGCGTGCTCGCCGCGGTGTTCGAGCTGGCAGCAGGCGACGAGCGCGCCGTCGCGCTCGACGGCCAGCAGGCGGCTCCCGGGCGACTCGATGACCTCGGCGACGCCCTGCGGGTCGGTGCGCTGCCCCTGGAGGATGTCCGCCTCGGTGGTCCACCCGGCCCGGCTCGCGTCCCCCCGGTACGCCGACTCGATGAGCGCGACGAGCGCGTCCACGTCGGCCGGGCCCGCGTCGCGGAAGGTGACGTCGCCGGTGAGGGGGCGCGGGGCGGTGTCCATCGACAGGTTTCTCCGATCTGGGCGCGGCTTGCTGCTCCGCCGAGCCTAACGCGGCGCTAGGGTGCGGCCGCATGGTGCATGTACTGAGCAGCAGGACCCTTGTCCACCCCACCGATCCGGAGCGCTCCCGGGCGTTCTACGGCCAGACGCTGGGCCTCGCCGTCTATCGCGAGTTCGGCACCGGCCCCGAGCGCGGCACCGTCTACTTCCTCGGCGGCGGCTTCCTGGAACTCTCGGGCCGCTCCGACACCCCTCCCCCGCCCTCGCTCCAGCTGTGGCTCCAGGTCCCGGACGTGCACGCGGCGCACGCGGAGCTGGCCGGCCGGGGCGTCGACGTGGTCCGGCCGCCGGTCAAGGAGCCCTGGGGCCTGGTCGAGATGTGGATCGAGGATCCGGACGGCCTGCGGATCGTCCTCGTCGAGGTCCCCGAGGACCACCCCATCCGCTTCCGGCCGGGGATCTGACGGGACGCGCCCCGCGCGCACCCCCGGGCCGATGTGAAGCACGTCACACGATTCATCCATCCGGGATGCAGGGGTACAAGGCCACAGGTACGGTCCCGAGAAGATCCAGCAAGACGATCTCCCACAGTGTTGGAGTGACATCACATGGCAGCTCCCCGGATCCTCATCGTCGGCGGCGGGTTCGCCGGCATGGAGTGCGCGCACAAGCTGGAGAGGAAACTCGCGCCACACGAGGCGGAGCTGCGGCTGATCAGTCCGATGGACCACCAGCTCTACCTGCCCCTGCTCCCGCACGTCGCCGCCGGAGTGCTCACCCCGCAGTCGGTCGCGGTGCCCCTGCGCCGGATGCTGCGCCGCACGGCGATCGTGCCGGGCGGCGCCATCGGCGTGGACACCAAGGCCAAGGCCGTGATCGTACGGAAGATCAACGGCGAGGAGGTCGTGGAGCGCTACGACTACCTGGTCCTGACGCCGGGCAGTGTGACCCGGCAGTTCGACATCCCCGGCGTCGACAAGTACGCGGTGGGCGTCAAGACGCTCGCCGAGGCCGCCTGGATCCGCGATCACGTCATCTCCCAGCTGGACCTGGCGGCGGCCAGCTCGCACCGCGAGGAGCGGGAGCAGCGACTCCAGTTCGTCGTGGTCGGCGGCGGCTACGCGGGCGTGGAGACGGCCGCCTACCTCCAGCGTCTGACGTGCGCGGCCGTCAAGCGCTACCGGGGTCTTGACGTGTCCCAGATCAAGTGGCACGTGGTCGACGTGGCCCCGAAACTGATGCCGGAGCTGGGCGACCGGCTCGGCGAGAAGGCGATGGAGATCATGCAGCGCCGGGGCGTGAACGTCTCGCTCGGGGTGTCCGTGGCCAAGGCGACCGAGGACACCGTCACCCTCACCGACGACCGCGTCCTGCCGTGCCGCACGCTGATCTGGACCGCGGGCGTCGCGCCCAGCCCGCTCATCGCGACGCTCGGCGCCGACACCAACCGGGGCCGCCTGGTCGTCCGGCCGGATCTGACGGTGCCGGGCCTCGACGGTGTCTTCGCGCTCGGCGACGCGGCGGCGGTGCCGGACGTCGTCAAGGGCGGCGACGCCATCTGCCCGCCGACCGCCCAGCACGCCATGCGCCAGGGCTGGGCCGCGGCGAGGAACGTCCTCGCGGCTCTGCGGGGCCTGCCGCTCGCCGACTACCGGCACAAGGACATGGGCCTGGTCGTGGACCTCGGCGGCATCCAGGCGGTGTCCAAGCCGCTGGGCGTGCAGCTGACCGGGCTGCCCGCCCAGGTGGTGGCGCGCGGTTACCACCTGGGCGCCCTGCGCACGGTGACCGCCCGGTTCCGCACGGCCGCCAACTGGGGGCTCAACGCGGTCGCGGGCGACGACTATGTGCGCACCGGCTTCCAGGCGCAGCGCCCGGCCACCCTCAAGGACTTCGAGATGACGGACGCGTACCTCTCCAAGGAGGAGATCGGCGAGCGGGTGGCGGCAGCCGGGCTGTGAGGCGCGCCGCCGGCCTCAGGGCGCGGGCGCCGCGGCGCTCCGCCCGGGGCCGGGGGCGAGGGCGGTGACCGCCGTCGCCACCACCAGGTTGGCGGCCAGGGCGATGACGCCGCCGTTGATCCCGTGCAAGGGGTCGTGGTCCGTGCCCCACAGGCCGAGCATCACCGTGAGGCCCGCGCACAGCCCCGCGACGGCGGCCCGCGCCGTGAGCCGCCGCCAGAACAGGGCGAGCAGCACGACCGGCACCAGTTGGGCGAGGCCCTCGTACGACAGGACGGACAGCTCCACCAGGGTGTCGGGGTGGAACAGGCTGCCCGCGAGCGCCAGCAGGCCCGCCAGGACGCACACCGCCTGGGAGAGCCGCTTGGCCCGTAGGTCGCGTGCCTCGGCCCCGCCGTCGGCGGCGCGGCGTGCGCGCGGGTCGGATCCGTTGCCGCCGCCGAGGACGGTACGGCCCCACAGGGTGCCGATCGACAGCATGAACACGCTCATCGGCACGAGGGCCGACAGCGCGCCAGCGACCCCGATGGCGGCCACGAGCGGCGCGGGCAGCGAGTCCGTGACGAGAGCGAACAGCGCGAGGTCCGGGTTGCCGAGGGCCGGCATCGCGAAGAGCGCGGTGACGCCGACGACCATCGGCACGAACAGCAGCAGTTGGTACCAGGGCAGCAACAGGGCGTTGCGGCGCAGGGCGTTGGGGCTCTTGGCGCCGAGGTAGCCGGCGACCGTCGTGGGGAAGACGGTGATGGTCACGGCGTTGAGGGCGACGGTGCTCAGGAACCACACCGCGTCGCGGCCGCCCGAGGCGTGCCCGGGGAAGGTCAGCCACTCCGCCTTCTCGGTCACCATGCGCTCCATGAGGTCGCCGAGACCGCCGACGTAGTGCACGGGGATGTACACGGCGAGGAAGACCACGGCGAGGATCACCAGGACGTCCTTGACCGCGCTCACCCAGGCCGACCCCCGCAGCCCCGACACGAGGACGAACACCTCGGCGACGACGAAGGAGACGACGGCGGCCACCTTCAGGTCCACGCCGCCGTACGTCATGGCGTGCACGACGACGCCCATGCCCTGGATCTGCACCTGGATGTAGGGGACGAGGAAGACGGTCGCGACGACCGCCACCAGGATGCCCACCGGGCGTGACCTGAAGCGGAATTCGGCGATGTCGGCGATCGAGATGAGGCCGTGCCGCGAGGCGTACGTCCACAGGGCGGGGCCCACGACATAGGCGACGGCGAAGCCGACGGTCAGATACGCGACGAGGTAGAGGATCGGCGCGCCGAAGGAGTACGACCAGCCGGCCGTCCCGAGGAACGAGAAGCTGGTGTACGTCTCGCCCGCCATCAGCAGCCAGATGAACAGCACGCCGAGCCCGCGGCTGGACACGGACCACTCGGCGAGCCCCTTGGACCGGCCGCGCGCGCTGAGCACGCCGATGCCGATGGTGGCGGCCATGGCCAGGGCGAAGACCGTGGTCGCGATCGTGGCGGACCCGCTCATCGGCCGCCTCCCCGGGGCTCTTCGGGGCCGGCCCCGGCCAGGTCGGCCAGGTCCTCCAGGTCGTCGGCGGGGAGCGGCTCGACCGCGTTCAGCCGGTACGCCGGGTCGAGGCGGGCCACCAGCCAGATGACGAGCGGGCTGACGAGGGTCGCGGCGATGACCCAGGCGAGCAGGAAGGGGACGCCGAGGACGCGCGGCTCCACGCGGTTGGCCACCAGCGGCGCGGCGCCGTAGAGCACGGCGGGCACGAGCAGCAGCCACAGCGAGGGCCGCGCGACGCCCCGCAGGGAGGGCAGTCCGTCCAGCGGGTCGGTGGGCGGCGGCGCGGGATGGTCCGGGCGGGACATCGTGCTCCTTCACGGCCGTACGCGAGGCGGCCGTACTGGGTGTCGTACACGGGCTGTGCGGGGGTGGCGCACGCGGGGTGCGCGGAGGGTGTCGTACGCGAGAGGGGTGTCGTACGCGAGGGGGTGTCGCCCTCAGCCTCTGCGCACCCCGAGCCGGCCCTCCAGCTGGGCCAGCAACTCCCCCAGGAGGCCGCTCAGCCGGTCCTGTTCCTCCCCGCCGAGCACGGACAGCACCACCGTCTCGTACGCGAGTTGCTCGGGCAGGAGCGCGTCGACCAGGTCGCGTCCCGCGTCGGTGAGCCGCACGTGCGCCACCCGCCGGTCCCGGGCGTCGGCCCGGCGGTCGACCAGCCGCCGTTCCTGGAGCTGCTTGAGCCGCTTGGTGACCGCGGCGCCCGAGGAGAAGGTCTCGCGGGCCAGTTCCCCGGGCGTCAGCTCGTGCCCGGTGCGGCGCAGCGCGCCGAGCAGGTCGAACTCGGCGCGGGTCAGGCCCGCCCGGCGCAACGGGGCGTCCTCGGCCTGCTGGAGGAGGGCCGCGCAGCGGTTGATGCGGCCGATCACCTCCATCGGCCCGGTGTCGATGTCGGGGCGCACCGTCCGCCACTGCCGCACCACCGCGGCCACGGTGTCCCCGCCGGGGCCCCGCACCGGACCGTTCTCTGCTCTCATGCCCGTGTCTTCGCTCTCATGCTCGTACGCCCTCCCAGGCGTCAGCGGTTCCTTCGCGGAGCCGCGTCCCCTGGCCGTGCCCACCGCTCTGCCGGCGGACCGTCGCCGCGAGCGTACGGTGTCCGGCGCGTTCGGCGGCGACCACCCGCTGTTCGGGCAGGGCGCGCGGCCACCACTCCCCGGCGGCCGCGTCGGCGGCGGTGCGCAGCTCGACGAGGGCGGCGGTGAGCCGGCGCCGCGCGGACGCGACCCCGCCCGTCCCCGCGAGGGCGGCCTCGGCCCGTTCCCGGGCCCGGTCGACGGCCGCCACGGCCTGCTCGATCCGGTCGGCGGCGCGCCGGTTGGTGACGAGGGCGGCCGCCGCGACGCCGAGCGCGGCTCCGACGAGGGTGTCCACCACGCGGTCGAGAATGAGTTCGCCGGGCGGCTGGAAGCGCCCGAACTCGGTGACGAGCAGCGCCATCGGTGTCACGCACACGGTGCCGAGCCAGTAGTTCCGGCTGATCAGGGCCTCCGCGCCGAAGGCGAGGGCTAGAGTGCTCACGACGAGTTCCGCGTGGCCGAGGTGGGCGAAGGGCGCGATGGCGGCGAAGGCGAGCACGCCCACGAGGTTGCCGACCACGCGCTGCACGCCCCGGTTCCAGGTGAGCGTCACATTGGCCTGGTAGAGGGAGGCGGCGGTGACCAGGGCCCAGTAGGGGCGGCCGACACCGAGAGCGAGCGAGGCGTAGCCGGCGAGGGCGCAGCCGAGGGCGGTGCGCAGCGCGACGGGCAGCAGCGGGGAGCCCGGCGCGAGGCGGCGCCACAGCGACGGCCCGCCCGCGGCGAGTTCGGCGGCGACGCCCAGCAGTTCGTCGCGTTCGCCGGGGCGTACGTCGTGGGGGCGCGGGACGGCGCCCGTGCCGCGCAGTCCGGCGGCCCAGGCGCGCAGCGCGGCGGGGTCGGCCGCGCCGGGATCGGCGAGGGTCTCCTCGGCGCGGACCAGGAGGCGGGCCAGTGCGTGGCGCGCCCCGGTGGTGGGGGCGCCGGTGGCCGTCAGCGTCTGCCAGGCGCCGTGCACCGCGCCGGCCGCGGCGGTGCGGGCCCGCTCGGCCGCCGGTCCGGCCGCCTCGGCGTACGCGGTGTCGGCGTACGCGGCGACGGCGCGCAGGGCGCGGGCGGTGGCCCGGCGTTCGGGGCCGTGCGGGCGCACCAGGGCCGGTGCCATGCCGACCAGCCAGGCCAGGGTTCCTCCGGCGAGGGTGAGCGCGAGGTGCCCGGGGACCTGGTCGAGGCGCTGCGGCGCGAAGAGGGTCGCCGAGCTGATGAAGGTCAGGATCAGGTGGCCGGGCGGCCCGACGCGGGTCGCGTCGCACAGCGTCTTCTGGGCGGCGGCGAGGAGCGCGCCGACGGCCACCAGCACGGCCGCCGAGCCGGTCAGGGAGGCGGTGACCAGCGCGAGGGCCACCCCGGCGGTCATCCCGGCGACGACCCCGGCCAGGGCGCGGGCCCGGGCGGCGTAGGGCAGGTGATGGGCGTACAGGGCGCAGAAGGAACCGGCCATCGTGTACATCACGAGGTCGAGCCGCCCGAGGGCCAGCAGCGTCAGGTTCGGTGCCGCGGTGGCCACGACGACGCTGCACGCGGGCTTGAACCAGATGTCGGAGGGCTTGCCCGGACGCAGCACACCGGCGAGCGGGAGCCGGCGGGGACGGGGGCGGGGGGACGGATGCCGGGACGGCGGCGTACTGCTCATACCTAAAACATTAGCAAGTGTTTTACCCGTGAAAGACACATTCCGGGCCCCGCTCCCGGGACCGTGCCGCACTCCCCCGTGCTCCCCCCGCACCCCCGTGCGCCGGGGTACGGCGCGCCGGGCCTGGGCATCGCTCCGAACGACACGTCTTCAGGGGGAGGTGTGCGGTGCACGGACCGACGCAGGCCGCCTGGCTGCTCGTCGCGCTGTGCGCGGCGACCGGGACCTACTGTCTGCTGCGGATGCGCAGCCGGATCGAGGCGCAGCGCCGCACGGCGGGCGGCGAGGCGCTCATGGGGTTCGGCATGGCGGTGATGGCCGTGCCGGCGGCCGTCGTCGCGCTGCCGCGCTGGGCCTGGCTGGGCTACACCGCAGTGTTCGGGGCGGCCGCGCTGCACGCGCTCTGGGCGGCGCGGGCCAACCGCCACCACGTCCACCACCTCATCGGCGCGTTCGCCATGGTCTACATGTCGGTGGCGATGGTCGTGACGCCCGGCGCGCACGCGGGCCACTCGGGCGCGGGCCTCCCGCCGGTGACCGGCGCCCTCCTGCTCTACTTCGCCGGGTACGTCCTGTGGTCCGGCGCGCGGCTCGCCCCCACGGGGCCGGTCGCGGCGGGCGAGGGCGGCGGCCCGGCGGTCCTCGGCTGGGCGGACCGGCCCGAGCTGGCGCTGGCGTGCAGGCTGTCGATGGGGATCGGCATGCTGGCGATGCTGCTGACCCTCTGACCGGGACGGCGCCCACGCCTCGGCCGCTCCCGGGCGCCGTCTCCCACGGCCGGCTCAGTGACCGGCGCGTCGGGGCCCGACGTAAACCGCCGACGTAAGCGCCCGTCGTCAGTGGCCCATCAGCGCGGGCAGCGCCGTCAGGCTGCCGATCTGCCAGTCCGCCGCGTCGGCGACCGACGGGTCGTCCGCCCACAGGTGCCCCCACGGCCCGCGCCGGATGTGCGCGGTGCGCAGCCCCGCCTGTTTCGCGGGGAAGACGTCGTGGGCGGGGTGGTCGCCGACGTAGAGCGTCTCGCGGGGTCCGGCCTGCGCCACTTCGAGCACCCGCGTGAAGAAGGCCGGGTCCGGCTTGGCCACGCCCCAGTCCCCCGAGGTGACGACGAGGTCGACGGGCAGGTCGAGGTCGCGCAGCAGCTCCGCGGCGCGCGCGGTGCCGTTGCCGGCGATGATGACGCGTACGCCGAGTTTGTGCAGGCTGCCGAGGGCCGGGCGCACATCGGGGTAGAGGTCGCCCTCCCCGAGGTGCTCGCCCCGGCCCGCCGCCTCGCGCGCCTGGTGGGCGGAGGCGATGTCCATGTCGGGGCTGACGAGCCGCAGGGCGTCCTGGCCGTCCCCGCCCTGCGCGACGACGGCGCCGACGAGCGCGGAGACGGTGTGCCGCGGAACCTGCAGCCAGTCCGCCCAGGCCGCCCACTGGCGGTCGTCCTTGGTGAGGGTCTCCCCCACGTCGAACACGATGGTCTCGATCATCGTCCGACACTACGGCGTCGGCGCGCCCGCGCGGCCCTCGCCACTCGGCGTCGGCGCGGACGGACCCGATCGGCGCCCCTTTTCGTACGCGGCTTTCGCACCCGGCTCCCGTGCGCTCTCGCGCGCGCCCCCGCACGCGTCCTCCGTGTGCGACGGCCACATCGGCCGTGGCGTCCGTCACTTGAGGCGGCAGCCCATACCCCTGGGTAGCCCCGCCTCATAGGCTGGGCGCCATGATGGTCCCCGTCGCACTGTTGCTGCTGGGCGCCCTGACCGCCGTCGTCGCCCCGCGCATGCTCGCCCGGACCGACTGGCCGGAGCGCGAGCCGGTGGTCGCCCTGTGGGTCTGGCAGTGCGTGGTGGCGGCGGTGCTGCTGTGCTGCGCGCTCTCGATGACGCTCAGCGCGGCCGCCGCGTGGCAGGCCGTGCGCGGCCATGTCTTCGCTCCCGCCCCGCACGCCGTCGTCGAGGCGTACGCGCTCCAGGCGCCGGGCCCCTGGGCGGCGGCCACCGCCGTGGCGCTGGCGTGCGGCGGGGTGTGGACCGCGGCCATGCTGACCCGGGAGATCACTCTCGCCCGCTCCCGCCGGGCCGCACGACGGGCCGAACTCCTCCTGCGCGCCCCGCTGTTGCCCGGGGAGGAGCCCGGCGCCGACCGCCTCGTCGTCCTGGAGGGCGAGCGCCCCGACGCCTGGTGGCTGCCCGGCCAGGCCCCCCAACTGGTCCTCACAACCGCCGCGTTGCGTCGCCTGAAAGGCCGTCAGCTCGATGCCGTGCTCGCCCACGAGCAGGGGCACGCGCGGGCCCGGCACGACTGGCTGCTGCACTGCTCGGGCGCGCTGGCCGCCGGTTTCCCGCAGGTACGGGTGTTCGCGGCGTTCCGCGACGAGATGCACCGCCTGGTGGAGCTGGCCGCCGACGACGTGGCCTCGCGCCGCTTCGGACGGCTGACGATCGCGCTCGCGCTGGTCGAGCTGAACGAGGACCGCGGCGTGTTCGGGCCCTGCCCGACGCCGCAGGCGCACGTCCCGCAGCGCGTCCACCGGCTGCTCGCCGCCCGCCCGCGCCTGACCCCCGCCCGCAGGCTCCGGCTGACGGCGACCGCCGCGCTCGTGCCGGTGATCCCCGTCCTCGTCACCTTCGTGCCCGGCCTGCGCGCCCTCGGCTGACGGCCGCCCCGCGCGCCGGAGGGGTTTCCACTCCGCCTCGGCGGCGAGGATCACCCCATGCACCCCCCGCCCATGGATTCCGCCACCCGACCCGCCACCCACCGGGCGGCACTCGCCGCCGCGCTGTTCGGCCTGCCCGCCCTCCTGCTGCTGCTCCTGGTGAAGCTGGAGTGGGGCCCGCTGGTCTCGCTCGACGGCGACATCGCGCGCACCACGCACCGCTGGGCCGTGGCCGACCCGGCCCTCACGCGCACCAGCCGGATCCTCAGCGACTGGGTGTGGGACCCATGGATGATGCGGGCGCTGTGCGCGGTGGTGGCGGTCCGGCTCGTGGTGCGCGGCGCGCGGTGGCTCGCGCTGTGGCTGATGGGGACCTGCCTGGTGGCCTCCGTGGTGCAGCAGTCGCTCAAGGCGGCGGTGGGCCGCTCCCGCCCGGTGTGGCCGGATCCGGTGGACCACGCGCACTACGCGGCGTTCCCCTCGGGCCACGCGATGACGGCGGCGGTCGTCTGCGGTCTGCTCCTGTGGTTGCTGCGGCTGCACGGGGCGGGGCCGGCGCCGTGGCGCGCCGGCCTGGCCCTGGCCGTGGTGTCCGTGGTCGGCGTGGGGGTGACCCGGGTCTGGCTCGGCGTCCACTGGGCGACGGACGTGCTGGGCGGCTGGCTGCTGGGCGGCCTGACGGTGGCGCTCGCCGTCGCGACGTACACGCGCGGTCCGGGCAAGCATGGCCGAGGCCCCACTTGACCGTCCCTCGGCCGCTCCCGGAGGATCCAGCGCATGGCGATCAAGGGCGTGCTCTTCGACTTCTCCGGGACCCTGTTCCGCATCGAGCCGGCCGAGGACTGGCTGCGCGCCACGGCCGACGCGCTGGGCGTGCCGCTGACCGACAGCGAGGCCGCGCGGGCGGCGGCGGCCCTGGAGCGGGCGGGCGCGCTGCCCGGCGGGGCGCTGCCGGTCGAGGTGGCCGGGCCCCACGGCCGCGGGTGGGGGCACCCCGCCCGCGGCGGGGGGGGGAGTGCGGGGGGGTGGGGAAGTGGGT